>JAEUNQ010000306.1 GCA_016790365.1 Thauera sp. | reverse complement strand
CCTGTTCGCCTTCATCGCCTTCTACGCCGGCAAGCTCACCTGGGACCAGTACCGCTTCGAGGAGACCTCGCCCGCGCTCGGCGTGCCGCAGTGGTGGTACACGGTGTGGATGCCGGTGCTGGCGGTGGCGCTGGTGCTGCGGCTGGTGATCACCCGGCTGCGGCGGCAATCGCCGCCTCCGGGGGGCAATGCGCGCGGTGACGCGAGGGCCGCCCAATGATCGGCACCGTCCTCATCGGCCTCTTCCTGCTCGCGCTGGTCGCAGGCATGCCGCTCGCCACCGGGCTGGGCGTGGCCAGCATCGCGGTGCTGGCGATGACCGGCTTCGACCAGCTCGCGGTGCCGACCAACATCTACGCCGGCATCGCCAAGTACCCGCTGCTGGCGATCCCGATGTTCATCCTCGCCGGCATGATCTTCGAGCGCTCGGGGGTGGCGATCCGCCTGGTGCGCTTCGTCACCGCGATCGTCGGCGAGTGGACGGGCTCGCTCGCGGTGGTGGCGGTGCTGGTGTCGATGCTGCTCGGCGGCATTTCCGGCTCCGGTCCGGCTGATGCGGCCGCGGTGGCGGCGGTGATGCTGCCGTCGATGATCGCGCGCGGCTATCCCAAGGGCTTCTCGGCCGGCCTGATCGCCGCCTCGGGTTCGACCGCGATCGTGATCCCGCCCTCGGTGGCTTTCATCGTCTACAGCGTGATGGTGCCGGCGGCCACGGTGCCGGCGCTGTTCGCGGCCGGCCTGTTCCCGGGCATGATCGCCGCGCTGTGCCTGCTGGTGCCGGCGATCGTCATCAGCCGCAAATATGGCTTCGGCCGCGACTACAAGGCCGAACGCCCGCCGCTGGGCAAGAGCTTCATCGACGCGATCTGGGGCCTGCTGGCGCCGGTGATCATCCTCGGCGGCCTGCGCACCGGCATCTTCACGCCCACCGAGGCGGCGGTGGTGGCGGTGGCCTACGGCATCTTCGTCGGCATGGTGGTGTACCGCAGCATCAGCTTCCGGGGCTTGTTCCGCGTGCTGGTCGAGGCCGGCGAGCTGTCGGCGGTGGTGCTGATGATCATCGGCATCGCCTCGGTGTTCGCCTGGGCGGGCAACACGCTGGGCATCTTTGACGCCGCGGCCAAGGCACTGGTCGGGCTGCACTCGAGCGAGTGGCTGATGCTGCTGTCGATCAACCTGCTGCTGCTCGCCGCCGGCATGTTCCTCGACGCGATCTCGATCTTCCTGATCCTGCTGCCGCTGCTGGTGCCGATCGCGGTGGCGATGGGCTGGGACCTGGTGTGGTTCGGCGTGATGATGACGATCAACCTCGCCATCGGCCAGTTCACCCCGCCGATGGCGATCTCGCTGATGATCACCTCGCGCATCGCCGGCATCGGCATGGAGGAGACCTTCAAGTGGGTGATCTGGCTGGTGCTGGCGATGGGCGCCGGGCTGACCCTGATGATCGTGTTCCCGCAGCTCGCGCTGTGGCTGCCGGGCAAGCTCGGCTACCTGTAATCCGGCAGGTGGGCCACCGATGCCCGCCTTGGCCGCCTGCGTAATGCAAGGCGGCCATGTGTCAGCCCGGCTGGTCGAGCAGATCGTTGATGGCGATCTGGATGCGTTGTGCGACACGCGCGCGGTCTAGGCCCGGGTTGCGGATGGTGCGCAGCAGCAGGCCTTCGAACAGGCTCGCGAGCACCTCGACCATCTCGCCGACCGCCGCGGGCGAATCCTCGCGGCCGGCAGCTTGGCGGATCGCGCGGATCGTCACCGCGAGCTCGCGGCGGCAGGTGACGTCGGCTTCGCGCACGATCTCCGCCACGCGTGGATTGCGCGCGGCCTCGGCGACGATCTCGAGCTTCAGCGCGGCATTGATCGGGTCGAGCTGGTCGGCCACGCCCTCGGCGGCGCGCTCGATCAGCGCGGCGCGCACGTTGCAGGCCGCGCGCAGCTCGGTGGTGAGCGTCAGCAGGCTCTCGAGGTCCTGCGCCACGATCGCTGCGATGATCGCTTCCTTGTTCTCGAAATAGTGGTAGATGTGACCCGGGCTCATGCCGGCGGTCTTCGAGATCTGTGCGATGCTGGCGCCATGGAAGCCGTGCTCGCGGAAGCATTGCGCGGCGGCTTGAAGGATCTGCTGACGGCGTGCCGCAGCGCGTGGCGCGTCGATGATGTGAGGGCTGGAGTCCGGAGTCTGCATGCTGTCCTGCTGGCGTATGCCGGCCCGCTCGCGGGGAACGGCGGGCACGCTTCAATGTCATGAGAGGCCTTGCGGTGCAACAAACGATAACATAGAATGAGCGTTCGATCTAGAATAAACATTCTAATTCGCGGGAGGACTGGCAGCGATCACGCTTCGTTTGCCGGAGCTGCCGCGCTTCGCGTTCACGAGGCTCCAATGAAGATCCGATCCCAATCCCGATACAGAGCCGCAGCCGTGGTGACGCTGGGCGTCCTGTTCCTTGCCGCGTGCAGTGGCGGCAAGGAACAGGGCGTCGCGCCGGGCGCAGGCGGGCCGCCGCCGGCACCCGCAGTGACGGTGATGACGGTCGCCAGCGGCAGCGTGCCGATGGTCACCGAGCTGCCCGGTCGCACCACGCCCTACCTGATCGCCGAGCTGCGCCCGCAGGTCACCGGCATCCTCACCCAGCGCGCCTTCGACGAGGGCAGCGAGGTCAAGGCCGGGCAGGTTCTCTATCGTATCGACGACGCTCCCTACCAGGCCGCCCACGACAGCGCCAAGGCCGCACTCGCCCGCGCCGAGGCCAACGCCCAGGTCGCGCGCAGCAAGGCCGAGCGCCACGCCGGGCTGGTGAAGATCGACGCCGTCAGCAAGCAGGCCAACGACGACGCACAGGCCGCGCTCAAGCAGGCCCAGGCCGAGGTCGCCGCTGCGAAGGCCGCGCTCGACAAGGCGCGCATCGACCTCGACTACACTCGCCTGAAGTCGCCGATCGCCGGGCGCATCGGGCGTTCGGCGGTGACGCCGGGCGCGCTGGTCACCGCCAACCAGGCGCAGGCGCTCGCCACCGTGCAGCAGCTCGACCCGATCTACGTGGATCTGACCCAGTCGAGCGCCGACATGCTGCGCCTGCGCGCCGAGATCGCCGCCGGCCGCCTGCAGGCGGGTGCGAAGGGCGAGGTGCCGGTGAGGCTGATCCTCGAAGACGGCAGCGAATACCCCGTCGAGGGTCGCCTGGCGCTCTCCGAGGTCACCGTGGATGCAGGCACCGGCAGCGTGACCCTGCGTGCGCGCTTCGCCAACGCGGACGGCGTGCTGCTGCCCGGCATGTACGTCCGCGCCCGCCTGCCGCAGGGCACGCGCAGCGAGGCCATCCTGGTGCCGCACAAGGCGCTGTCGCGCGACCCGCTCGGCAACGCGCTGGTGATGGTGGTCAATGCCGAGAGCAAGGTCGAGGCGCGTCCGGTGCAGGTGGCGCAGTCGCTCGGTTCGGACTGGGTGGTGACCGGCGGCCTGACGGCCGGCGAGCGCATCATCGTCGAAGGCCTGCAGAAGGCCCGCCCGGGCACGCCGGTGCAGGCGCAGGAAGCCGGGGCGGGTGCGCCGCCGGCCGCCGCGCCCAAGGCCAGCTGAGGTAGCCGACCATGGCCCGTTTCTTCATCGACCGACCCATCTTCGCGTGGGTCATCGCCATCGTCATCATGCTGGCGGGCGCCCTGTCCATCCAGCAGCTGCCGGTGTCCCAGTACCCGTCGATCGCGCCACCGGCGA
>JAEUNQ010000248.1 GCA_016790365.1 Thauera sp. | reverse complement strand
CGGCGCCATCACCACCAGGTTGGGGACGCAGGCGAGGAAGGAGAGGTCGAAGGCGCCGTGGTGGGTCGCGCCGTCGGCGCCCACCAGGCCGCCGCGGTCGATCGCGAACACCACCGGCAGGTTCTGCAGCGCGACGTCGTGGATGAGCTGGTCGTAGGCGCGCTGCAGGAAAGTCGAGTAGATCGCCACCACCGGCACGAAGCCCTCGCAGGCGAGGCCGGCGGCGAAGGTTACCGCGTGCTGTTCGGCGATGCCGACGTCGAAGTAGCGCTCGGGGAATTCACGCGCGAAGCGCACCAGGCCGGAGCCCTCGCGCATCGCCGGGGTGATGCCGACGACGCGCGGGTCGGCCTTGGCCATGTCGCACAGCCAGTCGCCGAACACCTGGGTATAGGTGAGCTTGCCGCCGCCCTTGCCGGCCTGGATTCCGGCGGTGTGATCGAACTTGGAGACGCCGTGGTAGAGCACCGGGTCGGCCTCGGCGAGCTTGTAGCCCTGGCCCTTGCGGGTGATCACGTGGAGGAACTGCGGCCCTTTGAGCTTGCGGAGGTTCTGCAGGGTGGGAATCAGGGCGTCGAGGTCGTGGCCGTCGATCGGGCCGTAGTAATGGAAGCCGAACTCCTCGAACAACGTGCCCGGGCCGATCATGCCCTTGGCGTATTCCTCGACCTTGCGCGCGAGCTCGGCCACCGGCGGCGCCACGCCGAGCACCTTCTCGCCGACGCGGCGCGCGGTGTTGTAGGTCGAGCCCGACATCATGCGGGCGAGGATCTTGGTGAGCGCTCCGACCGGCGGCGAGATCGACATCTCGTTATCGTTGAGGATCACCAGCAGGTTCAGGTTCTCCATGTCGCCGGCGTTGTTGAGCGCTTCGAAGGCCATGCCGGCCGACATCGCGCCGTCGCCGATCACTGCGATCGCGTGGCGGTCCTCGCCGCGTGTGCGCGCCGCCACGGCCATGCCGAGCGCGGCCGAGATCGAGGTGGACGAGTGCGCGGTGCCGAAGGTGTCGTATTCGCTCTCACAGCGCCGCGGGAAGCCGGAGATGCCGCCGAAGTGGCGCAGCCCGGTCATCGCGTTGCGGCGGCCGGTGAGCACCTTGTGACCGTAGGTCTGGTGGCCGACGTCCCAGACGATGCGGTCGTGCGGCGTGTTGAAGACGTGGTGCAGGGCGATCGTCAGCTCGACCGTGCCGAGGTTGGAGGACAGATGGCCGCCGGTCTTCGACACCGACTCGATCAGGAAGGCACGCAGTTCCGTGGCGAGGGTGCCGAGTTCGCGGCGATCGAGTGCACGCAGGTCGGCGGGGGAGCCGATGCGTTCCAGGTTCGGATAGGGGGCCATGGGGGGTCCGGCTTTTGGGTTGTTCTTGGGGGCCGTGGTCGGGCGGAATCAGAAGGCGCGGTGCACGATGTAGTCCGCGAGTTGCTCCAGGCGCAGCGCACGTGCGCCGAAGGGGCGCAGGCTGGCACGGGCGTCGTCGAGCATCTCCTCGGCAAGGCGGCGCGCGTCGACGAGCCCGAGCAGGCTCACGTAGGTCGGCTTGTCGTTGTCGGCGTCCTTGCCGGCGGTCTTGCCCAGCGTGGCGGTGTCGGCCTCGGCGTCGAGGAGATCGTCCACCACCTGGAAGAGCAGGCCGACGACCTTGGCGTAGTGGTCCAGGCGCTCGAGCTCGTCGGCTCCCAGCGCGCGACCGGCGCGTGCGCCGAGCAGCACCGCGGCGCGGATCAGCGCACCGGTCTTGTGGATGTGCATGAACTCGAGCTCTTCACGCCCGAGCTGCTTGCCCACCGAGTCGAGGTCGATCGCCTGTCCGCCGGCCATGCCGCGCGAACCCGAGGCGACGGCGAGCTGGTTCAGCATCGCGAGCTGGTTCGCCGGGTCGGTGCCGAGCGGACGCTCGGCGAGCACCTGGAAGGCCAGTGTCTGCAGCGCGTCACCGGCGAGCAGGGCAGTGGCCTCGTCGAACTCGACATGCACGGTGGGTTTGCCGCGGCGCAGCACGTCGTCGTCCATGCACGGCAGGTCGTCGTGCACCAGCGAATAGGCGTGGATCAGCTCGACCGCACAGGCGATGCGGTCGAGGTCCTCGGCCGCGGCGCCAGCGAGTGCGCCGGCCGCATGCGCGAGCAGCGGGCGCACCCGCTTGCCGCCGCCGAGCACCGCGTAGCGCATCGCCTCGTGCAGGCGCTGCGGCGCCACCGCGGGGTCGGGCAGCACGCCGGTGAGCGCGACCTCGGTGCGCTGCTGGATCTGCGCCGTCCAGTCGGAGAAGGAGGGGAGCTTGCTGTCTGCGTTCATGCGCCTGCCTCGTCGCCGTTACGGCTCGAATCGGTCGGGAAATCGGTGAGCGCGTCGCCTTCGAGCATGCGCACGCGCTGCTCCGCGTCGCCGAGCGTGGTCTGGCAGTGGCGCAGCAGGCCGACGCCGCGCTGGTAGCGTGCGAGCGCATCCTCGAGCGGCAGGTTGCCGGATTCCATTTCCTGGACGATCGCCTCGAGCTCGGAGACCGCCGCTTCGAACGACTTGGGGGAGGATGCCGACTTTGGCATGGATCAATATCTGGCGCGGCAAAAGCGGGAAAATAACCGAAGGCGGGTATGGCGGTCAAACAGGGGGTGCCTTACACTAAACCCTTTATTTTTCCGGATTTCTTGTCCGCAAGAGGAGGTTCGGGGATGTCCGACATCGCTTCCAAGGCTCAACTGGCCCAGGCTGCCTCCCAGCTGCCTGTCGCGTGGTACTTCGACCAGAAGGTTTTCGAACTGGAGAAAAAGCTCCTCTTCGATGCCGGGCCGGGGTACGTCGGCCATGAGCTGATGGTTCCCGAGGTCGGCAACTACCGCTCGCTCGAGTGGCTGGATCATTCCAAGCTGCTGTTCCGCACCGAGGCCGGCGTCCACCAGATGTCCAACGTCTGCCGCCATCGCCAGGCGATCATGCTGCAGGGCAGCGGCACGACCAAGTTCGTGGTCTGTCCGGTGCACCGCTGGACCTACGACCGCCAGGGCAATTTGCTCGGTGCGCCGCACTTCCCCGAAAAGCCTTGCCTCGGTCTCAAGCGCGACGAGCTCGAGCGCTGGAATGGCCTGCTGTTCAAGGGGCCGCGCTCGGCCGGCGCCGACCTCGCCGGCATGCAGGTGGCGGGCGAGCTCGACTTCTCGGGCTACAAGCTCGACAAGGTCGAGATCCATCACTGCGACTACAACTGGAAGACCTTCATCGAGGTCTATCTGGAGGACTACCACGTCGTGCCTTTCCACCCCGGATTGGGCAACTTCGTGACCTGCAAGGATCTGAGCTGGCAGTTCGGCGACTGGTACTCGGTGCAGAAGGTGGGCATCACCTCGCTCGCCAAGCCGGGTTCCGAGACCTACGCCAAGTGGCACAAGGCGGTGCTCGACTACTACGGCGAGAAGAAGCCCACACACGGCGCGATCTGGCTCACCTACTACCCGAACGTGATGGTCGAGTGGTACCCGCACGTGCTGGTGGTGAGCACGCTGATCCCGACCGACGTCGACAGGACGACCAACGTGGTGGAGTTCTACTACCCCGAGGACATCGTCGAGTTCGAGCGCGAGTTCGTCGACGCCGAGCAGGCCGCCTACATGGAGACCGCGATCGAGGACGACGAGATCGGCGAGCGCATGGACCGGGGGCGCAGGGCTCTGATGAAGGAAGGGCGCAACGAGGTCGGCCCTTACCAGTCGCCCTTCGAGGACGGCATGCAGCACTTCCACGAGTTCTACCGGCGCATCATGGAGCCGCACATCGGCGGGTGATCCGAGAGGCGCCGCGTTCGCGCCTTGCGGCGCTCCTGCAGAAAGCACACACGATGGGTGCCACGCAGGAGCGGCGCCGGCCGCGAATCGCGTCAGCCAGCGCACACCCTTCAGCGCGCGTCCTGCAGCTCCCTCGGTAGCGCGAAAGTCACGCGCTCGGGCACGCCGTCCAGGTTGCGCACCGCACCGCCGCTCAGCTCTTCCAGGCGGGCGATCACCTCCGCCACCAGCACCTCCGGCGCAGACGCGCCCGCGGTGACGCCGATGCGACGCTTGCCTTCCAGCCAAGCAGGATCGATGCCGGCGGCGTTGTCGATCAGGAAGGCCGGCACGCCACGCAGTGCGGCGACCTCGCGCAGGCGATTGGAGTTCGAGCTGTTCTTCGAGCCGACCACGAACACCACGTCGGCATGCGGGGTCATGAACTTCACCGCGTCCTGGCGGTTCTGCGTGGCGTAGCAGATGTCGTCTTTCTTGGGTCCGACGATTCGCGGGAAGCGGGCGCGCAGTGCATCGACGATCGCGGCCGCGTCGTCCACCGACAGCGTGGTCTGGGTCACGTAGGCGAGCTGCTCGGGATCGGCGACTTGAAGCCCGGCGACGTCCGCCGGGGTCTCGACGAGGTGGATGCCGCCGTCGACCTGGCCCATCGTACCTTCGACCTCGGGGTGGCCCTTGTGACCGATCATGACGATTTCCTTGCCCTGGTCGCGCATGCGCGCCACTTCCACGTGGACCTTGGTCACCAGCGGGCAGGTGGCGTCGAAAACGCGCAGGCCGCGGCGCTCGGCCTCTTCGCGCACGGCGAGCGAGACGCCATGAGCCGAGAAGATCACGGTGTTTCCGGCGGGAACCTCTTCGAGTTCGTCGACGAAGACCGCTCCCTTGTTGCGCAGGTCGTCCACCACGAACTTGTTGTGCACGACCTCGTGGCGCACGTAGATCGGCGCGCCATAGCGCTTCAGGGCGCGCTCGACGATCTCGATCGCGCGCTCGACGCCGGCGCAGAAGCCACGCGGATTGGCGAGCAGGATTTGCTTGTCGTTCATCTTTCGTCTCTGTGGGGTGTAGCAGGAGGCGTTCAGGAGATCCCGATCACTTCCACCTCGAAGCGGATGGCCTTGCCCGCCAGCGGATGGTTGAAGTCGATCAGCGCCGACTGCGCGTCGATCTCGCGCACCAGGCCGGAGTAGCGCGAGCCGTCGGGGGCGGTGAACTCCATGATGCTCATCGCTTCGATTTCCTCTTCGGGCATGTGTTCGCGCTTCACGCGCTCGACCAGTTCGTCGCGATAGGGGCCGAAGGCTTCGTCGGCGGCGAGCTCGAAGACGTGGTGGGTGCCCGGCATCAGGCCGATCAGCAGGCGCTCCATGGCGGGCAGCATTTCGCCCGCGCCGAGCTGCAGGGTGGCGGGGGTGGCGTTGAAGGTGCTGATCAGCGGCTGGCCGCTCGGCAGCGAGATGCGGTAATGCAGGGTGACGAGGCTGTTGGCCTGGATCGCTTCGCTCAAGATGGTGCTCCCGGTCGGGGCGGATCGCTGGCGGCGGGGCCGAAGAGCTGGCCCCACAGCATCATGACGACGCCCACGGTGATGGCCGAGTCGGCCAGGTTGAACGCCGGCCAGCTCCAGCCGGCGTAGTGGAAGTGCAGGAAATCGACCACCGCGCCGTGCACGAGGCGGTCATAGACGTTGCCGAGCGCGCCGCCGATGATCAGCGCGAAGGCCGCCGGCAGCAGCGTCTCGTGGCGGTGGTGGTGCATCAGCGCCAGCAGCCAGGCGCTGATCCCGAGCGCCAGCACGGTGAAGAACCAGCGCTGCCAGCCGCCATGCTCGGCGAGAAAGCTGAAGGCCGCGCCGGTGTTGAAGACCAGCACCAGGTCGAAGAAGCCCGTTACCGGGATCACCTCGCCGCGGTACAGGTTCGCCAGCACGAACTGCTTGGTGACCTGGTCGAGCACGCCGACCAGTACCGCGAGGATCAGCCAGGGCAGCATCAGCGCCAGCGCACTGCGCGCGTGGGGTGTCGGGTGGGGCGTCGTCATCGTGCGGGCTGCCTCAGGCATGGGCGCGCGCTTCGCCTTCGCCGAACAGGTTGCTCGCGCAGCGTCCGCACAGCGTGGGATGCTCGGCGTCGCTGCCGACCGTGTCGACGTAGTGCCAGCAGCGCTCGCACTTCTGCGCCGCGCTCGGGCTGGCGACGATGCGCTCGTCCTCGGCGCGGGCCACCTCGGACAGCGTGGCCGCCGAGGTCATGGTGACGAAGCGCAGGTCCTCGCCCAGGCTCGCCATGGCGGCGAACTTGTCGGCGGTGAGGGCGAGCTCGAGCTCCGCCTGCAGCGAGGCACCGACCTTGCCTTCGGTGCGCAGCGCCTCGATCACCTTGAGGCCCTCGGCGCGCACCGTGCGGATGGTCTCCCAGCGCGCGATCAGGCCGGCCTCGCCTTGCTGCGCGGGCAGGGCGTGGAAGGTGTGCAGCATCACGCTGTCGGGTTCTTCACCGGCCTTGGCCGGGTTGAGGATGGCCCAGGCCTCCTCGGCGGTGAAGGACAGGATCGGCGCCATCAGCTTCAGAAGCGTCTGCGTGATGTGCCACAGCGCGGTCTGCGCGGCGCGGCGCGGCAGGCTGCCTTCGGCCGTGGTGTACAGGCGGTCCTTGAGGATGTCGAGGTAGAAGGCGCCCAGATCCTCGGCACAGAACACCTGCAGCGCCTGCACGATGCGGTGGAACTCCATCTTGGCGTAGTCGGCCTCGGCCTGCTGCGCGAGTTGGCGGGTGAAGGCGAGCGCGTAGCGGTCGATGTCCATCCACTGCTCGAGCGGCACCGCGTCCCTGGCGATGTCGAAGTCGGCGGTGTTGGCGAGCAGGAAGCGCAGGGTGTTGCGCACGCGGCGATACACCTCGACCACACGGTCGAGAATCTCCTTGGAGATCGACAGCTCGCCGGAATAATCGGTCGACGCCACCCACAGGCGCAGGATCTCGGCGCCGAGCTTGCCGGTGACCTCCTGCGGCACCACCACGTTGCCGAGCGACTTGCTCATCTTGCGCCCGGCGCCATCCACCGCAAAACCATGGGTGAGCAGGCTGCGGTAGGGCGCGTGGCCGTCGATCGCGCAGCCGGTGAGCAGCGAGGAATGGAACCAGCCGCGGTGCTGGTCCGAGCCTTCCAGGTACATGTCGGCGCGCGGGCCTTCCGGGTGGCCGTCGTTGTGCGAGCCGCGCAGCACGTGCTTGTGCGTGGTGCCGGAGTCGAACCAGACGTCGAGCGTGTCGCTGATCTTGTCGAACTGCGCGGCCTCGGCGCCGAGCAGCTCGGCAGCGTCGAGCTTGAACCAGGCCTCGATGCCCTCCTGCTCCACGCGCAGCGCGACCGCTTCCATCAGCTCGACCGTGCGCGGATGCAGCTCGCCGGTCTCCTTGTGCAGGAAGAAGGGGATCGGCACGCCCCAGTTGCGCTGGCGCGAGATGCACCAGTCGGGGCGGTTGGCGATCATCGCGTGCAGGCGCGCCTGGCCCCAGGCGGGGTAGAACTTGGTCGCCTCGACCGCACGCAGCGCGCGCTCGCGCAGCGTGGAGCCGTCGGCGGCGTTGCGGTCCATGCCGACGAACCACTGCGCGGTGGCGCGGTAGACCAGCGGGGTCTTGTGGCGCCAGCAGTGCATGTAGCTGTGGGTGATCTTGCCGTGCGAGAGCAGGGCGCCGACCTCGGCGAGCTTGTCGACGATGACCGGGTTGGCCTTCCAGATGTTCATGCCGCCGAAGAAGGGCAGGTCGGGCACATACTCGCCGCCGCCCATGACCAGCGACAGGATCTCCTCGTTGCTGCGGCCGTAGGCGCGCCACGAGTTGAAGTCATCCACGCCATGCGCAGGGGACGAGTGCACGATGCCGGTGCCGGCGTCGATGCCCACGTAGTCGGCCAGGTACACCGGCGAGACGCGATCGAAGAAGGGGTGGCGGAACTCGATGCGGTCGAGCGCCGCACCCTTGGCGGTGGCGATGATCGTGCCTTCGAGCTGGAAGCGCTGCAGGGCGGATTCGACGAGCTCTTTCGCGAGCACCAGCAGGCGATCACCCACGTCCACCAGCGCGTAGTCGAACTCGGGGTGGGCGTTGAGCGCCTGGTTGGCGGGGATGGTCCACGGGGTGGTGGTCCAGATCACCGCGGCGGCGGGCTTGTCGAGCTTCGCCAAGCCGAAGGCGGCGGCGAGCTTGCCAGCATGTTCAGCGGAGACCGGGAAGGCGACGTCGATCGTCGGCGACGGCTTGTCGGCGTACTCGACCTCGGCCTCGGCCAGCGCCGAGCCGCAGTCGAAGCACCAGTTCACCGGCTTCAGGCCCTTGAACACGTAGCCGTTCTTCGTCATCTCGGCGAGTGCGCGGATCTCGTTGGCCTCGTTGGCGAAGTCCATCGTGCGATAGGGGTTGTCCCAGTCGCCGAGCACGCCGAGGCGGATGAAGTCGGCCTTCTGGATCTCGATCTGCTCGGCGGCATAGGCGCGGCACAGCTCGCGCACCTTGTCCGCGGGCAGGTTCTTGCCGTGGGTGACTTCGACCTTGTGCTCGATCGGCAGGCCGTGGCAGTCCCAGCCCGGCACATAGGGCGCATCGAAGCCGGCGAGCGTCTTCGAGCGCACGATGATGTCCTTGAGGATTTTGTTCAGCGCATGGCCGATGTGCAGGCTGCCGTTGGCGTAGGGCGGGCCGTCGTGAAGCACGAACTTGGGCCGGCCGGCGCTGGCCTTGCGGATGCGCTGGTAGAGCTT
This sequence comes from Thauera sp., assembly GCA_016790365.1. Lineage (GTDB taxonomy): Bacteria > Pseudomonadota > Gammaproteobacteria > Burkholderiales > Rhodocyclaceae > Thauera. Next base: position 7,506 of record JAEUNQ010000248.1, on the reverse strand, counting down.
CTTCTGCTGCCAGTCGGCGATCCAGTTCGGCTCGCGCTTGGGCAGGTCGCCGCGCATCGGGAAGGGGGTGTCGGGCAGGTTGAGCGTCTTGCGGTAGTCGGCCATGGCGGAGTCGGAAGTCGGTGGGATCGTCGGGGTTCGTCGGGCCTTCAGGCGGGCAGGGGGTTCGCGGCCAGCCAGTCGCGGGCCGCCCGGCTGTCGAGCGCGATCTGCGCGCGCAGCGCGTCAAGCGAGGCGAATTTTTGCTCTGCACGCAGACGGTGCAGGAAATGTACGCGGATGTGGGCGCCATAGCAGTCCTGCGCCCAGTCGAAGAGGTGGACCTCGAGACGGGCGCGGCCGTTCGCGGTCGCGGTCGGGCGCAGGCCGATGTTGGCCACGCCGGCCACTGGGCCCGCGGCGAGGCCCTCGACGCTCACCACGTAGACGCCGCCCAGCGCGGGGCGGCGGTGCTTCATCTGGATGTTCGCGGTCGGGAAGCCGAGCTGGCGACCGAGCTTGTCGCCGTGGCTGACGCGACCCGCGATGCTGTAGGGGCGGCCGAGCAGGCGCGCGGCATGGGCGAGGTCGCTCCGTGCGAGCGCGGCACGCACCGCCGAGCTGGACACCCGCTCGCCGGCGACTGCGAGCGTGGGCATGGACTCCACCCCGAAGCCGCTCTCGGCTCCAGCCGCGCGCAGCATCGCGAAGGTACCCTGGCGGCGCGCGCCGAAGCGGAAATCGTCACCGATGAAGAGATGGCGCACACCGAGGCCTCGCACCAGGATGTCGTCGATGAAGGCTTGCGCGGGCTGGGAGGCGAAGCGCTTGTCGAAGCGGCAGACGTGGCAGCGGTCGACGCCGGCGGAGGCCAGCAGCAACAGCTTCTCGCGCAGCGAGGCGAGGCGGGCGGGGGCGTCGGCGGGGCTGAAGTATTCACGTGGATGCGGCTCGAAGGTGAGCACCACCGCCGGCAGGCCGAGCGCACGAGCCTTGTCGGTCAGCAGCGAAAGCAGCGCCTGATGGCCGAGATGCACGCCATCGAAGTTGCCGATGGTGAGCACCGCAGCCGTTTCAGCCTGCTCGGGAATCCCGCGGTGAACCTGCATAAGCGCCTGAAAAAGCCGCGATTATAGCGGCAAAGGCCGGTGCTGCGCGCCTTGGGGGCGGAGCGTGGGGGTGCGAGCGAGGGTGAGGATGGCACGCGCGCCAAGCCCTCCACGGCCGGATTCGCGGCTTGCGCCGCTCCTGCAGGAGCATCGAAGCCGCGGTGGTTTGCGCAGGAGCGCCGCCAGGCGCGAACGGGCGCTCAGTCGAGCCGCGCCACGCGCGTCGGCGCGCTCGGGGCGTGCTCCTCGAAATAGCGCTTGATGCCACGCATCAGCGCCATGGCCATCTTGTCCTGATAGGCCTCGTCGTTGAGGCGACGCTCTTCCTGCGGGTTGCTGATGAAGGCGGTCTCGACCAGCACCGAGGGGATGTCGGGGGCGCGCAGCACCGCGAAGCCGGCCTGCTCCACCTCCGGCTTGTGCAGCCGGTTGATGGTGCCGAGCTCGCCCAGCATCGCGCGGCCGAGCTTGAAGCTGTCGTTGATCGTGGCGGTCTGCGACAAGTCGAGCAGGGTGCGGGCGATGTGGCCGTCCTGGCGGGCGAGGTTGACGCCGCCCACGAGGTCCGCGTCGTTTTCCTTTTGTGCCAGCCAGCGCGCCGCCGAGCTCGAGGCGCCGCGCTCGGAGAGCACGTACACCGAGCTGCCGTTGGCCTCGGGGCGCACGAAGGCATCGGCGTGGATGGATACGAAGAGGTCTGCACGCACCCGGCGGGCACGCGCCACGCGCTGGTGCAGCGGCACGAAGTAGTCGCCGTCGCGCGTCAGCACCGCGCGCATGCCGGGTATCGCATCGATCTTGCGCTTGAGCCGATGGGCGATCGACAGCGTGACGTCCTTCTCGTAGCTGCCACCACGGCCGATCGCGCCCGGGTCCTCGCCGCCATGGCCGGCGTCGAGCACCACGGTGTACAGGCGATTGACCGCCGGCTCGCTGCGCTTGCCGCGGCGGACCGGTTCTTCCGGTTCTCCGCGCGCCACCGCCGCCGTGTTGCCGCCGGCGTCGCCCATCGCCGCGTCCATCGGCGAGTCCTTCAGGATCAAGGCCATCAGCGGATCGTGCACCTCGGTCGGGTGCAGGTCGAGCACGAGGCGGTGGCCGTAGTTGCCCACCGGTTCGAGGGTGAACACCTGCGGGGTGATCGCCGCCTTGAGCTCGATCACTACCCGCACCACGCCCGGCCGGTTCTGGCCGGCGCGGATCAGGCGGATGTAGGGGTCGGAGTCGAGCACCTTGGAGGGCAGGGACTGCAGAACGCTGTCGAGCTGCACGCCCTCGAGGTCGACCACCAGGCGCTGCGGGTCTTCGACCAGCATGTGGCTGTGGCGCAGGGGCGAGGAGCCTTCGAGGGTGATCCGGGTGTATTCGGGCGACGGCCAGACGCGGACTGCAAGAAGGCTCGCCGAACTCGCCAGTCCCACCGGGCTCACCAGCATGGCGAGCGAGGCGCCGGCGAACTTGAGCAGGCGACGGCGATCGATGCGCCCCGCCGCGAAGGCCTCGGCCGCATCGGCGAGGCCCGAGTCCCGCGAGGGTTGGCAGGAGATCAGGTCGTCCCGGGCGCCGGGTCCGCGCCCCGCAAAGCTTTCACCAGTCCGATCACGCATGTTCGCCCCGCTTCCGTGTTTCCGCTGATCGCCACATCCCGCCCGGATTCACCGGTCTGCAGGACGATTTCGACGTCGGGAGAGGGCAGATGGGGCGAGGCCTTGTCCGGCCATTCCACGATGCAGACGCCCTCACCGGCGAAGTATTCGTCCAGCCCCGCGTCGAGGTATTCGTCGGGCGAGGTGAAGCGATAAAAATCAAAGTGATATAAGTTTAAGCTAGAAACGACGTAAGGTTCAATCAAGGTGTAGGTCGGACTCTTCACCTTGCCCTCGTGGCCGAGCCCGCGCAGCAGGCCGCGGGTGAGGGTGGTCTTGCCGGTGCCGAGGTTGCCCTGCAACCAGATCTGCAGCCCGGGCGCGAGAACGCGGGCCAACGCGGCGCCAAACGTCACGGTGGCGGCCTCGTCGGGCAAATGCGCCCGCAGGCGGGCGCCGTTATCATCGGCAGTCTGGATCGACTCGATCATCGGGACCTCTGACAAATGGAAACAAAATTGCCTGCGCCGGACGCAGTGGCGGTCGACCGGACCGTCCTCGACGGTGCGGTGCTTGTTGCGCGGATCAGACAGTGGGGGCACGAACTCGGCTTCGACGCGGTCGGCGTCGGCGGGGTCGATCTCGCCGAGGCCGAGCCCGGCCTCGTCGCCTGGCTGGAGGCCGGCTTTCACGGGGACATGGATTATATGGCGCGTCACGGCATGAAACGCGCCCGTGCCGCCGAACTCCTGCCTGGCACCGTGCGCGTGATCAGCGTGCGCATGGGCTACTGGCCCGACGCCGCGCCGGCGCTGGAGGTGCTCGCCGATGGCGAGCGTGCCTACGTATCGCGCTACGCACTCGGCCGCGACTATCACAAGCTGGTGCGCAACCGCCTGCAGAAGCTGGCCGACCGCATCAGCGCCGAGGTGGCGCACCAGTACCGCGTGTTCACCGACTCGGCGCCCATCCTCGAGGTCGAGCACGCCAGCCGCAAGGGCCTGGGCTGGCGCGGCAAGCACACCCTGCTGCTCGATCGTGCCGCGGGCTCGTGGTTCTTTCTCGGCGAGATCCTCACCGACCTCCCGCTGCCGGTGGATGCACCGGTTGAATCCCACTGCGGGCGCTGCACGGCCTGCATCGACGCCTGCCCCACCGGCGCCATCGTCGCGCCCTACCAGGTCGACGCACGGCGCTGCATCTCCTACCTCACCATCGAGCTGCACGGCGCGATCCCCGAGGCGCTGCGCCCCCTGCTCGGCAACCGCATCTACGGCTGCGACGACTGCCAGCTCGTGTGCCCGTGGAACCGCTTCGCCCAGCTCGGTCGCGAGCCCGATTTCGCCCCCCGCCAGGGGCTGGACGACGCCAGGCTGTCCGAGCTGTTCGCGTGGACCGCGGCCGAGTTCGCAGAGCGCACCGCCGGCAGCCCGATCCACCGCATCGGCCACGCGCGCTGGCTGCGCAACATCGCGGTCGCGCTCGGCAACGGCCCGGCCACGCCGGCGGCGCGCGCGGCCTTGCAGGGCCGCGCCGACGATGAGGACGCGATGGTGCGCGAGCACGTCGCCTGGGCGCGCGCCCGCCTCGACGCCGCCACCGGCTAGAATGCGCCCCCGCAACGAGAATCAGGACCACCCGCCATGGAAGAGCGCATCGTCGTGCTGGAGACCAAGCTGATGGCCGCCGAGGATCTCCTCGACGAACTCAACCGCACGGTCTGGCGCCAGCAGCAGGAGCTCGACCTGCTGCGCCAGCACCTCCATCAGCTCGCCCAGCAGGTCAAGACCCTGCAGCCGGGCGACCCGCTGCGTCCCGAAGACGAGATCCCGCCGCACTGGTGAGCATGGCCGAGGCAGGAAGGCGGAGGCGGCCGGGCGAGGCGTCGCCCCATGCCGCGCCGGTCACCCTGGAGCGGCGCCAGGCGCGAGGACGGCGGCCGGCCTAGCCGAGCAGCGCCCCGGTGAGGCGGGAGAGGGTGTCGCCGAAGGCGGTGGTGAGGATGACCAGGATCGGCATGCCGTGGCAGAAGGCGAGCACGGCCCGGCGGATGCGCGGGTGGGCCTCGTGGAGCTCGAGGAAGTAGGTGCTCACCAGGCGCAGCTTGATTGCCATCACCAGTGAAACGCCCACGGCGACGAGCACGGTGTTCGCGTCGGTGCTGGCCATCCCGGCGCCGCCCACGCTGAGCAGCACCAGCATCAGCCAGGCGAAGTCGACCTTGCGGTCGGTGATCTTGCGTTCGGGGCTCATGCGGGTGAACTCATCCGAGCAGGTAGAAAAGCGGGAAGATCATCAGCCAGATCATGTCGGTGACGTGCCAGTAGCAGGCGAAGGCCTCCAGCCCGCTGTGCTCCTCGGGAGTGTAGGCGCCGAATCCGGTGCGCACGATCACCCACATCATGCCGAGCAGGCCCCAGAACACGTGCACCAGGTGGGTGAAGGTCAGGTAGTAGTAGCTGACGATGAACACCCCGGCGCTGCCGTCGAGCCCGAGCGCGAAGTTGCGCTGCAGCTCGAAGATCTTGATCGCCGGATAGCCCAGCCCGAACACGAAGCCGGCGAGCATCCAGCGCACGGTCGCGCGCTTGTCGCCGCGGCGCATCGCATGCAGCGCGCGCGCCACGCACCAGCCACTGGTGAGCAGCATCAGGGTGTAGCCGGTGCCGGCCAGCAGCGAGAGCCGCTCGGGGCCGGCCTGGAAGGCTTCGGGATGGTGGGCGCGGGCGATGAAGAAGACCGCGAACAGCAGCGCGAACTCGGTGATCTCGCAGAAGATGCCCACCCACATCGCCTTGCTGCCGGGGATGCGCCCGGCGCTCGCCTGTGCAGGAAGGGGGGCGGGAGCCGGATCGGGGGCTGGTACGGTCGGCGAGAGGGGCACGGCAAGGGTCACGGCAGGGCGGGCGGCGCGGCGCCGCGTCGTTGAAGCTCGGGTGGGGAGTGTGCCAGCCCGGCAGCTGGTTTCCCTTGATCACGCTCAGGAAGTGCAAGCGATGCCGTGGCCATGTTTCCGCATACGTCAACGAAGCTTGCGCTGCATCAACATCCGCTGATGTCTGTCGTGTTTCGATGGCGGTTTTCATCCACAGCCGTCGCACGAGGAGGCAAGCCGCCATGGCGAAAGTGAAGTTCTTCGGAGAAGAGTCGATTCCGCTCGAGATGCACAAGGTCCGCATCGTCCAGAAGCTGAACCTGCCCCCGGTCGAGCGCCGGCTCGAGGCGATCACCGAGGCGGGCAACAACACCTTCCTGCTGCGCAACGCCGACGTGTTCATGGACATGCTCACCGACAGCGGTGTCAACGCGATGAGCGACCAGCAGCTGGCGGCGATGATGATCGCCGACGACAGCTACGCGGGCAGCGCCACCTACACCCGGCTGGAGGACAAGCTGAACGAGCTCTTCGGCATGCCCTTCTTCCTGCCCGCCCACCAGGGCCGTGCGTGCGAGAACATCCTCGCCCAGGTGCTGGTGTCGCCGGGCTCGGTGGTGCCGATGAACTACCACTTCACGACCACCAAGGCGCACATCACGCTCAACGGCGGCAAGGTCGAGGAGCTCGTCGCCGACGTCGGCCTCGAGGTGGTCAGCGTGCATCCCTTCAAGGGCAACATGGACGTCGCCAAGCTGCGCGACGTGATCGGCCTGCACGGTGCCGACAAGATCGCTTTCGTGCGCATGGAGGCCGGCACCAACCTGATCGGCGGCCAGCCCTTCTCGGTGCAGAACCTCGCCGACATCCGCAGGGTGTGCGACGAGTTCGGGCTGATGCTGGTGATGGACGCCAGCCTGCTCGCCGACAACCTGCACTTCATCAAGGAGCGCGAGGAGGCCTGCAAGGGCCTGAGCATCCGCGACATCACCCGCCGCATGGCCGACCTGTGCGACGTGATCTACTTCTCCGCGCGCAAGCTCGGCTGCGCGCGCGGCGGCGGCATGTGCATCCGCAGCGAGGAGCTGTACCGCCGCATGCGCGGCCTGGTGCCCCTCTACGAGGGCTTCCTGACCTATGGCGGCATGTCGGTGCGCGAGATGGAGGCGCTCACCGTGGGCCTCGAGGAAACCATGGACGAGGAGGTCATCAACCAGGGTCCGCAGTTCATCGGCTTCATGGTCGACGAGCTCGTCAAGCGCGGCATCCCGGTGATCACCCCCGCCGGCGGCCTGGGCTGCCACATCAACGCGATGCAGTTCGTCGACCACGTCCCGCAGGCGCAGTACCCGGCGGGCGCGCTCGCCTCGGCGCTCTACCTCGCCGGCGGCATCCGCGGCATGGAGCGCGGCACGCTCTCCGAACAGCGCGAGCCTGACGGCACCGAGCTCTTCGCCAACATGGAGCTGGTGCGCCTGGCGCTGCCGCGGCGGGTGTTCACCTTGTCGCAGGTCAAGTACGCGGTGGACCGCCTCGAGTGGCTGTACGCCAACCGGCGCCTGATCGGCGGCCTGGTGTTCACCGAGGAGCCGGAGATCCTGCGCTTCTTCTACGGCCGCCTCGCGCCGGTTTCCGACTGGCAGAACGAACTCGTCGCGCAGTTCCGCAAGGACTTCGGCGACAGCCTCTGACGCCGTCCGGCGGCGCCGTCAGGCGCGGAGCCGCCGGGCGCCAAAGGCACGATGCCGCGGCATGCCGCCCGGATGCGGACGCGCGCATCCCGGTGGTGTCTTGGGGGTGCGATAATGTCGGTCTCGCAGCCTTCTGGAGGCCTTCATGCTGAAGTCCCATGCGGTACTTGAATCGCGTCGTCCGTCGCTGTCCGCCTCGGTCGCAGCCGCAGTGCTCGCGCTGGGTGTCGCCCTGCCCGGAGTGGCCGTGGCCGAGACGGTGGGCC
>JAEUNQ010000237.1 GCA_016790365.1 Thauera sp. | reverse complement strand
TGCGCCCCTCCATCTCTCAGGAAGGACTGGCATGAAAGCGGTGAAGACCCTCGAGCTCGCGACGACATCCCCCGAACCGGTGATCAAGGCCGAGGCGGGCGCTGCCGCCGCGCCGCGTCCGATCCGCAAGTCCGCCAAGCTCGCCGAGGTCTGCTACGACATCCGCGGCCCGGTGCTGGTGCGCGCGAAGCAGATGGAGGACGAAGGGCACAAGATCATCAAGCTCAACATCGGCAACCTCGCCGCGTTCGGCTTCGACTCGCCCGAAGAGATCCAGATGGACATGATCCGCAACCTTCCCAACGCGGCAGGTTACTCGGACTCCAAGGGCATCTTCTCTGCGCGCAAGGCGGTGATGCACTACACCCAGCAGAAGGGGATCAAGGGCGTCACCATCGAGGACATCTACATCGGCAACGGGGTGTCCGAGCTCATCGTGATGGCGATGAACGCACTGCTCGACGCCGGCGACGAGGTGCTCGTGCCTGCGCCCGACTACCCGCTGTGGACTGCGGCGGTGAGTCTGTCGGGCGGCAAGCCGGTGCATTACCTGTGCGACGAGTCCAAGGGCTGGCTGCCGGACATCGAGGACATGCGCGCGAAGATCAGCGCGAACACGCGCGCCATCGTGGTGATCAACCCGAACAACCCGACCGGGGCGGTGTATCCGGACGAGACCCTGAAGCAGATCGTCGAACTCGCCCGCGAGCACGACCTGATCCTCTATGCGGACGAGGTCTACGACAAGGTGCTCTACGAGGGCGTCAAGCACACCTCGATGGCGGCGCTGTCCGAGGACGTGCTCACGATCATCTTCAACGGCCTGTCGAAGAACTACCGTTCCTGCGGCTACCGCGCGGGCTGGATGGTGGTGTGCGGTGACAAGCGCCGGGCCAACGACTACATCGAGGGCCTCAACATGCTGGCCTCGATGCGCCTGTGCGCCAACGTGCCTGGGCAGTACGCGATCCAGACCGCGCTCGGCGGCTACCAGAGCATCGACGACCTGGTCGCCGAGGGCGGGCGCATGCGTCGCCAGCGCGACCTCGCCTGGGAGTTGATCAACAAGATCCCGGGCGTGAGCTGCGTGAAGCCGGAGGCCACGCTGTACATGTTCCCGCGCCTGGACCCCAAGGTCTATCCGATCGAGGACGACCAGGCCTTCATCGCCGAGTTGCTGGAAGAGGAGCGCGTGCTGCTGGTGCAGGGCTCGGGCTTCAACTGGCCGCATCCCGACCACTTCCGCCTCGTCTTCCTGCCGCACGAGGACGACCTGCGCGATGCCATCGGCCGCATCGCGCGCTTCCTCGAGAACTACCGCAAGCGCCACGGCACCTGAGCCCTCACCGGAAGGCGGCTGCGCCGCCTGCTCCTCACCTCTGACATCTCACACCTCACGGACAAAATGAAACCTATCAACGTTGGCCTCCTTGGCATCGGTACCGTCGGTGGCGGCACCTACACCGTCCTCAAGCGCAACGCCGAGGAGATCACCCGGCGCGCAGGTCGTCCGATCCGCATCGTCACCGTGGCCGACAAGAATCTCGAGCTCGCGCGCCAGGTCACCGGCGGTGAGGTCAAGCTCACCGACGACGCCTTCTCCGTGGTCACCGATCCGGGCATCGACATCGTCGTCGAGCTGATCGGCGGCTACGGCGTGGCCAAGGAGCTGGTGCTGAAGGCGATCGAGAACGGCAAGCACGTCGTCACCGCCAACAAGGCGCTGCTCGCGGTGCATGGCAACGAGATCTTCGCCGCGGCGCAGAAGAAGGGCGTGATGGTGGCCTTCGAGGCCGCAGTGGCCGGCGGCATCCCGATCATCAAGGCGCTGCGCGAGGGCCTCACCGCCAACCGCATCGAATGGCTGGCCGGCATCATCAACGGCACCACCAACTTCATTCTCTCCGAGATGCGCGACAAGGGCCTGCCCTTCGCCGAGGTGCTCAAGGAAGCGCAGGCGCTCGGCTATGCCGAGGCCGACCCGACCTTCGACGTCGAGGGCGTCGACGCCGCGCACAAGGCGACCATCATGAGCGCGATCGCCTTCGGCATTCCGATGCAGTTCGACAAGGCCTACATCGAGGGCATCAGCAAGCTCGACTCGGTGGACATCGGCTACGCCGAACAACTCGGCTACCGCATCAAGCTGCTCGGCATCGCCCGTCGGCGCGAGAACGGCGTCGAGCTGCGCGTGCATCCCACGCTGATCCCGGAGAAGCGCCTGATCGCCAACGTCGAGGGGGCGATGAACGCCGTGCTGGTCCAGGGCGACGCCGTCGGCGCCACGCTGTACTACGGCAAGGGCGCGGGCGCCGAGCCCACCGCTTCGGCGGTGATCGCCGACCTGGTCGACGTCACCCGCCTGCACACCTCCGACCCCGAGCACCGCGTGCCCCACCTGGCCTTCCAGCCCGACCAGGTCCACGACGTGCCGGTGCTGCCGATCGAGGAGGTCATCACCTCCTATTACCTGCGCATGCGGGTCGAGGACAAGCCGGGCGTGCTCGCCGACATCACCCGCATCCTCGCCGACAGCAGTATCTCGATCGAGGCGCTGATCCAGAAGGAAGCGGCCGAGGGCGAGGCGCACACCGACATCATCATGCTGACCCACCAGACCGCCGCGAAGAACGCCAACGCCGCGATCGGCGAGATCGAGGCGCTTCCGGTGGTGCAGGGCAAGGTGGTGAAGCTGCGCATGGAAACGCTCTGAGCGTCGCACGGAGTCGTGACCGAAGGGCAGGCCGCGCCCCCGGGTGCGGCCTCGTGCGTTCACGCCGCCGCGGACGCGCGTTTGCGCGGCCAGTTGGCAAGGAGGATTGCGGACATGCAGAACCAGGTGGATGAGGTCTTCGTCGGCAAGGTGCGCCTGCTGTCGATCGACGGCGAGCGCAGCGGCATCGTCAAGGCGCCCGCCGCGGGGCCGGTCATGTTGACGCCGACCGGGCTGGAGGGCGACGAGCAGGCCGACCTGCGCCACCACGGCGGGGTGGACAAGGCGCTGCACCACTACCCGGTCGAGCACTACGCGGTGTTGGCCGCGGAGTGGCCGCAGTGTAGGGCGGCCGTCGGTGCGGGCTTCCTCGGCGAGAACATCAGCACGCACGGGCTGGACGAGCACCTGCTGTGTATCGGCGACGTGCTGCGCATCGGCAATGCGCGCGTGCAGGTGAGCCAGACACGATCGCCATGCTGGAAGATCGATCTGCGCCTGAAGGTCGATGGCGCGTCGCGGTTCGTCGAGGCGGCGGGGATCACCGGCTGGTACTACCGCGTGCTGCAGCCGGGCACGATCGCCGCGGGCGACACGATCGAGCTGCTCGAGCGCCCCAACCCCTGGCTCACGCTGGCCACCTACTGGGATGCGGTGACCGCGCATCGCCCCGATGTCGATCTGCTCGATCGCATCGCCGCCGCGCCGGGCCTCGCGGCCGACAAGGCGACGCGCTGGCGCGAGCGCGCGGCGTGGCTGCGCGCGCAGGCGAGCTGAGGCTGGGCCGCTCAGCAGGGGCTGGGCCGCTCAGCAGGGGCGCTGCGGGCGCGACAGTGTCGGGGCGCGCGACACGGGCGGCGTTTGCGCCTAGACTGAAACACCGCACAGTGCGCCATGCGCATGTGGCCAAACCCATCCCCTGCGCGCAGGAAGCTGTCACATGGTCTTCAAACTTGCCGTCTTCGTCGCCATCCTGATCGTGATCGCCGTGCTCGGCGTGCGCGCCTACGCGGCATCGGTGCGTCGCTTCGAGGCCGCTCGGGCGCTGCGTGGCGAGGGGGAGCCCGGGGATTCGGGCGCAGGTTGAACAGGCTTCCGGCAGCAGCCGGCACCGAGGAGGAGAAGGAAATGTCCGATCGCGTCTACAAGCTCGTCGAAGTCGTCGGCACCTCCCATGAGGGTACCGACGCCGCCATCCGCAATGCGATCGAAGCCGCTGCGCGCACGATCCGCCACATCGACTGGTTCGAGGTGGTGGAGACGCGTGGCCATGTGGTCGATGGCAAGGTCGCGCACTTCCAGGTGACGCTGAAGGTCGGCTTCCGGCTCGAAAGCGAATGAGTACGGCCGTGCCGCCGCGAGGTGCGGCGGCGCGCTTGCATCAAGCGCTCAGACCGCGGTGGCCCCGGTGATTTCGTGCAGGCGGGACAGCGTCGCACCGTCCAGGCGCAGGGCCTGGGCGAGCTGGCGCAGGTAGGCCGCCTCGGCCGGGGTGTCGAGTTCGATCGCGAGCAGCGAGGCGGCATAGACCTCGGCCGCCACCATCTCGTTGGGAACCTCGGCCACCAGCGCCGCGAGGTCGAGCGGGCGGCGCAGTTCTGCGATCAGGAACTGCTTCTCCTCCTCGCTCAGGCCGTCGGCGCCGACGCGCCCGACGATGCGCTGGATCTCGTCCTCGCTGACCTCGCCGTCGGCCTTGGCGGCGCAGATCATCGCGCGTACGACCAGTTCTTCGGTCGCCGGTGCGGTCATGGTCTCCAGCTCGGGGGCCGCGAAGCCCGCCGCATCGGGCACCGCCGCGGCCTGTGCGCGGCGGCCGTCGGTCCAGTTCTTCAGTGCGGCCATCGCGATCGTGGCGAGGATGGCCATGCCCGCGTGGCCGCCGCCGCGGCGCGTTCCCGAGCCGCCCGCAGCGCCTCCACCGAGCAGACCGCCGAGCAGGTCGCCCAGCCCGCCTCCAGTGCTCGCGGCGCGGCCGCCTCCGAGCGCGCCGCCGAGGATCTCGCCCAGGCCTCCCATGCCGCCCGCCGCGGTGCCGGAGCGGCCGCCGCCAAGCACGCCACCGAGCAGATCGCCGAGGCCCCCGCCCAGGCCGCCTGCACCACCCGCCGAGCGCCCGCCGAGGATGCCACCGAGCACTTCTCCGATGCCGCCGGCGCCCATGGCGTGGTCGAGGCGGGAACGGCCCTGCTGGCCCACGCCTTGCTGGAGGATCTGGCCGAGGATGTTTCCGAGGTTCATGGCGGACTCCCGTTCATGGTAAGGAGGCTTCATTGTATCGGTGCGCGGGCCGCAAACGGCCGGCATAGTCGGGCAGCTTGCCCATGGCGGGTGTGTGCGAGGGGCAGGATAGGGTCGGCACGCTCCCCGAGGGCGGGTGCCGGCCCGGTGGAGGCAGCGGGCCGGATCCATCCTCCGAATTCGTCCGCCGAATTCGTTAGAATCCCGGCTTTGCGCCGGACGGCGCGCGCCGACCAAGTCACTCTGAAGGACTGCCCACGTGAAGTATCTCTCCACCCGCGGCCACGCCGGCCAGCCCGCCAATCCGGAATTCTGCGACATCCTGCTCGGCGGCCTCGCCCCTGACGGTGGCCTCTACCTGCCCGAGACCTATCCGCAGGTGACGCGCGCCGAGCTCGACGCCTGGCGCAGCCTGTCGTACGCAGAGCTGGCGTTCGTGATCCTGTCCAAGTTCATCACCGACATCCCCGCCGCCGATCTCAAGGCGATCTGCGACAAGACCTACACCGCCGAGGTCTATCGCCACGTGCGCGCGGGCGACGACGCGCGCGACATCACCCCGGTGCACTGGCTGGAGAAGGATGCCGAGGGTCGTGGCCGCTTCGGTCTGCTCGAGCTGTCCAACGGCCCCACGCTCGCCTTCAAGGACATGGCGATGCAGCTGCTCGGCAACCTGTTCGAGTACGTGCTCGCGAAGCGTGGCGAGACCATCAACATCCTCGGCGCCACCTCGGGCGACACCGGCTCGGCGGCCGAGTACGCGATGCGCGGCAAGCAGGGCGTGCGCGTGTTCATGCTGTCGCCGCACGGTCGCATGAGTCCCTTCCAGCAGGCACAGATGTTCAGCCTGCAGGACCCGAACATCTTCAACATCGCCGTCGAGGGCGTGTTCGACGATTGCCAGGACATCGTCAAGGCGGTGTCCAATGACCTGGCCTTCAAGCAGCGGCACCACATCGGCACCGTCAACTCGATCAACTGGGCGCGCCTGCTGGCGCAGGTGGTGTACTACTTCGCGGGCTACATCCAGGCCACCGAGTCCAACACCCAGAAGGTCAGCTTCACGGTGCCCTCGGGCAATTTCGGCAACATCTGCGCCGGCCACGTGGCGCGCATGATGGGCCTGCCGATCGGCCGGCTGGTGGCGGCGACCAACGAGAACGACGTGCTCGACGAGTTCTTTCGCACTGGCCACTACCGGGTGCGCAGCAGCCGCGAGACCTTCGAGACCTCCAGCCCGTCGATGGACATCAGCAAGGCCAGCAACTTCGAGCGCTTCGTTTTCGACCTGGTCGGCCGCGATGCCCGGCGCACGGCCGAGCTGTTCGGCCCTGCGCTGGCGCGCGACGGCGGCTTTCGCGTGAGCCCGCAGGAATTCGCGCGCATTGCCGAGTTCGGATTCACCTCTGGCAAGAGTGTGCATGCCGACCGCCTGGCGACCATCCGCGACACCTGGCGGCGCCACGGCACGATGATCGACACCCACACCGCCGACGGCCTGAAGGTGGCGCGCGAGCATCGGCGCCCGGGCGTGCCGATGCTGGTGCTGGAGACCGCGCTGCCGGCCAAGTTCGCCGACACCATCCGCGAGGCGGTGGGCATCGAGCCGCCGCGTCCGGCGGCGCTGGACGGCATCGAGGCGCTGCCACGGCGCTTCCAGGTGATGCCGGTGGATGCCGAGCAGGTGAAGCGCTACATCGTCGCGCACACCGGCTGAGACGCGATGACCCCGCCCCGCGCTCCCTTGCTCAGCCTGGACGAGGCGCTGCAGCAGCTGCTGCAGGGCGTGGCCGGACACGAGATCGCGCAGACCGAGACGGTGTCCACCTTCGATGGCCTGGGCCGGGTCCTGGCGGCCGAGGTGCGTTCGTTGCTCGACGTGCCCGGCGCCGACAACAGCGCGATGGACGGCTATGCGCTGCGGGCGGCCGATGCGATGGCCGGCGCGGTGCTGCCGGTGGTGCAGCGCATCCCCGCCGGCTCGGTCGGCCAGCCGCTGCCGCCGGGCACGGCAGCACGCATCTTCACCGGCGCGCCGGTGCCGCCTGGTGCCGATGCGGTGCTGATGCAGGAGATGGCCGAGGCCTTGCCCGGCGAGGGCCTGGGCGCGCTGCGAGTGCGCGAGGCGCCGGCCGTTGGCGACTGGATCCGCCGGCGCGGCGAGGACGTGCGCGCCGACAGCGTGGTGCTGGCGGCGGGCACGCGGCTGATGCCGCAGGCCCTGGGCCTGGCGGCCAGCGTCGGCGCCGCGGCCCTGACCGTGCGGCGACGGCCCCGCGTGGCCGTGCTTTCCACCGGCGACGAACTGGCCATGCCGGGCGAGCCGCTGAAGCCCGGCGGCATCTACAACTCCAACCGCTTCATGCTGCGCGGCCTGCTGCAGGCGGCGGGCTGCGAGTTCGGCGACCTGGGCATCGTGCCCGACCGGCTGGCGGCCACGCGCGATGCGCTGCGCCGGGCCGCCGAGGGCCACGACCTGATCCTCAGCTCGGGCGGCGTGTCGGTCGGCGAGGAAGACCACCTGAAGCCTGCCGTGCAGGCAGAGGGCCGGCTGGCGCTTTGGCAGGTGGCCATGAAGCCCGGCAAGCCGCTGGCCTTCGGCGCGGTGCGCCGCGCCAGTGGGGGCGAGGCGTTGTTCATCGGCCTGCCCGGCAACCCGGTGTCCAGCTTCGTCACCTTCCTGCTGTGCGTGGCGCCGGTGCTGCGGGCGCTGCAGGGTCTGCCGCCGGCGGGCCCGGCCGGGCTGCAGTTGCCGGCGGGCTTCGACTGGCCGCGGCCTGACAAGCGGCGCGAGTTCCTGCGCGTGCAGCTGCAAGGCGACGGCAGCCTGGCGTTGTTCCCGAACCAGAGTTCCGCGGTGCTGACCAGCACCGTCTGGGCCGACGGCCTGGTGGACAACCCGCCGGGCCAGCCCATCGCGCGTGGCGATCGGGTGCGTTTCCTGCCGATGGCGGAGCTGCTGGCGCGATGAAGGTGCAGGTGCGCTATTTCGCCTCGCTGCGCGAGGGCCTGGGCGCAGCCGAGGCCGTGGACATGCCGCCCGGCAGCACGGTGGGCCAGTTGCGCGACGCTCTGCTGGCGCGCAGCGAGCGCCATGCCGAACTGCTGGCCCGCGGCCGCGCGGTGCGCTGCGCGCTGGCGCAGACGCTGTGCGACGAGGGCCAGGCGCTGGCCGAAGGCGCCGAAGTGGCCTTCTTCCCGCCTGTGACCGGGGGCTGAAGCCATGGCGCGGGTCTCGGTGCAGCAAGCCGACTTCGACTTGTCGGCCGAAGTCGATGCGCTGCGCGCTGGGGACGGCGGCGTTGGCGCGGTGGTTGCCTTTGTCGGCACGGTGCGCGACCGTGGCGATGGCAAGGCCATCAGCGCGATGGAACTGGAGCATTACCCGGGCATGACGGAAGCCGCCATCGAGGCGATGATCGACGAGGCCGGTCGCCGTTTCGAGCTGCGCGCAGTGCGCGTGGTGCACCGCGTGGGACGGCTGCAGGCGCTGGACCAGATCGTGCTGGTGGCCGTCAGCTCGGCGCACCGCGGCCAGGCCTTCCAGGCCTGCGAGTTCCTGATGGACTACCTGAAGACGCAGGCACCGTTCTGGAAGAAGGAACACACGAGCGAAGGCGCGCACTGGGTCGATGCCCGGGTGGCCGACGACGAGGCGCTGGCCCGATGGGGCCTCCGCTCGGACAACGCCGGATGAGCGGGCATCGTTCACGCCGACCCCCCAAGTTGCGGGGTGTTTCGCCCGGTGGGCAGGCCGATACTGCGGCGCTGCCATGAACCGACCCATCGACGAAGCCGCCCTGTCGACGCTGGTGTTGCGCGCCGCGCTCGGCCGCTTCACCACCGGCGTGACCATCGTCACCTGCCGCGCGCCCGACGGCAGCCCGGTGGGGCTGACGGCCAACTCCTTCAACGCGCTGTCGCTGAACCCGCCGCTGGTGCTGTGGTCGCTGCGCGAGGTCAGCCCCAACCTGCCCAGCTTCGTGGCCGCACCGCACTTCGCGGTGAACGTGCTGGCCGAGAACCAGGTCGAACTGTCGCGGCGCTTTGCCTCGCCGGTGCCGGACAAGTTCGCCGAAGGCCTGTGGTCCGAGGGTCTGGGCGGCGTGCCGGTGCTGGCCGGCTGCGCGGCGGTGTTCGAATGTGCCCAGGCCTCGTGCCAGACGGCCGGCGACCACATGCTGTTCATCGGCCAGGTGCTGCGCGTCACCGAGGCACCGGTCACGCCGCTGGTGTTCCAGTCGGGCCACTACCGGATGCTGGGCGAGATCCTCTGACCGGGCGCCGCCGCGGCCGCCACCCTGCAAGGAGCGAGTGATGAGCCTGTCCCCGATGCTGGCGCCGGGTCCCGCCCGCACGCCGCCGCACATCGCCGGCGATCCGGGTGCGCTGCGGCCCGAGCAGCGCGAATGGGTGGCCCTGGCCGCCGAGCTGGGGCGCAGCCGCTTCGCTGAGCGCGCCGCGCGGCATGACCGCGAGGCCAGCTTTCCGCTGGAAAACTTCGACGATCTGCGCCAGTCCGGTCTGCTGGGCCTGTGCGTGCCGCGCAGCCACGGCGGCCTGGGTGCCGATTTCGCCACCTATGCCCTGGTGGTGGCCGAACTCGGCCGGCATTGCGCGGCCACCGCGCTGTCCTACAACATGCACCTGTCGGCCTGCATGGGCGCTGGCTTCATCGCCGACCTGCTGGACATGAGCGCTGCGCAACGCAGCGAGCACGAATGCCACCGCGCGCTGCACTTCCACCGCGTCGTGGCCGAAGGCCGGTTGTACGCGCAGCCCTTCTCCGAAGGCGGTGCGGCCGCCGCCGGCAAGGCGCCATGGTCCACGCTGGCCCGGCCGGTGGACGGCGGCTACCGCATCAGCGGGCGCAAGATCTTCGCGTCGCTTTCGGGCGCGGCCGACTACTACGGCGTGCTGT
>JAEUNQ010000218.1 GCA_016790365.1 Thauera sp. | reverse complement strand
TCCCACAACTTCAAGTTTTATTTGGCGGAGAGGGTGGGATTCGAACCCACGGTAGGCTTGCACCTACGCCTGATTTCGAGTCAGGTACATTCGACCACTCTGCCACCTCTCCGCTCGAAGGTCGGCATTATAGTGGTTTTTCTTGCGAAGTGAACTGTTTTTTGCAGCCGAGACAAATGCGGCACCACCTTGCTGACGGTGACGCAGCGCATGCGCGCGGGCATCGCCGCAAGCGCTGCGGAGCCGCACCCGCTCACTTGGCCGGTGGCAGCATTTCCTCGTAGGCGCGTACCGCTTCAGCGGCGTACATCAGGGCCGGGCCGCCGCCCATGTAGGTGCATACGCCCAGGGTCTCCATGATCTGCTCGCGGGTCGCGCCGAGCCGGATCAGCGCCTTGACGTGGAAGCCGATGCAGGCGTCGCAGCGCTGGGTGACCGCGATCGCGAGCGCGATGAGCTCCTTTTGCAGCTCGCTCAGCGCGCCGTCCTGCAGCGAGCTCTTGGCCATCGCGCCGAAGCCCTGCATGGTCTCGGGGATCTCCTTGCGCAGCGTGGCGAGGGCCTTGGAGACGTCACCGACGAGCTGGACGTGGGACTTGGACATGATGCGCTCTCCTATTTAAGAAAACGCTTATCTTACTCCGCTGACGAGATCCCGGCCATTGCATTGCAGCATCGAGCTTCCGGTCCATCCCGCGCCGGGGCGCGACCGACCGTTGCCGCAAGACGGGCTCACGTGCTGCGGCGCTTGTCGCGCTCGATCAGTGCGTAGGCCGAGTGGTTGTGGATGGATTCGAAGTTCTCCGACTCGACCACGTAGGCGTCGATGCGTGGCTCGCGGTTCAGCTGGCCGGCGACGTCGCGCACCATGTCCTCGACGAACTTGGGATTGTCGTAGGCGCGTTCGGTGACCCACTTCTCGTCCGGGCGCTTGAGCAGGCCGAAGACCTCGCACGATGCCTGTGCCTCGACCATCTGCACCATCTCCTCGATCCACAGGTGGTCGTTGAGCACTGCGGTGACGGTGACGTGCGAGCGCTGGTTGTGCGCGCCGTATGCCGAGATCTTCTTCGAGCAGGGGCACAGGCTGGTCACCGGCACGACGACCTTCATCGTGAACTCGTAGCTGCCGCCCTCGCGGATGCTGCCGATGAAGCACACCTCGTAGTCCATCAGGCTCTGCACGCCAGACACCGGGGCGGTCTTGTTGATGAAGTAGGGGAAGCTCATCTCGACGTGGCCGGTCTCGGCCTCGAGGCGCTCGACCATGGTGCGCAGCATCGGCTCGAAGTTCTCCACCGAGATCTCGCGCTCGCGACCGTTGAGGATCTCGATGAAGCGCGACATGTGGGTGCCCTTGAAGTTGTGGGGCAGGCCGACGTACATGTTGAAGCTCGCCACCGTGTGCTGTACGCCGCCGCGCTGGTCGGCGACCTTGATGGGGTGGCGGATCGACTTGATGCCGACCTTGTCGATCGCGATCCGGCGGCTGTCGGCGCTGCTCTGCACGTCGGGGATGGCGATTTCGGTGGGGGCGTTCATGGGCAGTTCCCTGCGGGTGGTCGGGGAGAATGGTCGTGCCGGAGCCGGCAGCAAGGTGCAATCAAGTTGCACTTTACTGCCGATCTTATCTTTCCCGACAAAAATGCTCAACCTTTAGGCGCGCTCCGGGGCTCCGGTCGCGCGTGCGATGCTGGCGAGGATGCCGGCCTGGTCGAGCCCGACCGAGGCGAGCAGCTGTGCCTGGTCGCCGTGGTCGATGAAGTGGTCGGGCAGGCCGAGGCGCAGCACGCGCGGGCGTGCGGCGAGGCCGTCGATCACGCGCGCGACCTCGGCGCCGGCGCCTCCGATCACCGCATTCTCCTCGAGGGTCACGATCAGTTCGTGGCTGGTGGCGAGCTCGGCGACCAGCTCGGCGTCGAGCGGCTTGACGAAGCGCATGTTGGCGACGGTGGCGTCGAGCGTCTCGGCGACCTCGCGCGCGACCTGGAGCATGCTGCCGAAGGCGAGGAGGGCGATGCCGCGGCCGCGGCGCACGACGTCGCCCTTGCCGATCGGCAGGGCGCGCATCTGCGCCTGAGGCGCGGTGCCGTTACCGCCGCCGCGCGGGTAACGCACCGCGCTCGGCCCGGGGTGCTGCACCGCGGTGTAGAGCATCTGGCGGCACTCGTCCTCGTCGGTCGGCGCCATCACCACCAGGTTGGGGACGCAGGCGAGGAAGGAGAGGTCGAAGGCGCCGTGGTGGGTCGCGCCGTCGGCGCCCACCAGGCCGCCGCGGTCGATCGCGAACACCACCGGCAGGTTCTGCAGCGCGACGTCGTG
>JAEUNQ010000217.1 GCA_016790365.1 Thauera sp. | reverse complement strand
ATGCCGCCGAAGGTGGGCTCGAGCGCGGCGATCATGTCGATCAGCTTGTCGGCGTCGGGCTCGTCGATCTCGAGGTCGAAGACGTCGATGCCGGCGAACTTCTTGAACAGCACGCCCTTGCCTTCCATGACCGGCTTGGCGGCGAGCGGGCCGATGTTGCCCAGGCCGAGCACGGCGGTGCCGTTGGTGACCACACCGATCAGGTTGGAGCGCGCGGTCAGCTCGGCGGCCTGCGCCGGATCCTCGACGATCGCGTCGCAGGCCGCGGCCACGCCGGGCGAATAGGCCAGCGAGAGGTCGCGCTGGTTGGACAGCACCTTGGTGGGTGTCACCGAGATCTTTCCCGGGCGCGGGTAGCGGTGGTAATCGAGGGCCGCACTGCGAATCAGCTCGTCCATGGTCTTCCTCCTTTGTCTTTTCGGTGTGTGACGGGCGCCATGCCGGCGCGCCGGGCGTCAACGGTGCAAGCATACCGCGAACCCGCAAATTTTCGCATTACGAAAACAAAACTTGCGATGTGAAAAATACGTATACCCTCCGGGCAGCAAACCCGCCCCGATAGCCCGACTGCATCACACCGATCGTTACGATCCCGTTCATGGCCCGGGGCCGACCATGGCATAATTATGGGCTCAACCGCGAACGATCCGCCCCGATGGCGCTCGTAAACGGAAGTCGGTGCGCCCGCCTCGGGCGCCCATGCAGCCCGCCGGCCAGGCAGCCCCTGCAGCAACGATGGCCGACCGACGGGAATGGTTTCGCATCACAGCACGGGAGAGCTGTACACATGTCTCAGAACCACGCCCAGGCGGCGATCGCCGCTGCCCCCGAATACGTCCGCCACGAAGGCCTGAAGAAGTGGGTCGGCGAAATCGCCGCGCTCACCGAGCCCGACCGCGTGGTCTGGTGCGACGGCTCGCAGGAGGAGTACGACCGCCTGTGCGCCGAGATGGTCGAATCCGGCATGCTGATCAAGCTGAACCCGGAAAAGCGCAAGGACTCCTACCTGGCCTGGTCCGACCCCTCCGACGTCGCCCGCGTCGAGGACCGCACCTTCATCTGCTCGAAGAACAAGGGCGACGCCGGCCCGACCAACAACTGGGAAGACCCGGCGGTGATGCGCGAGACCCTGAACGGCCTGTTCAAGGGTTGCATGCACGGCCGCACCATGTACGTGGTCCCGTTCTCCATGGGTCCGCTCGGCAGCCCGATCGCCCACATCGGCGTCGAGATCTCCGACAGCCCCTACGTCGTCACCAACATGCGCATCATGACCCGCATGGGCCGCGGCGCGATCGAGGTGCTCGGCACCGACGGCGAGTTCGTGCCCTGCGTGCACACCGTGGGCGCCCCGCTCGCCCAGGGCGAGAAGGACAGCCGCTGGCCGTGCAACCCGACCACCAAGTACATCGTGCACTACCCCGAGACGCGCGAGATCTGGTCCTACGGCTCCGGCTACGGCGGCAACGCCCTGCTCGGCAAGAAATGCTTCGCGCTGCGCATCGCCTCGACCATGGCGCGTGACGAGGGCTGGCTGGCCGAACACATGCTGATCCTCGGCGTCGAGTCGCCCGAGGGCGAGAAGACCTACGTCGCCGCCGCCTTCCCGTCGGCCTGCGGCAAGACCAACTTCGCCATGCTGATCCCGCCGAAGTCCTTCGACGGCTGGAAGATCACCACCGTCGGCGACGACATCGCCTGGATCAAGCCCGGCCCCGACGGCAAGTTCCGCGCCATCAACCC
>JAEUNQ010000215.1 GCA_016790365.1 Thauera sp. | reverse complement strand
GACGCGGCGAAGCGGGTGGCGGCGGCGCTGGAGCGCGTGGGCCTGGACGGCCGTGGCAAGGAATTGCCGGCGGGCCTGTCTGGGGGCGAGCAGCAGCGCGTGGCGATCGCGCGCGCGATCGTCAACCGGCCGTCGATCCTGATCGCCGACGAGCCCACCGCCCACCTCGACCCCGCCTACGCCGCCGACATCGCGGCGCTGTTCCGCTCCTTCAACGACGCCGGGGTCACCGTGCTGGTGTCCACCCACGACGCCAGCCTGTTCGCCGCCAGCCGTCCGCGTCGGCTGGTGCTGGCGAAGGGGCTGCTGGTCGAGGACTCGCGTCCCGCCGGGCGACCGGCGCAGGAGGAGTTCGTGTGATGACCAACTGGTTCTACCTGCACCTGCGCGCGATCGGCCACGCGCTGCGCCGGCTGGTGGCACAGCCGCTCGGCACCCTGCTGTCGGCCCTGGTTGTCGGCATCGCGCTGTCGCTGCCGGGCGGCGGCTACCTGCTGCTCGACAATGTCGGCTCGCTGGCGCGTGGCGTCTCGGGGGCACCCGAGATCAGCCTGTTCCTCGAGATGAGCGCCGGCACGGCCGAGATCGCCGCGATCGAGCAGCGCCTGAAGGGCGAGAACGAGCTCGCCAGCTACCGCTTCGTGCCGCGCGACGAGGGCTTGCGCCAGCTCGAGGCCGCCGGCCTGGGCGACGTGCTCGGCGGGCTCAAGGCCAACCCGCTGCCCGACGCCTTCGTGCTCGCGCCGCGGCGCGAGGACCCGGCGCTGTTCGAGCGCATGGCCGAGCGCATGCGCACCTGGCCCAAGGTGGCGCACGTGCAGCTCGACTCGGCCTGGGTCGAGCGCCTGCACGCGCTGCTCGGCCTCGGACGCTCGGCGGTGCTGATGCTCGCCGGCCTGCTCGGCTTCGCGCTGGTGGTGGTCACCTTCAATACCATCCGCCTGCAGATCCTCACCCAGCGCCAGGAGATCGCGGTGAGCCGGCTGCTCGGTGCCACCGACCCCTTCATCCGTCGCCCCTTCTACTGGTTCGGCGGGCTGCAGGGCGCCCTCGGTGGCCTGGTCGCGCTCGGCACCATGGCGCTCGGGGTGGAGGCGCTCGCGGCGCCGGTGGCCCGGCTCGCCGAGACCTATGGTGCGGTCTTTGCGCTGAGCGGCCCCGACCTCGAGGCCAGCCTGGCGATCGTCGCCTTCGCGGCCTTCCTTGGCTGGCTGGGCGCGGCGATCTCGGTGCGGCGACATCTCGCCGGGGCTTGAATTTGCGTCATCCGGCCCCAGCTACACTGCGTCGTCGCGCGTTTCACCGTCCCGCACCCGTCGGGGCGGTCGCAGCGTGAGCGGCAACAGGTTCCGCCAATCGGGAGTCGATAGGGGCTTTCAATCGTCTGGATCTCGATAATCAATTAGAGCAATTCAAGGAACGGGTCTAAACTTTGCTCCATCGAGTTTCGCAACACCGTTCAAACAACCCTTCTGGAGGATTACAGATGTCGCTGATCAACACCCAGGTTCAACCGTTCAAAGCCCAAGCCTTCCTCAACGGCAAGTTCGTCGAAGTCTCCGACGAGAGCATGAAGGGCAAGTGGTCCGTGGTGATCTTCATGCCGGCCGCCTTCACCTTCAACTGCCCGACCGAGATCGAGGACGCGGCCGAGCACTACGCCGAGTTCCAGAAGGCGGGCGCCGAGGTGTACATCGTCACGACCGACACCCACTTCTCGCACAAGGTCTGGCACGAGACCTCGCCGGCCGTCGGCAAGGCCAAGTTCCCGCTGGTGGGCGACCCCACCCACGCTCTGACCCGCGCCTTCGGCGTGCACATCGAGGAAGAGGGCCTGGCCCTGCGCGGCACCTTCGTGATCAACCCCGAAGGCCAGATCAAGACCGCCGAGGTGCATGACAACGCCATCGCCCGCGACATGAAGGAAACCCTGCGCAAGCTCACCGCCGCCCAGTACACCGCATCGCACCCCGGCCAGGTGTGCCCGGCCAAGTGGAAAGAAGGCGCCAAGACCCTGGCTCCGTCCCTGGACCTGGTTGGCAAGATCTGATCCGGCATCGATTGACTGGCACGAGCCGGACTGCGTCAGGGCGCGTGTGCGCCTTGCCGTCCGGCTTTTTTGTGGGCAAAAATAGCCATTAGCCCCCGTAAACATTGCGTAGTTAGCTATCAATTCAGTAGCACCAGGAGTTCACCATGCTTGACGACACCCTCAAAGCCCAACTCGCCGCCTACCTGGAGCGCGTG
>JAEUNQ010000214.1 GCA_016790365.1 Thauera sp. | reverse complement strand
CAGGGAGATCGCGCTCGAGAACGCGAACAGCGCATGCGAGAGCATCAGCAGCCCGACCAAGCCCCTCGCCAACGCGCGGGCGATCTTTTGCGAGAAGAGGGAGGGGGCGGCAAACACGGTCATGTCGGGTCGGTTTCGCGAGGGCTGGGGGCCTTCGGCGATCCGTGGGCCGTTTTATACAGGAGTCCGGCTTGTTGCGGGAGATTCGCAACAATCGGAAACGTCGGGGCTGTGGCGAGAATTGCCCCGCTCACGCATGGGTGCAACGCCGCTGCCGCCACCGACCCTGGGGGCGAGGCAAGGCGCGCAGCCAGTGGACGTGTGGCACGGTCGGCCGTCATTCCGATACGGTTTGTGAGGTCGCCCAGGAGGCAAAAGCTGCAGAGCTTTGTAATAACTGAAACTACGCGTTATATTTCAAACATTAATCAGTTTGAGGAGCCCGGTTTTGAGCTATCTCGCCCTTTTCGTCAGCCTGCCCACCAAGGCCTCGACCGGCCGCATGCGCGTCTGGCGTTCGGTCAAGGCCTTGGGCTGCGCGACGCTGCGCGACGGGGTGTATCTGCTACCGGACTCGGCCGACAGCGCTGCGGTGTTGGACGAGGTGGCCGGGCAAGCGGTGGAGGCCGGGGGGAGCGGCGAGATTTACCGTCTGTCGGGGTGCGACGAGGCAAGAGAAGACGCGCTGCGCGCCCTGTTCGACCGGGGCGAGGAGTACGCCAACATCGCCGGGGAGATCAAGGACCTCGGGCGGATCCAGGCATCGCTCGACGGCGCCGTCGCAGCGCGTAAGCTCCAGGCGCTCGTGCGCCGCTTCGAGCAATTGACGCACATCGATTTCTTCCCCGGCGAGGCGCAGCGGCAGACCCTGAGCCTGCTCGACGATCTGCGCGATACGCTCATCCGCCGCATGGCTCCCGACGAACCGACTGCCCGCCAGGCCGACATTCCAAGACGCGCACGCGCCGACTATCAGGGCCGCATCTGGGCCACGCGCGCACGTCCGTGGGTGGACCGGCTGGCCACGGCCTGGCTCATCCGCCGCTTCATCGACCCGAAGGCCCGCATCGTCTGGCTGGCGAGTCCCCGCGACTGCCAGGCCGACTGGCTCGGCTTCGATTTCGACGGTGCGACGTTCAGCCATGTTGGCGCCCGGGTCACCTTCGAGACCTTGCTGGCCAGCTTCGGGCTGGAGGCGGACCCCGCGCTGCTGCGGCTGGGCGAGCTGGTGCATTGCCTGGACGCGGGCGGGCTGCCGGTGCCGGAGGCGCCAGGCATCGAAGCGCTGCTCGCCGGCTTGCGGGCATCCGAGCCCGACGACGACGTGCTGCTCGGCCGTGCGTGCGAGGTCTTCGACTGGCTGCTGCAGAACTACAAGGACAAGACCACGTGAACACCTCGCCCCCAACCCAGGCGCGACCCGCCCACCCCTCTTTCCGCGAGGCCTTCCTCTACTGGCTCAAGCTCGGCTTCATCAGCTTCGGCGGTCCCGCCGGGCAGATCGCGATCATGCACCAAGAGCTGGTGGAAAAACGGCGCTGGATTTCCGAGCACCGTTTCCTGCATGCGCTCAATTACTGCATGCTGCTGCCCGGTCCCGAGGCGCAGCAGCTCGCCATCTACATCGGCTGGCTGCTGCATCGCACCTGGGGCGGCATCGTCGCCGGCGTCCTGTTCGTGCTGCCCTCGCTCTTCATCCTCGCGGCGCTCACCTACGTCTATCTGGCCTTCGGCAACCTGACCTTCGTGCAGGGGGTGTTCAACGGCATCAAGCCGGCGGTGGTGGCCATCGTCGTCTTCGCCGCCTGGCGCATCGGCTCGCGGGCATTGAAGAACAATGTGCTTTGGGCGCTGGCGGCAGCGTCCTTCGTCGCCATCTTTGTCTTCGGCGTCCCCTTCCCCTACATCGTGCTCGTGGCCGGCATCCTGGGCTACATCGGCGGCCGGGTGATGCCGGACAAGTTCCGGGTGGGCGGCGGGCACGGGGCCAGCGACAAGGACTACGGCCCGGCGCTCATCGACGACGACACCCCGCCGATGGCCCACACCCGGTTCCGCTGGTCCTACCTCGTCACGCTGCTGATCGCGGCCCTGGCACTCTGGGTCGGGGCCATGGCGATGCTGGAGGATCCCGTACTGCGCGACATGGGCGAGTTCTTCACCAAGGCGGCGCTGCTGACCTTCGGCGGCGCCTATGCCGTGCTGCCCTACGTCTATCAGGGCGGCGTGGAGACCTACGGCTGGCTGACCGGCACGCAGATGATCGACGGCCTGGCGCTCGGCGAGACCACGCCGGGACCGCTGATCATGGTGGTGTCCTTCGTCGGCTTCGTCGGCGCCTGGACCAAGGAAATCTTCGGGCCGGATGCGCTGGCGCTCGCCGGCATGGCGGGCGCCACGGTCGCCACCTTCTTCACCTTCCTGCCCAGTTTCGTGTTCATCCTGGCCGGGGCGCCGCTGGTGGAATCCACCCACGGCGACCTGAAGTTCACTGCGCCGCTCACCGGCATCACCGCCGCCGTGGTGGGCGTGGTGCTCAACCTGGCCCTGTTCTTCGGCTGGCACGTCATCTTGCCGAGGGCGACCGAAGCCGCGCCGTTCGCCGGTGGCTTCGAGTGGTTCTACGCGCTGATCTCCTTGGCGGCCTTCATCGCGCTGTGGAAGTACAAGCAGGACATCATGAAGGTGATTGCCGTCTGCGCCGCCATCGGCCTTGTCTTCACCTATCTGCGCTGACGGCTTCAGCGACTTCCCAAGGCTGGAGGACGGACAGTGATGCTGCTCCCCGCCAGCGCCGCGCCCGAGGCGCGCCTGTTACTGCTGGGGCGGGGGCTGCGGGCGTTCACCGACGGCTTCGTCGCCATCCTGCTGCCGGTCTATCTGCTCGCGCTCGGGCTCGGCAAGTGGGAAGTCGGGCTGATCAGTTCGGCCACCTTGCTCGGATCCGCGCTCGCGACCCTGGCGGTCGGGCACTGGGGCCATCGCTTCACCCAGCGCCGCTTGTTGCTGGCTGCTGCCGGACTGATGACGGCGACCGGTCTCCTTCTGGCCGGCCTCGGTGGCATGGATGGCATTGGTGCATTCTGGCCGCTGCTGATCGTTGCCTTCGTCGGCACGATGAACCCCAGCTCCGGCGACGTCAGCGTGTTCCTGCCGCTGGAGCACGCCCGGCTGGCGGCGTCGGCGCAGGGCGAGGCGCGCACCTTCCTCTTCGCACGCTACACCTTCGTTGGCGCATGCTGTGCGGCGCTGGGGTCGCTGGCGACGGCTTTCCCCGAGGTCCTGACGACGGCCGGCGTATCCCAGCTCGACGCGCTGCGCCTCATGTTCGTCGCCTACGGGCTCGCCGGCGTGGCGATCTTCTTCCTGTATCGCGCATTGCCGGATTCATCCGGACAAGACCAGGCTGGACCGCCCGCAGCCCTGGGGCCGTCGCGCGGCGTCGTGATTAAGCTGGCGGCACTGTTCTCGGTTGACGCCTTCGCCGGCGGCTTGATCGTCAATACCTTGCTCGCGCTCTGGCTGTTCGAGCGCTTCGAGCTTTCGCTCGCCGCCGCTGGCCAGTTCTTCTTCTGGGCGGGGCTGCTTTCGGCGGCCTCGCAACTGGCCGCGCCCTGGGTGGCACGCCACATCGGCCTGATCAACACGATGGTCTTCACCCACATCCCGTCGAGCGTCTGCCTGATTCTGGCGGCCTTCGCCGAGAGCCTGCCGACGGCGCTCGCGCTGCTGTTCGTGCGCAGCGCCCTGTCGCAGATGGACGTGCCGACGCGCTCGGCCTTCGTCATGGCTGTCGTCACACCGCAGGAGCGCGCTGCGGCCGCAAGCTTCACTGCCGTGCCCAGGAGTCTCGCGGCTGCGGCGAGCCCGGCGATCGGTGGCGCGCTTTTCGACGCCGGATGGCTTGCGACACCGCTGGTGGCCTGCGGGCTGCTCAAGATCGCCTATGACCTGATGCTGTGGCGTACGTTTCGGCGATCCGAGGCAGCGTCCCGCGAGGGCAAACACGACCAAGGAGCTCTCTAGCCTGTCGCAGCACGGACCGAACGACGGGCGTCGAGCTCAGTCATGCCCCAGACGGGTTGCGTCTCTTTCATCTGCGATATACCCTACCCCCCTATTGTCTTTAGCGAAAAGCCATGAGCCATACCGTTCGTGACAAATCGAAGCTGCTCGCGCGGGTCCGCCGCATGAGCGGGCAGATGGAGGCGCTCGAGCGCGCGCTCCAGGCCGAGAAGGGGTGCGCCGAGATCCTGCACCAGATTGCTGCGGTACGCGGCGCCATCAACGGACTGATGGCGGAAGTCCTCGAGGAGCACGTCCGCACTCACGTCGCCGACCCCGCGATCACCAGCGACGCAGCGCGGATGCTGGGGGCCGAGGAACTGATCGCCGTGCTGCGCACCTACATCAAATGAGAACCGCCATGCATCTGGAGAACCTGTCCAACTGGACTCATGAGCACGTCTTCGATAACGGCAACGCTGCTGCCGAACGCAGTACGTGGCTCGTGATGTGGATCACTGCGGTGACGATGGTGATCGAGATCGGTGCGGGCTGGTGGTTCAACTCCATGGCCTTGCTGGCCGATGGTTGGCACATGAGTTCGCACGCCTTCGCGATCGGCGCCTCCGCGCTGGCCTACGCTGCCGCCCGGCGTTACGCGACCGATCCACGCTTCGCGTTCGGCACCTGGAAGATCGAGATCCTGGGCGGCTTCGCAAGCGCCATCTTCCTGCTCGGCGTCGCGGTGATGATGGTGGTCGGGTCGGTAGAGCGCATCTTCTCGCCGCAACCCATCCAGTACCGCGAGGCGATCCTGGTCGCCATCCTCGGGCTGGCGGTGAATGTGGTGTGCGCACTGATTCTCGGCAAGGCGCACCATCACGATCACGGTCATTCGCACGACCAGGGTCAGGACCACGCACATGATCACGACGATCATCACGATCTCAACCTGAAATCCGCCTATCTTCATGTCATCGCCGATGCGGCGACTTCGATACTGGCCATCGTCGCCCTGCTCGGCGGCTGGATGTACGGCTGGGGATGGCTGGATCCGGCCATGGGGATCGTCGGTGCGGTGCTGGTCGCCATCTGGGCCAAAGGCCTGATCATCGCCACCAGCAAGGTGCTGCTCGACCGCGAGATGGATCACCCGGTGGTCGACGAGATCCGTGACGTCGTCGAGGGCGCGAGCGCTTCAGGCGATACCCGGCTCGTCGACCTGCACGTCTGGCGGGTCGGCAAGCAGTCGTATTCGTGTGCGCTGTCGGTGGTGACTCGCGACCCGACGCTCACGCCAGAGCGCGTGCGGCGCCGTTTGTCGGTGCACGAGGAAATCGCCCATTCGACGATCGAGATCCATCTCTATCCCGACGAACCCGTTCCCTCGCGAGCGGACCCGCTATCTGGCTGACCCCGCGCTGTTGCCCGTTGGCTGCCGCAGGAGAATTTTCGCGACGGTAAGCGCGATAACCCGCAGATGGTCATTGGCCTATTGTGTGCGAGTGACGGGGCCCGATCGCAGTCGAGGTCCTTCCGAGCCACACGGCCGATCCAGCAGCGCCGTCGTCATCCTGGCGTCGCCCAATGCACTGCACCATTCCGAGCTTCGGGCTGCGCGAAAAATGCCTTCACGAATCCGAGCGGCTTGGGGACGAAGGCACGACCCCTGGCCAAAGTGGATCATCGGGCGGCCGGGGGGAACACCGAGCGCGCGTATTCGCTTACCGCCCGCGCCGCGGGATGCGACAGGCGCCGTTCGGCGGAGATCAGAAAGAAGCGCTCGCGAATCTCGGCCGTCTCGCCGACGTAATCAAGGCGATAGTGCTCAATCACATCGGCGACGCCGGAAGCAGGCACAGGGAAAACCCCTGCACCAGCCTCTCCAAAGGCCTTCATCAAGGCGCTGTCAGCGAACTCGCCGACGACATGAACGCGAAGCCCTTGCCGCTCGAGCCAGCGTGGCAAGGCCACGTGAAGCGCGCTGTCCCGCCCCGGAAGCAACAGAGGCGCGCCATCGAGGCTTTTCGGAAAGCCTGGGGCAAGTTCCGCCGCAAGGGCGGGTGCGGCGAGGAAGGCGACCCCCGACTCACCGAGCGGGTGACTGAAGCCCCGAATCTCCGTTCCCGGAGGCATCGGACGGTCGGCCAGCACGATATCGAGACGATGAATCGCCAACTCGGCCAGCAAGCGATCGAGCCGATCCTCCTCGCACACGAGTCGGACTGGCTCCGGCAGCGACAACACCGGAGACAGGAAGCGGTAAGCCGCGAACTTCGGCACCACATCAGAAATACCCACCCGAAAGGTGATGAAACGCTCCTCCGCACCACCCTTGAGCAAATCTTCGAGTTCACTGCCAGCCTGAAAAATCTCCTCCGCATAAGACAGGGCGAGACGCCCCGTCTTCGTCAGTTCTAAGCGGCGCCCAACCCGATTAAACAGGGTAATCCCGAGACGCGCCTCGAACTGCGAAAGCTGCCCGGAAAGTGTCTGCGGAGTCAAATGTAAGCGCTCGGCGGCACGAACGACACTTCCAGCGCGCGCAACGCACTGAAAATAATGAAGATGTTTGTAGTTAAGCACTCTTATGCCATATTCTAGATCGTAGATTTTTTCGATGATAAGCCAGATCTTTATCTGCTTGTCGCGATTATTTGCAGGCCTCACACTTGCTCTGACAATTTACCTGACGGAGGCTTCATGAACATTCAGATCCATGCCAAAGACTTCTCC
This sequence comes from Thauera sp., assembly GCA_016790365.1. Lineage (GTDB taxonomy): Bacteria > Pseudomonadota > Gammaproteobacteria > Burkholderiales > Rhodocyclaceae > Thauera. The sequence continues at coordinate 7,258 of JAEUNQ010000214.1, read as the reverse complement.
CTGACCGAAGCGCTGCGCGCGCATGTGACTCGGCGTCTGGCGTACGCGTTGAATCACGGCCAAGATGTTGTATCGCGCACATCGGTACGCCTCACAGATGTGAATGGTTTGCGTGGAGGCGTAGACAAGAGTTGCGCGATTGAAGTACGAATGAAAGGTGCAGCAGACCTGATCGTCGAGGACGTGCAGGATGACATCTACGTCGCCATTGACCGCGCATCAGAGCGCATTGGCCGACTGTTGGACCGCAGGCTCGCCCAGCTACGTGAGCACGCGGGCGTGGCACGCCGCGACCGCGAGTCGCTCGTGGTTGGGGATTCTGACTGACGATTGGGGATCGATAATGCAAAAGATGCTCTGGCTTGAACTGCTTCAAAGCGGTGCATCCGGCTTGCTCCGAAGGCGACGCGGGTTGTTCATGGGCTTCGCCGGCGGGGGATTGATCGTCTTCGCCCTCCTGATCTGGGCGGGAATCGCGCTCTTGGGCTGGATGTGGGGAACGGTACAGCCACTGATAGGGTCCGCCCCGGAGCTTGCGCGGTCGGTCACGGCTCAGGTCGAGCAGGTGTCACCGCGGATCGGCGAGACCCTGCGTGAGGTGATCCCCGGCGCCACCGTTACACCAGCGCTTGACGTGTCGGGGAGCGATATCGGCCCGGTGATCCGCTTTCCCGGTCTCGTCCGCACAGAGTGGCAACGCGAAGGTGCGCGCATTACAGTGCGCTACGAAGGCCGTGCAGTCCATGCGTCCGTACTTGATCATTACCGCACCGGCTTTGTCGGGCAAGGTTTCACTCAAGAGGTGCTCTCGGCGTCAATGGAAGCGGAAAGGCATGTATTCACGAAGGATGACGAGAAAATTGAGTTCGCGATAGAGCGCCTCGAAGACGGAAGGATTGGAGTAACACTGACCACCGCAGACCTCTCACGTCCTGGTGCGCAGCGAAACACCCGGATGAGTTGAAGCTTGTGCCACCACATATTGCGACCGGCCGCTCCCCCTGTGATCGGCAGGCCGCGCAACCAGATGGAGCTAACCTGTGATTCTGGCAACCGAAAAACGCGTTCTGTTTACCGTGATCACCGAAGCGACGCTTGAACAGCCCTTGCTGCGCGAGCTAGATCGCTTGGGCGTTCGTGGCTACACCATTTCTGACGCCCGCGGCAAAGGCAACCGCGGCGTGCGTGATGCTGCTTGGGGGGAGACCGCGAACATCCGAATCGAAGTCATTTGCACTCGCGAACTTGCCGAACGCGTGCTCGAGTTCCTGCACAAACACTATTATGCCAACTACGCGATGGTCGCATTCGTGCAGGACGTAGAGGTCATTCGCCTCGACAAGTTCTGACCATGCCCCATCGGCACCGAATGTTCGGAGACGGGGTTGTCCAGACAACAGCATTCATGGGGGGGGGATCATGATGAGTGCGATAAAACGGATCCACGCAGCAACCGATTTTTCTGAGCTGGGTAACGAAGCAGTGCGTCGAGCAGCGATCATCGCAGCACGCGAGGATGCGGAATTGCTGGTGACCCACGCGTTCCCCCGGCAGAGTGCGTTTGACGCCGTCTTTGCCGGCGAACACGACCTTCAGGATCGGATGCGTGCCCTAGCCGAGGAAAATCTCGCTGCGCAGATCAAAGCGGCGCAAAGTTGCGGTGCGACTCGTGCTCGCGGTGAGATCTTGACCGGCTCCGCGCGTCGTGTGCTGGCGGAGACTTCTGACATCTTTCGCCCAGACCTTTGGGTGATCGGAGCGCACGGCAGCGGTCTGTTACAACAGTTCCTGCTCGGCGGTACAGCAGCGCACATTCTGAACAAGGCCTCGTGTCCGGTACTGGTCACGCGCAGGGCGGTCGAAGGAGACTATCGTCGTGCATTGGCTGCGGTGGACCTGGGCCCACGCTCAGAGGCGGTGTTGCGCGCGGCCTTGATCGTGGCGAAGCACGCCGGGGTCAAGTTGCTTCATGCCTACGCTGCGCCATTCGAGGCCAAGTTGCGGAACAAGCGCTTCCCAGAAACCGAAATCAAGCGTCTGGCGGAAAGGGAGTTCCTTGTTGCCCAGCGCAACCTCGATGCCCTCCTTGCTGACCCGGAGCTGGTCGGGATCGACATTGAGAGCGAACTCTCACACGGAAAACCCAATACGGTCGTGCCAGATGCGGCTCGCGCACTCGGCGCGGACGTGATCGTTGTTGGCAGACACGGGGGAGGCCGTATTCGCGAGTCCTTGATCGGGAGCGTTCCGCGCTTTCTTGCCTATTACGCCCCCTGCGACGTGCTGGTGGTCTAGTTATCAGTCATCAAGCTCGGCGCAGCCCATCCAGTTGCCCCTAAATCAGAACGTTGCCGACTGACTTCGAGCCAGATCGCTCTGAACACCGACTGTTCGACCTTCAGTCGCATTGCGACCGGGCAGGTTATACGGATGATGAGCATGAGATGCTCAGGATCAACAAAATCCCAGAGCACCTTGATCCGGCCTGACGAGTAGGAGATGAAGTCCTCGTTCGCGAGTTTACGGAAGTGCGCTTCAGCCTGCTCCTGCCATTCACGGGTCGCAAGTTCTGCAGCCGTTCTAGCGGTGTCTTCGATGCTGACAAGGTCGCACACCATCGCAGCCGGAACGGGAACCCTCATCAGGTGCAGCACGTATTCGCCGGTGGGCGATACATTCTTGACCGGTGTGGTCAGCAGCAGGCCGTTGGGAAACTCGACAACCTTCCCCGTGACTTGCCCTGCATGGCCATACTCGGCCAAGGTGGTCGCGAACATGTCGATATCGACGACTCGGCCGCTGAACAGGCTGGATTCAATAAGGTCTCCTACCTTGAAAGGCCGGACCAGTGTCAGATAGAGGTAGCCGAGCACACACATCAGCAGTTCCTTGCTGACGATCAGCATAGCACCCGCGACCGCAGCGAGTGACAAGGCAAAGCCCGCGATCGTTGACGCCCAGACCGAAATGATCACGAACAATACGACAAACCAGATGGTGTTGCGGACCCACACCAGGTGAACCCGACGCTTCTCGTTGGAGATGACCTCTCCGCGCGCCAGGTAGCGAGCCCAAAGATGTGTCAGCGTGGCGCCCACCAAAACCATAAGGACGGTTGCGATCGCCCTCTCCCATTGACCAGGAATGGCAATGAAGAGGCGCTCGAGGCTATCGATTGGCATGCGTCACCCTTCTCCGCAGACTACTTTGTGCTTTCTCGGTCTGATCACGATCAGGTAGTAGCCAACTGCGAGGGCGAATGTGATCGCCGCGGTACCGTAGAGATAGCTGGGTTCGACGTCGTTGAAGTCGAGAATGATCACCTTGCGTGAGATCGCCATCAGCGCAGTTCCAAGCACGATCTCCACCGCAAGGTGGTGGCTTTTGTCACTCTCGGCGTAAAGGATGATGTTGTGATAGATCTCTATCGCTATCAGAACCGCCATGAAGGCCCCGAAGGTCGCCAGTATGTCCTTGATCTCGAGCAGCATGAATGGCGGCGACATCAACCTCTGATACAAGACATAAAGAACGTCGGCGACTCCCCAGATGATCACCAGAACCATGATTACCGCCAGCACGCGGGCAACCCGCCCGATGATCCAGTTCAGTAAAGGGATCGTGCCCCCCATGGTCTCTTGCTTAACGCCCTTCTCGTTGCTTGTATTCATCTACGCCTGCGTGAAATAACTTGATTCCAAGGGGGTGCGCACCGTTACTCGGCCGGCCCGCGCGAGCCGCCGGTTTCAGTGCGTTACCGTGCTGCTTGCGCCACGTCTTCTCCAAGCCTTCTCGCCTTCGATCACCAGATAAATGGCGAGGCCGACGGCAACGATCAGCCCCCAGTCGATCCAGCCGATCGGCGCCGTGTGGAAAAGCTTGTTCATCAGCGGAATATAGGTGAACAGCAACTGCACAGCCATCATCGCCCCGATGCCTGCCCAGATCCAAGGATTACTGAACAGCCCGAGACGGAACATGGAGTACCGCAGCGAACGGCAGTTGAGCAGATAGAATGATTGCCCGACCGCGAAGACGTTCACTGCGATCGTCCTCGCCTCCTGCTCGCTGCGCCCGCTATACAACGCCCATTCGAACAGGCCGAAGCTACCCACGAGAAGCAGCAGGCCGACCAGCAGGATGCGTTTGATCAATTCGCCGTTGAGGATCGGTGCCGCGGACAACCTTGGCGGGCGACTCATTATGTCCCGCTCCCGTGGCTCGAAAGCCAGGGTGAGGCCAAGTAGCACGGCCGTGGTCATGTTGATCCACAGCGCCTGAACCGGCAGCACCGGCAGCGGCTGCGCCGCCATCACCGCAGCGATGATCACCAGTCCCTGACCGGCGTTGGTCGGCAAGATCCAGGTGATGAACTTGATCAGGTTGTCGAATACGCCGCGGCCCTCTTCTACAGCAGCTTCGATGGTGGCGAAATTGTCATCGGTGAGCACCATGTCCGCGGCCTCCTTCGAGACATCCGTGCCGGTGATGCCCATCGCGACACCAATGTCGGCCCTTCGCAGCGCCGGCGCGTCGTTTACGCCATCGCCGGTCATCGCGACCACCTCCCCGCGTGCCTGCAAGGCCTCGACCAAGCGCAGCTTCTGTTCGGGCGTCACGCGTGCAAACACCGCCGTGTGCGCGGCAACGTCGATCAAGTCGGCATCAGGGATCTCTTCGAGCGCGCGCCCAGTGAGTACCCCCGCATGTCCCGAGGTGTGCAACAAGCCTATCTGGCCGGCAATGGCAGCGGCGGTCGCGGCGTGATCGCCCGTGATCATCTTGACCTTGATCCCCGCTTCCTGGCAGGCTCGCACTGCGTGGATCGCCTCCTCGCGTGGCGGATCGATCATGCCCTGCAGACCCAGAAAGGTGAGGCCGTCGCAGACATCCTGATGATCGATGTCGGTAGTCCCGCGCGCTACGGCCATCCGGGCAAACGCCAGCACCCGTAGTCCGTGACCGGCCATTGCATTGACCTGACGAAGGACCTCATCAGCGTCGAGCGCGCCCACCGAACCGTCTACTCCGAGCATGACCGTGCAACGCTCGAGGATCTTTTCAACCGACCCCTTGAGATAGACGACCGGGTTGTCGCCGCCGTGCAGGGTGACCATGTATTGATGTTGCGATTCGAACGGAATCGTCTCCAGCCTGGCGGCACGAGCGTTTTCGGTCCTAGCATCGAGACCGGCCTTGCTGGCCGCGACCAGCAGCGCCCCCTCGGTGGGGTCACCCTCGATTCGCCAGGCATCACCGTCACGCTTGAGCACCGCGTCATTACAGAGGAGGCCGGCACGCAGCAACTCGCGCACAACCCCGTGCTCGGCGGCTGAGTGACGCTCGCCATCAAGTCGCAACTCGCCCTCCGGCGCGTAGCCGATGCCGCTGAGCTCGAACGACTGTCCGTCGACCCAGAGTCGCTGGACCGTCATCTCATTGCGAGTAATTGTTCCTGTCTTGTCCGAGCACACCACGGTAGTGCTGCCGAGCGTCTCGACCGCAGGCAGGCGACGGATGATCGCGTTGCGTTTTGCCATGCGCGCTACGCCAATGGCAAGTGTGATGGTGAGCACTGCGGGCAGCCCCTCCGGGATCATCGCAACCGACAAGGCAACGGCGGCCATGAAGAGGTCCACCCAATACTGCCCATGCCACAGGCCCACGGCAAAGGTCAGGCCAGCCAGCCCCAGGATCGCGTAGAGTAGCAGCCTGCTGAAGTGGGCGATCTTGCGCGTCAGCGGTGTGGCGATTACCTCGGCGCTGGCTATGAGCTCCGAAATGCGGCCGATCTCGGTGCTGTCCCCGGTGGCGACAACGACGCCGACCCCTGTACCGTAAGTGACCAGGGTTGAGGAATATGCCAGGTTCGTGCGGTCGGCGAGTGGCGTCTCGAGTTCCAGAATGCCAGGGAACTTGTCCACCGGCACTGATTCACCAGTCAGAGCCGACTCATCGATTTGCAGGCTGCGGCTGCGCAACAGAAACAGGTCTGCGGGCACCTTATCGCCGGAGGCGAGAAGGACGATGTCACCTGGTACGAGCCCGGCTGCGTCGATGCGCTGCTTTTCTCCGGCCCGCAATACGGTGGTCTCCATCTTCAAGGTGCGCGACAGCGCCTCGAGCGCATTGAGCGCCTTACCCTCCTGCACGAATCCGATGATCGAGTTGAGCAGCACCACGCCGAAGATCACCGCTGCATCGACGAAGGCCCCCAAAGAGAGCTTGATGATCACTGCAATAAGCAGAATGTAGACCAGCGCCTGATTGAACTGCAGCAGAAACCTCAACAAGGGTCCATCGCCAACTCGCCTGGCCAGCGAGTTTGGTCCATGTTGATGTTGTCGCTCTTCTACCGCAACCCGATCCAGGCCTGTCTGCCCATTCGTGGCAAGCAGTCTCAGCACCTGTTCGCCGGTCAGATGGTGCCAGTGCTTCTGCTTCGGGTCGCTCACTTGTGATCCTTCATTCGAATTGCGGCCGCAGGCAGATGGATGAGTGGGATTTTACCGCGTCACTCTGCGGGCCGGTCAAACTCATGCACTGGCCTGCGCTTGACGCGCCGCCAGCCCGTTGGCCGGCAAGGCGTCTGGGCGCTGCGCGACTCCCCAGCGGTGGGGGTGTCGCCGCCGCCCCCCTCCGCTGCGACTGCCGGCGCGCTGAGCGCTCAGCGCACGGTGAAACGCACGGTAATGGCCTTCTGGTCGGCGGTGTTGATTGCGGCCACCACCTTTGCCCCCTTGGCGATCGTGACGCCCCTGGCTTCGAGCTTGTCGCCGCTCACGACCAGCGGGGCTTCCGATTTCTCGGTGCCGTTGAGCACAGTCAGCTTGCCGCTCATGCCGGTCGGGACCATGGGCTTGCCGTGATCCTCGACATACAGCATGGCAGCCCCCTCGCCGGCAACGAGTTCGAACGACAGGTCGCTTGCGGTCTGCACGACGCCGCCGTGCTTGGGGGCGGCACCGCCATGCGCGAGTGCCGGGGCGGATGCAAGGGTGGAGCAGGCCAGGATGGCAGCTGCGAGGAACTTGGTGATCATGGGTGATCTCTCCTTGGAAACGCGGTGCGTTTGGCGCAGGCGGCACCGCGAGTGCCTGGTTCTTTAACGAGCGCGTGCTCTCAAGAAACAAAACTAGCCGGGGCGGTTTTCATGCGGCTGCCCCGATGGGGTTGATCTGGAACCCGAGCGCGGTGGCTCGGCGTTTGAGTGCAGCGATGCTGCGCTCGCGTTGCAGTTCTTCGTATCGCTGCTGCC
>JAEUNQ010000081.1 GCA_016790365.1 Thauera sp. | reverse complement strand
TGCGACAGCAGCACCTCGCCGGTGGCGAGGTCGGTGATGTTGGCCACGCCGTCCTCGGCGATCTCGAAGGTCTTGTCGTGCGAGCCGTATTCCTCGGCCTTCTGCGCCATCAGGCCGACGTTCGGCACCGTGCCCATCGTACGCGGGTCGAAGTTGCCGTGCCATTTGCAGAAGTTGATCATCTCCTGGTAGATGCGGGCGAAGGTCGACTCCGGCATCACGCACTTGCTGTCGTACTGCTTGCCGTCGGCGCCCCACATCTTGCCGCCCTGGCGGATCATCGCCGGCATCGAGGCGTCGACGATGATGTCGTTGGGCGAGTGGAAGTTGGTGATGCCCTTGGCCGAATCGACCATGGCCAGCTCGGGGCGGTGCTCGTTGCAGGCGTGCAGGTCGCGGATGATCTCGTCGCGCTTGGACTCGGGCAGGGTCTTGATCTTCTCGTAGAGGTCGACCATGCCGTTATTGACGTTGATGCCGAGCTCGTCGAAGGTCTTGCCGTGCTTGGCGAAGGCGTCCTTGTAGTAGATCTTCACGCAGTGGCCGAAGACGATCGGGTGCGAGACCTTCATCATCGTCGCCTTCACGTGCAGCGAGAACAGGATGCCGGCCTCGCGGCAGTCGTCGAGTTCCTTCTCGTAGAACTCGCACAGCGCCTTCTTGCTCATGAACATCGAGTCGATGATCTCGCCTTCGAGCAGGTCGGTCTTCGGCTTGAGCACGACGGTCTTGCCCGACTTGGTGATCAGCTCCATCTTGACCGAGCGCGCGCGGTCGAGCGTCATCGACTTCTCGCCGTGGTAGAAGTCGCCGTGGTGCATGTGCGAAACGTGGGTCTGCGACCACTGCTTCCACTCACCCATCGAATGCGGGTTCTTCTTGGCGAAGTTCTTCACTGCGGCGGGCGCGCGGCGGTCGGAGTTGCCCTCGCGCAGCACCGGGTTGACCGCGGAACCGAGGCACTTGCCGAAGCGGGCGCGGAGCGCCTTTTCCTCGTCGGTCTTGGGGTCCTCGGGGTAGTCGGGGATCTTGTAGCCCTTGTCCTGAAGCTCCTTGACGCAGGCCTTGAGCTGGGCGACCGAGGCGCTGATGTTGGGCAGCTTGATGATGTTGGTGTCGGGCTCGAGGGTCAGGCGGCCGAGCTCAGCGAGCGTGTCGGGGACGCGCTGGTCCTCGCTCAGGTATTCGGGGAACTCGGCGAGCATGCGCGCCGACACGGAGATGTCGGCCTTCTCGACCTCGACGCCTGCAGGACCGGTGAAGGTGCGGATGATCGGGAGGAAGGCGCACGTCGCGAGCAGCGGCGCTTCGTCCGTGAGCGTGTAGATGATCTTGGATTTGCCTGCAGACATTGATTTCCCCTATATGTTTTAGATCTTGTCCCGACTACCCGATGGCGACCCTCTGTCGCCGGCGCGGCACAGCCGCCGCACGATCGCAGTCGCCCGGAAAAATACCACTTATCGACCTGTCGGGCATCGAAACCTTCTTTCACATCGCGAAATAAACTGCGCCAGGCCTTGCCGGGCCTGGAAACCAGCCCGGGCAAGGCCTGCGCCGCAGGCTCGACAGCGCGGACAATCTGCCCGATGCTGCCGTCCTCGCCCTTCTCCTTCCGCCTTCTCCTTCCGCCTTCTCCGCAACCCAGCGCTGTGCCCGAGCGCGCTCCCACGATCATGAGCCTCCCTTGCTCACTGCCCACATGCGGCGACTCGCGGCCGGCCTCGCGCAGCCCGGCCCGCACGCTAGTGTTCCGCGGCCACCAGCTGCTGGTGGACTTCACGGGTGCGCCCACCGCCGGCCCGAGCGCCTGGCGGGCCGGTCTCGCCGCGCTGCGCACGCTCGACTTCCCCGTGCCCACGGGCGAGGCCTGGACGGTGGTCGAGGTCGAGCGCGCGATCGAGGCGCCCGACGGACATGCCTTCCAGCACCTCAAGTCGCTGCTCGACACGCTGGCCGAAGACCGCCTCGCGCTCGCCGCGCGCGCCCTGGAACTGCTCGAGTTCGACCGCGCACACCGCTTCTGCGGCGCCTGCGGCGCGCCCACCACACCGAGGACGGACCCGCCGGCGCGGCGCTGCAGCGCGCCGGACTGCGGCCGCGAGCACTTCCCGCGCGTCTCACCGGTGGTGATCGTGGCGGTGGAGCGCGGCGCCGAGATCCTGCTCGGGCGCTCGCCGCACTTTCCTCCCGGCCTCTACAGCACGCTCGCCGGCTTCGTCGACGCGGGCGAGTCGGCCGAGCAGGCGGTGCATCGCGAGATCTTCGAGGAGACCGGGCTGTACATCCGCGCGCCGCGCTATTTCTCCAGCCAGGCCTGGCCCTTCCCGCATGCGCTGATGCTCGGCTACCAGGCCGAGTACGCCGGCGGCGACATCGTGTGCGCCCCGGGCGAGATCGAGGACGCGCGCTTCTTCCATGTCGACGCGCTGCCGCCGCTGTTCCCGATCCGCTACGCGATGGCCAACCAGCTGCTGCGTGACTTCTGCCTGCGCCACGGGCGATCGTGGCCGCCTGCTCAGGCAGCCCCGATCGCCGCCTGAGCGTCGCGCCGGTCGACCATCTTGAGCACCAGCAGCAGCACGGTACCCACGGCCATCATCGCCGCAGCGAACCACAGCCCGCCGGCGTAGCTGCCGAAGGTCTCGCCCAGCCACCCGGTCACCGCCGGGCCGAGGATCTGCGCCACGCCGTAGGAGATGGTCATCTTGCCCATCATCTTGGCCGGTCGCGTCGGGTAGTAGCGCCCGGCCATGGTCAGCACCAGGCTCACCATGCCGACGAAGGTGCCGCCGAAGAGCAGGGCGCCGGCGATCGCCCCCAGGCTGCCGCCCACCACCACCGGCAGCAGGATGCCGACGATCTGCAGCACCGCGGCGAGGATCAGCGCGTTCAGCGCACCGGTGCGGCGGGCGATGAAGTCCCACACGATGCAGGCCGGCATCGCGGCCAGGCCGATGGCAAGGAAGCTCCAGCTGCCCTGGCCCTCCAGCCCGGGCAGGCGGTTGACGATGGCGACGATGAAGGTCGCGCTGACCACGAAGCCGACGCCGGCGCAGAAGTACGAGGCCATGAACACCCGCATGAACAGCGGGCTGGGCGGATTGTCGTGCATCGGCGCGCCGCTCTTGGTCACCGGGCTGGTGTCGGGCGCCGGCAGCCAGGCCAGCGCGGGCACCAGCAGCACGCAGGCGAGCGCGGTGAACACGTACCACTGCGCGCGCCAGTCGAGCCACTGGCTCATCAGCGCCACCGCCACCGAGCAGCCGGCGATGCCGAGGCCGATGCCGGCGAAGTGGATGCCGAGCTCGTGGCGGTGGCCATGGCGGATCAGCCAGTTGAGGATCAGCCCGGTGCCGAGCAGCATCGCGGCCGCGCTCGACAGCCCGGCCAGGTAGCGCGACACCGCCCACACGGTGAAATCGGTGGTGAAGCCCATCATCAGCGTGGTGAGCACCGCGACCACCATGCCGATGCGGTACAGGCGGTCCTTGAGCACCAGGTCGCTGATCGAGGCGGCGAGCAGCGCCCCGCTCAGGTAGCCCAGGTAGTTGATCGCCGCCAGCCAGCCACCCTCGGCCAGTCCCAGGCCGGCCTGGGACTGCATCAGGGGCAGCAGCGGGGTGTAGGCGAAGCGCGCCACGCCGAGCGCGAGCATCAGGCTGAAGATGCCCGCGCCGAGCACCTTCATGCGCTGTTTCTGATCCGACATCGTTTTATTTTCCTGTCTCCTCTGCGGACCGACACGATAGACGCGCACGCCGGGCTTCTCAAGCCGGCGACAGCCCCGGGCGGCGGTGGGCACCCTCGCCGCCACTGCGCGATCGCCCTTCTCGAGACGAACCCGCACGCGCGCGCGACGTCCACCCTCCGGCCTGCGTTACCATCGCGCCGCTCCCCCTCCGGTTGTCGTCCCATGTCCCTGCTGCGCCTGCTCTTCCTGCTGCTGCTCCCCCTGTTCGCCATGCACGCCGCCGCCGAGGCGCCGCCGCGGCCGCAGCCGGACGAACTGCGCACGCGCCTGCAGGCGCTGGCGGAGCGCAAGCTGCCCGAGGCCGAGCAGCGCGCCGCGCAGCAGGCGCTGGAACAGGCCCAGGCCAGCCTCGCCAGCGCCGAGGACTACCGTCGCCGGCTCGATACGCTCAAGCAGACGCTCGCGGGCGCTCCGGCGCAGATCGCCGAGGCGCGCCGCGAGCTCGCCGCGCTGCCCGCGGACCCGCCGGCCGTGGCGACCGCGGCCGACACCCCGCTCGCTCGCCTCGAAGAACGCCTCGCCACCCAGGAGGCCGCGCTCGCCGACTGGCGCCGCCGCCTCGACGAGGCCGATGGCCTGCTCGTCGGCGCGCGCACCGGCCCCGAGCGTGCGCAGACCGAGATCAGCGCCGGCCAGGCGCGCATGGCGGCGATCGAGGCCATGCTCGCGAGCGGACGCGAAGCCGGGCGCGACAGCCGGCCCCTGAGTCCGGAGCGTCGCGACGCGCTCGCCGCCGAATGGCATGCGCTCGACGCCCAGCTCGCGCTGCGCCGCCAGGAGCTGGCGGGCAACAGCGGCCTGATCGACCTCGGTCTCGCCCGCCAGGAACTCGCCCGCCTGCAGGTCGCGCGCCTCGAGGAATCGGCACGCACGCTGCAAGATGCGATCAGCCGGCAGCGCGCCAGCCAGGCCGAGCAGACGGTGCAGGCGCTCACCGACGTGCACGCCGACGCCAGCGGCGACGGTCTGCTCGGACGCGAGGCGGCGACCAACCAGCAGCTGTCCGAATACCTGCTGGGCGCCACCGAGAAGCTCGACGCGCTCACCCGGCGCAACCAGGCGGCAAGCCAGCAGCTCGACGCACTGAACCGCAGCACTGCGGTGATCGACGAGCAGATCGGCGTGCTGCAGGGCAGCGTCCTGCTCTCGCGCATCCTGCTCGAGCAGCGCCGCGCGCTGCCCGCGCCGGTTGCCGATGCCGGGCTCGCCGTCCAGATCGCCGACATCCGCCTGTACCAGTTCGAGATCAACAAACAGCGCGAGCAGCTCGCCAACCCGGCCGCCCATGCCGAGCGCCTGCTCGCAGCCGCCCCCGCGGGCGAGGCCGACCCGGCGCTGCGCGAGCCGCTCCTGGCCCTGCTCGCGACCCGCGGCGAGCTGCTCGAGCGCCTCAACCGCGAGCTCAACGCGGTGCTCGCCCAGTCGATCACCCTGCAACTCGCCGAGCGCCAGCTCCTGGTGAGCGCGGACCGCCTGCGCGCCACGCTCGACGAGCAGATGTTCTGGATCCCGAGCAACCGCCCGCTCGACCTCGCCTGGTTGCAGGCGGTGCCGGCCACGCTCGCCAAGCAGTTCGGCGCGATTCCCTGGGGCTCGGCCATCGGCGAGCTGTGGGCCGGCCTGCAGGCGCGGCCCTTCCTGTTCCTGCCGGTGCTGCTGGTGAGCCTCGGGCTGTTCGCGCGCCGGCGCTGGCTGCGCGAAAAGCTCGACAGCCTGCACGCCGACATCGGCTATGTGCGCCGCGACAGCCAGCGCCACACCCCGCTGGCGATCCTGCTCAACCTGCTGCTCACCCTGCCGGTGAGCCTGCTGCTCGCGCTCGGCGGCATCGCGCTGCAGATGGACGCGCGCGGCCAGAATGCGGCCCTGGGCGCAGCGCTGATGCAGATGGCGCAGGCCTGGCTGGTGTTCCACACCGCACACCGCCTGCTCACCCCCGGCGGGGTCGCCGAGCGCCACTTCCAGTGGCCCGTCGAGCGCGTGCGCGCGATGCACCGCAACCTGCGCAAGCTCGGCCTGGTGGTGGTGGCGGTGGTCGCGGTGGTCGCGGTCGCCGAGCGCCAGCCCGAGAGCCTCGGCAGCGACGTGCTGGGCATGCTGATCCTGCTCGTCGGCTACGCGACCATGGCCTGGCTGCTGGGGCGCGGCCTGCTGCACACCCGCCTCGACGACCGACTCTCGCCGCTGCGCGTGTTCGTGGGGCTGGCGCTCGGGCTGATGCCGCTCGCACTCATCGGCGCGCTGGTGATGGGCTACTACTACACCGCGCTCAAGCTCACCGGGCGCCTGGTCGACACCCTCTACGTGCTCATCCTGTGGCGGCTGGCCGAAGGCGTGCTGGTGCGCGCGCTCGGCGTCGCCGCGCACCGCATCGACCACCAGCGCGCGGTCGCGCGCCGCGAGGCCGCCGAGCGCGAGGGCCGCGCCGGCGCCGACAGCGAGCCCGCGGCGGTCGCCGAAGCGCCGATGCTCGACATCGCGCGCATCAACCAGCAGTCGCTGCGCCTGCTCCACCTCACCCTGCTGTCCGGGCTCGCGGTGGCGCTGTACTGGGTGTGGGCCGACCTGCTCTCGGTGGTCTCCTACCTCGACAACATCACGCTGTACGAGTACGCGAGCGGCAGCGGCGAGGCCGCCGGCGTGGTGCCGATCAGCCTCGCCGACCTGCTCGGCGCGCTGGTGATCGCGGCGATCGCCTTCATGCTCGCCACCAACCTGCCCGGCCTGCTCGAGGTGCTGGTGCTGTCGCGGCTGAAGCTCGCCCAGGGCAGCGCATATGCGATCACCACGCTGCTGTCCTACGTGATCGTCGGCGTCGGCATCGCCTCCACGCTCGGCACCCTGGGGGTGAGCTGGGACAAGCTGCAGTGGCTGGTGGCGGCGCTCTCGGTGGGCCTCGGCTTCGGCCTGCAGGAGATCTTCGCCAACTTCGTGTCCGGCCTCATCATCCTGTTCGAGCGCCCGTTGCGCATCGGCGACACGGTGACGATCGGCAACGTCTCGGGCACGGTGAGCCGTATCCAGATCCGCGCCACCACCATCACCGACTTCGACCGCAAGGAGATGATCGTGCCCAACAAGGCCTTCATCACCGGCCAGCTCACCAACTGGTCGCTCACCGACACGGTGACGCGGGTGACGATCAAGCTCGGCGTGGCCTACGGCGCCGACCTGGAGACGACGCGCAGCCTGCTGTGCGAGATCGCCGCCGACAACAAGCGTGTGCTCAAGGATCCGGAGCCGCTGGTGTTCTTCCTCAACTTCGGCCCCAGCACGCTCGACCACGAGTTGCGCGTGCACGTGCGCGAACTCGGCGACCGCAACGCTGCGATCGACGAGATCAACCGCGAAATCGACCGCCGCTTCCGCGCAGCGGGCATCGAGATCGCCTTCAACCAGATGGATGTGCACATCCGCAGCATCGCCGACGGCCGCGAGGCCCTGCTGCAGAGCACGGCCGGCACCGCAGCCACGGCGCGGCAGACGTCATCGCCGCAGTCGGGCCGCTAAGCCCCGAGAAGCGCGCGCGTGCGGCGGGCGACGCGCGCAAGCAGCGCATGCAGACGCAGGAAGAAACCCGCCGGCCGTGGCGCGAAGCGCCGCGCCTCGGCGCGCGCCCAGGACTCGGCCTGCGCACGGGCACAACATTCACCCGCGCTGGCGTCCGGAGTCGCCGCGCTCGGGGGTGGCGCCGGAGTCACGACGGGAACGGGCGTCACGACGGCGTGCGGCCGCCCGGGCCGTCCCTGCGCACCTCCTCCTCGACCTCGACCTCGCGGATCACCTCGCCCTCGATGATCAGCCCGCGACTGCCGGCGGCCGCACCGTAGCCGCCCGCGCGCCCGCCACCTGCGGACGCCTGCGCGTCCATCTGCTCGCGCATCGCCTTGCGCAGGGCGCGCGTCTTCCACCACACCCAGCCCCAGATCGCCACGCCTGCAGTCAGCAGCACCGCGAAGAAGGCGACCGAGAAGGTCAGCGCGAGCATGAAGACGCCCGCCATGACGACCGCGCCGACGACCTTCTGCAGCAGTGTCGGCGGCTTGGTGGCCGGCCCGCCGAGGTTCTGGAAGATGCCGGAGAATCGGGGATCCCTGTACATGAGTCGGTCCTGTCGAGCGGCGCGGACCATCCGTGCCGAATGCGGAAGTGTGAGCCCCCGCCGCAAAAAAGATTCCACTCGGGCGCGCGGGCGCATGGATTGCTTACACATTCTCGCCCAATCGGGCCGCCCTTGCCGAGATCGCGGGTCGACTCGCGCGCAACCACCGCCCTGCAGAGGCGGCGGCAGCCGTGAAGGCTGCGGTTCGGCAACCCGCGCAGCTCCCATCGGCGCCGCATTGAAAACCTCGCCCCGACACGCGAACATGCCTCCATGCCCGCCCTCTCCCTGCGCCAGCCCCGCACCCGCGACGCGGGCCCGGTCGATCCCGCCATCGCCGCCGGCAGGGCGCGGCCCTCCCCACTCATCCTGTTCGGCGCCTTCGACCGCCACAACCTCGGCGACCTGCTGCTCGGCCGCATTGCCGGGGCGCTCGCCGAAGCTTCGGCCCCCGGACGGCCGCTCTTGTTCGCCGGCGCGGCCAGCCGCGACCTGCGCGAAGCCGGCGGCGAGCAGGTGCACGGCCTGGATGCCCTCATCGAACATTGGCAGCGCGAGTCCGCACATGATCCGCAGCGACTGCCGCCCGACCTGCTGCAGGCAGGCGGGGAGATCCTCGGCTGCACGGCGTGGGAAGCGGCAGTGATGCTGGAGACCCCGGATCGTGCCGCCGCCCTGATCCGCGCGCACGACCGCGACCTCGCCGGCCGCGAGGCCTGGGCCCGCCAGCACCTGGGCATCACCCGCGCGCTGCCTTACCTGGCCTCGGGCGCACAGCTGCCCGGCGGCAGCCGCATCGCCCACACCGGCAGCGGCGGAGTCGGATTCGCACACCTGCCGGCCGCGGTGCGCAGCGCCGCCCTCACCGACCTCGCCACTGCCGCGGTCGTGCACGTGCGCGACCGGCGCACTCAGGACACGCTCGCGGCCGCCGGCATCGAAGCGGACCTCACGCCCGACCCCGCGGTACTCGTCGCGCGCGTGCTCGGCACCGCCATCGGCCGCCACGCCGCGGCAGGCGAGGCGGCCGCGATGCGCGAGCGCTTCCCGAGCGGATGGATCGCGATCCAGGTGAGTGCGGAGTTCGGTGACGACGCCACCCTCGACACGCTCGCCGCCGGCCTCGATCGCCTGCAGCGCGACACCGGCCTCGGCCTGGTGATGTTCTGCGCCGGACGCGCACCCTGGCACGACGACCCCGCGGTCCTGCACCGCCTGCGCGCACGTCTGGCCGCGCCCGCGGACTGCATCGTCGCCGCCAGCACAAGCCTGCTCGAGCTCTGTGCGCTGCTCGCCGGCTGCACGCTCTTCCTGGCCAGCAGCCTTACATGCGCGCATCGTCGCCGAAGCCTTCGCCCGCCCTGCGGCGAGTCTCGTCCTGGCCTCCGCGCGAGGACAGGGAGACAAGCTGCGCGCCTACCTCGAGACCTGGCATGGAGACTCGCTTCACCTCCACCACCTAGAGGCGGCGGGCGCGATCGGGGCAGCGGGCGCGGCGCTGGCCGAGCCCGCGCATGCACGTCATGCCCGCGCGGTAGAGCTGGCCGGACTCGCCGAAACTGCGTTCCAGCGCTGCCTCGACGCGCTCACCCGCAGCTGACAAGAACTGGATCAAATCCAGAAGACCTATGGCCTTCGACGGATTTACAGGTCCCGGGGATGTGACGATACTGCGGCGTCCGGAGCCCCCATGCCGCATCGACCGCGTCGTACGAATCTCGTCCTGTTGTTGCTTGCATGGCTGGCGCTGCTCGCAGTCGCTGGCTCGCTGCTGATCACCGCCGAAATCCGCCGCCTGGAGCACGATTTCCGCCAGTCGACCGACGCCCTCGCCGCAGGGGTTCGTCAGAAGCTGTATGCCAACGAGGCCGTGCTGTCCGGGCTTTCGGCCTTCCTGCTCGCGGTGGAGCGCGACGACCGCGCGGCCACCGAGCGCTATGCCGCCGCCGTGGCCGCAGCCCATCCCCATATCTACCAGATCGAGATCGCGCGCCGGGTACCCGTCCACGAGGCCGATCCCCTCGCGGAGATCCTGCGCCGCAACGGCCTGGGGGATTTCGCACTGAAGGATTTCTCCGCACTCACCGGTCGCCAGGCCGCAAGACTACCGCCCCAGGCCGACACCTGGCCGATCCTCTTCATCTATCCCGACCTGCCCGAGACGCGCGCCATCCACGGCCTGCGGCTCGAGACGGTGGATCACATCGCCGCCACGCTCGCCCGAGCGCGCGGCAATCCGCATGCGGTGGCCTCGCCGGTGTTCCGGCTCTACGAGGGCGAGTTCGGCTACCTGCTGCTGCAAGCCGTCGAGCGTCCCGCCAGCCGCCACGAGGGCAACTCGCCCAACCTGTTCGGCAACACGATGGCCTCGATGCTGCTCATCAAGAGCGCGGCGCTGCTGCCGCCCGAGATCACCGCCGCGCTCGCGGCACCACTGGGCGTCGAGGCTGCGCTGGTCGGCAGCGACGGCTCGGAAGGCCTGCTGCTGAAGCGCGACATGGACCCCGGCACCCGGCTGGATCGCTGGCTGCTGCCGGTCTTCGAGCGCAGCGAGCTGGTGCACAGCGCAGCGCAGCACGTCCTCGTCCGCTTTGCCCAACAACAGCGGCTGAATAGCGTGATGACCGCCGAGACGGTGGCGATCCTCGGCCTGCTGCTGGCCGCCGCACTGTTCGCGCCCTGGCTGCTGTTGCGCCACTACCGCGCGCTCACGCGGGCCGGCATCGAGCACGAGCAGTCGGCCTACCTCGCCACCCATGACGTCCTCACCGGGTTGCCCAACCGCTACCTGCTCGGCGACCGCTTCAGCCACGCGGTGCACAACTGGCAACGCAACGGCACCCGCTTCGCCGTGATCCTGATCGACCTCGACCACTTCAAGGAGATCAACGACGAGCACGGCCACGAAGCCGGCGACGAGGTCCTGCGGGCGGCCGCCGAACGCATGACCGGGCAGCTCCGCTCCTGCGACACGGTCGCCCGCTACGGCGGCGACGAGTTCATCGTGCTGCTCACCAACGTCCTCGATGCCGACGACGCCCGCCAGGTCGGCGGCAAACTGCTTGCAGCCGTCTCCCGGCCGGTGGCGACGCCGTCCGGAGACCTGCCGTTGTCGTGCAGCATCGGAATCGCCGTCTGTCCGGACCATGGCACCGACCTCGACAGCCTGCGCCGGCGCGCCGACCTCGCCATATACAGCGCCAAGCAGTCGGGCCGGCATGCGGTGGTGGTGGGCTGCGACGCCGGCTGAAAGCCGGACGCACGAAACGATCATCCACCCGACCGGTCACAACCAGGCGTCGCTGCCCCGCACGCTGCACGGCCACGGCAGCGGTAAGCGTGCCCGCCCGCCCCATCCCCCCTTCCAATCGAGGACCGTTCTTCCATGACCGATCTGTTCACCCCGCTGCAAGCCGGCGATCTCGTCCTGCCCAACCGCATCCTGATGGCACCGCTCACCCGCTGCCGCGCCGAGCCCGGGCACGTGCCCGGCGCGCTGATGGCCACCCACTACGCCCAGCGCGCGAGCGCCGGCCTGCTGATCGCCGAGGCGACGATGGCGATGGAGGGCAACTCCGCCTTCTGGCACGAGCCCGGCATCCACTCCGAGGCCCAGGTCGCGGGATGGAAGAAGGTCACCGATGCGGTGCACGTCGCCGGCGGGCGCATCGTCCTGCAGGTCTGGCACGGCGGCCGCGCCTGCCACCCGCTGCTCAACGACGGTCGCCAGCCGGTGGCGCCAAGCGCGCTCGCGATCACCGGCGACGAGGTGCACACGCCCAAGGGCAAGCAGCCCTACGTGGTGCCGCGCGAGCTGCGCGACGACGAGCTGCCCGGCATCGTCGCCGGCTTCGCGCGCGCCGCCGAGAACGCGCGCGCCGCCGGCTTCGACGGCGTGGAAGTACATGGCGCCAACGGCTACCTGCTCGACGAGTTCCTGCGCGACGGCAGCAACCAACGCGGCGGCCCCTACGGCGGCCCGCGCGAGCACCGCGCCCGCCTGCTGTTCGAGGTGCTCGAGGCGGTGTGCAAGGTGTGGGGCAGCGGCCGCGTCGGCGTGCGCCTGTCGCCGCTCAACAGCTACAACGACATGGTCGACAGCGACCCTGTGGGCCTCGTCGAATGGCTCGCCGGCTGCCTCAACGACTACCGCCTCGCCTACCTGCACCTGATGCGCGGCGACTTCTTCGGCAAGCAGCACGGCGACGTGATGACGCCGGTGCGCGCCGCCTACCGCGGCGTGCTGATCGGCAACATGGGCTACGAGGCCGACGAGGCCAACGCCGCGATCGCCGCCGGCAAGCTCGACGCGGTCGCCTTCGGCACCGCCTTCCTCGCCAACCCAGACCTGCCCGAGCGCATCCGCCGCAAGGCCGCGCTCAACACGCCCGATCCGGCGACCTTCTACACCCCCGGATCGAAGGGCTACACCGACTACCCGACGCTGGCGCAAAGCGCGTAAGGCCGGACCGGCGGCGATCGCTGCGCCCGCGCGGGTGTCCCGGGGCCGCTCACACCGCCACGAGGCGGCGGAAGACGCCGAAGCTCCACTGCGCACCCACGGTCAGCACCACCACGCGCAGCACGTGGCACACGGTGACCAGGGGCACGCCCAGCTGCAGCACCTTGGCGGTGATGCACATCTCCGACACCCCGCCGGGTGCCGTCGCCAGCGCCAGGGTCGGCAGCGGCACCTCGGCGACCAGGCCGAGCAGGGCCGCGAAGGCGAACGCGAGCGCGATCGACATCGCCCCGGTGAGCGCCGCGACGCTCATGAAGCGCGGCGCAGCGCGGAAGAACGCGCGCGAGAAGCGGCAGCCGAGGGCGCAGCCGATCAGCAGCTGTCCGCCATTGACGACCCAGGGCGGCAGCGCCGAGAGCGGCACGCCGGCCAGCGTCGCCAGCGCCACGCCGAGCAGCGGCCCGAGCACCCACGCGTTGGCGATGCGCAGCAGCTTGAACGCCCCCACCCCGAGGAGGCTCACGCCCACCAGCAGCGGAAAGTGCTGCGCTTCCACCTCGCGGGCCAGGGGCACATAGACGTCGCTGCCCTGCACCCCGGCGAAGGTGAGCGCGAAGGGCAGCACCGACACCACCATCATGACCCGGATGGCGTGCGCCGCGGCGATGCGGTCCACCGCGCCGCCGTGGCGGTCGGCGAGGTTGGCCATCTCCGAGGCCCCACCGGGCAAGGCGGCGAAGAACGCGGTCGGCGTATCCACGCCCCCCAGACGCAGCAGGATGAAGGCGTAGGCCATGCCGAGCACCAGCGAGCCCAGTGCGGCCGCGATCACCAGCGGCGCGTGCAAGCCGAGCTGCGCCACCACCTCCGGACTGAAGTACAGCCCGAGCGCCGCTCCGATCGCCCATTGCCCCGTCTGCCTCCCCCCGGGGAGCGGACGCAGGTCGATATCGGCCATGCGTGCGCCGGCCACGGCGAACAGCGGACCGATCATCCATGGCAGCGGCAGGTGCAGGCGTTCGGCCAGCCAGCCGGCGAGCGTGGCGAGCGCGAGGGTGGGAAGGACCTGGCGCCAGGCGGTGAGACGGAGTGCAGAGATTGCGGACATCGGCGGGAGATCGGGACGAGACGTAGAAAGGGGCGCTCGGGCCGCAACGCGATCGGAGATCACGCTGCGCGGCGATGGCGGGAGAGGGCCGACAGGGCGGGCCTCACTCGGAAACCGGCCGGGTCTCCGCATCCCACTGGCGCAGGAAGGCCTGCTTCTTGGCCTGGTCCTGGTAGGCGAGCAGCCCGGAGCCGATGCGGATCGGTCGGAAAGCATGCTGGAGGTTCTGGTGGAGCAGGGCCGCCGCGCTGTCCGCGCCCGCGGTGCCGGCGTCGGTGCGCACCGGCAGCAGGCCGAGGTTGGCGGCGAGCAGGGCCTGGCCGCGGGTCGACAGCAGGTGGTCGAGCCACAGCCGCGCCGCCGCCGGGTGACGGGCGCCGCGCATGATGAAGGCGACCCGGCTGAGCACCAGGGTGTAATCCCGCGGCAGCGCCACACCGAGCGCCGGGTCGCTGCGCGCGCGGCGGTGCGCGTACGAGCCCAGCACGTTGTAGGCGAGCACCAGCTTGCCGGCGGCGACGCGGTCGAGCATCTCGCTGCTCACCGCATGCTGCTCGAGGCCCTGCCGGCCCATGCCGCGGGCGAGCTGCCAGAACACGATCGGGTTGGCCTGGGCGTCCTGCGTGTGCAGCAGCAAGCCGAGGCCGGAGCGCTCGGGATCGTAGGTGGCGATACGCCCGCGCAGCTGCGCCGGGTCGCGATCGAGCAGGCGGATGAGCTCGGCATGGCTGTCGGGGACCTCCGCTTCGCCGAGCAGGCGCTTGTTGTAGACGATCACCGCGGGCTCGTAGGTGGTGCCGAAGGCCTCGTCCTTCCACACCGCCCAGCGCGGCAGCGCCGCGGTCTCGGCGGAGCGGTGCGGCTGGGCGTGGCCGTCGTTG
>JAEUNQ010000078.1 GCA_016790365.1 Thauera sp. | reverse complement strand
GGCCAGGCCGTGCATCGCGCGGTAGGTGCGGGCCTTGTCCGCATGCCAGGACGCGAACACCGCGGCGATGGCCTGGCGCAGCTGCTCGTGCGCATCCTGCGGGAAGGCCTCGCCGGCCTCGCGCCGGTAGGTGTCGAGGTGACGGGCGGCGAGCGCGCGCAGGGCGGCGAAGTCGAGCATACGCTCGTCGCGCGCGTCGCAAGCGTTGCACTCGCCGCACTCCGCCTCGAGGTCGGCGTCGAAGTGGCGCGCGTCGATCCCGGCGACCACCTCGCCATAGCCGGCGATCAGGCGCCGGTAGGCGTCCCAGGCCAGGCGCGGATGGCCGCTGAGGCGCAGCAGGCCGGACAGCGTGGTCTCTGTGAGGCCGATGTCGAGCAGGGTATCCATCATCCCCGGCATCGACACCGGCGCGCCCGAGCGCACCGACAGCAGCAGCGGATGGCGTGCATCACCCAGGCGCAGCCCGCTCAGGCGCTCCAGCTCGGCGAGTGCCGGCCGCCACGCGGCCTCGTCGAGCGCGCCCGGCTCGGCACACCAGCCGGTGCCGATCACGAAGGCCGGCGGCACCGGCAGCCCGAGCGCGGCCATGCGCGCGAGGTTCCAGGCCTTGGAGCCGAGCGCCGCGGCGCCGCAGTCGGCGGGCAGTGGCGAATCGGCGTGGATCAGGCGGACGACGCGGCGTGCGTCGACCGGCGTGGCGCCGACGGCCATATCCGCCGACGCGCTCATCGCCCCACCCCCGCGCGGCTGAAGACGAGCCGGCGCAGGCCGTAGCCGGTCGCCAGCAGCCAGTCGGTGGCCGACTCCAGCGCCTGCGCGAAGTCGGTGCTCAGGTTCAGCGTCGCCGCGTCGCTGACGTGCTCGGCGAGCGCTCGACGGACGTCGCGCAGCAGCACGTCGCACTGGCGCTCGGCGTTGAGCACCCGCCACAGCGCGGCGACGAACTCCTCGTGATCCTCGGCGCTGCTGTCCTCGCCGAAGGCGCGCGCAATCTCGAGCGCGCGCACGTGGTCCTGTGCCGCGCCGAGCACTGCGTCGGCGAGCAGCTGCATGGTCTGGTGCACCTCACCGCGCCAGCCCTGGTGGTGGTCGGCGGCGATCAGCGAAAGCAGGAAGGCCGCCTCCTCGAGCGCGTCGGCGACGTCGTCGGCGGTCTCCACCAGCTCGGCGAAGGCCCCCCAGCGCGGGCGCGCCTCGGCGCGCGCACGCGCGTCCATCACCAGCTGGTCGGCGCGACGCTCCCAGTCCTTGGCACGCTCGGAGAATTCGCGTGCCGCCTTGCGGTCGCGCTCGTGACCGTGGGCGAGGCCGTCGCGCAGGCCCTCGGCGAGCGCATGGCAGTAGGCCGCATGCTCGGCGAGCAGGTCGAACTCGTCGTGCCGGCGCAGGTAGCGCGCCAGCAGCAGGCGGGTGTCGTCGGCCACCAGCGCAAGCGGCTGGCGCTGCTGCATCGCCGCGCTCGCCAGCCCCATGCTCTCGAGCACGAAGGCGCGCGCCTTCTCGGTGCCGAGCACGCCGTCGAGACGGTCACCGATGCGGAAGTACTCCGGACCGAGCGCCTGCATCGCGCCGAACACCAGCTGCTCGCCGCCGGCGGCCAGCCAGGCCATGTGGCCGACGCGCCGGCGCGCCGCCTCGGCGAGGATCGCCACCGCGTCGGTCTTGCCGACGAACTGCTCCAGACGCTTGCGCGCGCGGTTCCAGTCGATCAGGAACACGATGCGCGCGCCGATACCCTCCAGCACCCGGCACAGCGCTTCCTCGTCGGCGCAATCGAACTCGGCGGTGCCGACGTAGTAGGTGGCGCCGAAGTTGAGCCCGGCGCTGGTGCGCGCCTGCGGCTCGCTCCAGTTGGCGCCGACCTCGCACAGCAGCGACTGGAAGAAGGCGAAGCGGCGGCGGTGGAGGTCGGAGTAGGTGAGCACGACGCGCAGGCCCTCGACCTGGATCACCAGCACGTGGGCGTCGTTGGTGCCGATATCGTTCTGCAGCAGCAGGCGGGCGCCGTCGCGGGTGGCGGCGGTATCCAGCCCGGGGTGGTCGAGCTTGAGCGCGCGGGTCGAATTGAGTCCGCGCATAAAGGCGGCGATGCGCGGGCGATCGGCCGCATCCACCTGCCACACATGGGCGCCGTCGATGGTCTCGCTGGAGAGCTCGGCGGCGAGCCGGTTGAGCGACTTGTGCAGATCCATGACCAGCAGGTGCAGGCTGTCGTCCTTGCCGCGCTTGCCGCTGGTGAGGGCGTGGAGCTGGACCGACGACAGCGCGTCGGGGGCGAGCTCGGCCAGCCAGGCGCACCAGTGTGCACAGCGCGTGTCGAAGTCCTCGTCGCCTTCGAGCGGTCGCGCCATCGTGCGCAGGTCCTCGGCGAGCAGGCCGGCGAGGCGGTCGAGGCCGGCCACGTGCAGCTCCTTGCCCTCGCGGTAGGCGGTGGCCGGCAGCTGCGCCAGCCAGGGCGCATCGACCCCGGCTGCGGCGAACTCGCGCGCCAGGTCGAGCGCGGGGGCGTCGCCGCGCTGCGCACGGTCGTGCGCCGCCTGCAGCACGCTGAGATAGAGCTTCAGTCGGTCGTTGGCGGCCAGCGCCGCACGCACCCGCGCCGGCCTGAGCAGTTCCGCCTGTCCCAGGCTGGCGACGGCCTCGAGCTTCTCCATGGCATCCTCCCGGTATTTGTGAAGGATTCTGTGGGTGAAATGTGACAGTCATGTCACCATGAGCGCGGCCCATGGTGCGCCGCGCAAGACACGTTTCACGAATCCGCAATACGGCTGTCAAGCGAAGGGCGCAGACTCTGTTCAACGACCAGCGCGCAATCGGCGGGGCGGGGCAGCGACCCCACTCGAACGGGATGCGCACGGAGGCGATCCTCATGCCAGCTTCGCGACGGGGCGGCAAACGGGCGGCGACGGCCCCTTCTGCCAACCAGCAACCAGACCCGGGCCGCGCCCCGCGCGGGTCGAACGGCCCGAACGGGACAAGCGGCCGCAACGGCGGCCTGCACCGCCCCAATGGCGTCCCCGACGGACGTGTGCTCTACCGCCACATCGCCGCGATCGGCGACGGCGTCACCGCCCGCGCCGATCCCTTCGGCATCGCGGCACCCATCCTACACGCCCAGATGGCCTGGTTGATGCATCCGCAGGAACTCGGCGAGCGCCTCGCCGGCCTGGGCACGGACCTGTGGCAACTGCAGTGGCATACCTGGCGGCGCGCGCTCGGCCTGCCCAGCACCGACCCGGTCAAGCCGCACGCCGACGACCCCCGCTTCGCCGATCCGGTGTGGACCGACTCGGCCACCTGGGACCTGGTGAAGGAGTGGTATCTCGCCTTCACCCACCACGTCCAGGACATGCTCTACGAGACCCCCGGGCTGTCCGGCAAGGAGCGCCGGCGCGCGGCGTTCTGGTGGCGGAAATGGCTCAATGCGGTGGCACCGACCAACTACCTGTGGTCCAACCCGATCGCGCTGCGCAAGTTCATCGACACCCGCGGCCACAGCCTGTGGCAAGGCTGGCAGAACATGCTCGCGGACATCCAGGCCGGCAATGTACGGATGACCGACCCCGACGGCTTCCACGTCGGCGAGGACCTCGCCACCACGCCGGGCGCGGTGATCTTCCGCAACCGCCTGCTCGAGGTCATCCACTACGCGCCCACCCGGCCGCAGGTGCATGCAGAGCCAGTGGTGATCGTCACGCCCTGGATCAACAAGTTCTACATCCTCGACCTCAACC
>JAEUNQ010000050.1 GCA_016790365.1 Thauera sp. | reverse complement strand
CGCTCGGGGTGCGCGGCGACGAAGTCGCGCCGCACCTGCAGGGCGTCGAGCACCTGCTTCCAGCGCGTCTTCGAGATCTGCCCGCCGCCGTGCCAGCGGTAGAAGGCCATCACCTCGGGCACGCGCACGATCTTCTGCGTGTGGGCGTAGAGGCGCAGCCACAGATCGTAGTCCATCGCAGAGAAGCAGC
Organism: Thauera sp.; assembly: GCA_016790365.1. Lineage (GTDB taxonomy): Bacteria > Pseudomonadota > Gammaproteobacteria > Burkholderiales > Rhodocyclaceae > Thauera. The sequence goes on along the minus strand of JAEUNQ010000050.1, from coordinate 3,496 downwards.
GCTCCGAGAAGCCGCCGACCGCATCGATCGCCGCGCGACGCACGAGCGCGGCGTGGATCGGCCATGGGCAGGCGCGCAGGAACTCGGCCGCCGTGTCCAGCGTCGCATAGTCGGGTGGCACGTAAGGGGTGGTGCCGGGGGCTCCCTCGCCGACGTTCTGCCAGCCGCAGTAGGCAATGTCCGCGTCCGTTTCGTCGAGGGCGGCAGCGAGCTTCTCGAGGCAGTCGGGGCTCAGGTAGTCGTCGGCATCGAGAAAGGCGATCAGGCTGCCGCCTGCGTGACGCAAACCCAGGTTGCGCGCGGGGTAGGGGCCCTTGCGATCCTGGTGCAACACCTGCATGCGCGGCGCGTGCGCCGCGGCAAGCGTATGCAGGAGGTCGCGGCTTGCGTCGGTCGAGCCGTCGTCGACCACGATCAGTTCGACGTCGCCGCGGGTCTGCCCCATTACGCATTCCACCGCCTCGCGCACGAAAGGCGCGGCGTTGTAGCAGGGCATCACCACGCTGATGCGTGTCGGGATCGGAGCGGGCTGGGTTTCCATGGCGCGGACGATGAAGGGCTGCGTCGGGTGAGACGGACTCAGTTGCGGATCAGGGCCTTGCCTGCCGGGTGGCGGCTCAGCAACGTATAGGCCCAGCGCCGACCGTCGGACATGCGCGGGTGCTTCAGCGCGGGCACGGACCGCCAGGCATCCAGTCCTGGATGGTGGCGCAGCCAGCGCCAGGTGGGAACGACGAAGCCGCTCTTGGGGCGATTCAGGATCTCGTCGGGCAGGCTGCGGGCAAGGGTCCGTGGCAGCATGCTCTTTCCCGCGCCCAGACGCCCGCTTGCGGCGAGACCGAGCAGGGCCTCGCTGAGCACGTGGTCCACGAGTGGAACCCGGATCTCCAGGGAGTGCGACATGCTGACCCAGTCGGTGTCGCGCAGCAACTGGTTGCGCATGTAGCGCACCGACTCCAGGCTGGCGACCTGGCCGAAGTCGTTGAGTCCTGCAAGCGTCTCGATGTGCGCTGCATCCTTTTCGGCAAGGGCGTGCAGGCCCTCGCGCAGGGCATCGGCGTCGAGCACGCCGTCCAGTTCCCAGGGCATGAACACCCCCTTGAGCAGGTGGTAGGCCCCCTCCGGATCGGTGCCGCAACCCGGGATCCCGGCCGCGTTCGGTGGCCAGCCGAGTCGGGCGCCGAGCAGGCGGTGAACATCGCGGTAGAGGCTGGGTGCATGCCGCCAGAGGCTGCCTTGCGCACGTGCGCGCAGCCGGGGAAGCTCGGCGAAGGTGGCGTAGCCGCCGAGCAATTCGTCGCCTCCGAGGCCCGACAGTGCGACCTTGAGTCCTGCCTGCCGTGCGGCGCGGCTCACGAACCAGGTGTTGATGCCGTCGATCGTGGGTTGGTCCATCGCGGCGAAGAAGCGATCGAGCTCGTCCTCCTGCTCGCCCGCAGAGAGCACGATGCAGGTGTGGTCGACGTCCAGGTGACGGGCGATCAGGCTCGCGGCCGGGCATTCGTCGTGCTGGGTGCCCTGCAGGTCGTCGAAGCTCAGCGTGAGTGTGCGCAGGCGGGCGGGCGAGGCTTCGCGGGCGAGGCCGACCAGGGTCGAAGAATCCAGTCCTGCGGACAGGAACGCGCCAACGGGAACGTCGGCGAGCAGGTGGGCGCGCACGCTGTCGAGCAGGCGTTCGCGCATGAAGGCGGGCTCGGTGCCGACCGGGACGGCCGCCGCGGCCGCCACCGAGCGCTGCAGGGCGGCGGACAGGCTCCAGTAGCGCACCGCCGTGCCGGCACCGGCCGCGGCGGTCGCCACCAGGGTTGAACCGGCCGGCAGCAGGCGGATGCCACGGTAGAGCGTGAACGGTTCCGGAACCGAGCCCCAGAGCAGGAATCCGACCGCCCCCGCGGGTTCCGGGCGCGTGTCTATGCCCTCGCCGGCGAGCAGGGCAGAGACCTGCGAGGCGAAGCGCAGGGTCTTGCCGTCGTCCGCGTAGTAGAGCGGCTTGATGCCGTGGGGGTCGCGCGCGAGCAGCAGGCTGCGTGCCTGCGCGTCCCACAGCGCGAAGGCGAACATGCCGCGCAGGCGGTCGACCATCGCGGAGCCGTGGCGGCGGTACAGGTGCAGCAGCACCTCGGTGTCGGAATGCGAGCGGAACTCGACGCCTGCGCGCTCGAGCTCGCCGCGCAGCTCGGGGTAGTTGTAGATCTCGCCGTTGAAGCTGACCACCAGCGTGCCGTCGGCCGAGTGCATCGGCTGTGCGCCGGCTTCGCTGAGGTCGAGGATGGCGAGGCGGCGATGGGCGAGCCCGATCCGCCCGTCTTCGCCGATCCACAGCCCGGCGCCGTCGGGGCCGCGAGCGATCATGGTGTCGCGGACCCGCAGCAGTTCGTTGCGGTCCACCGCGGCCGCGGCCGGGGCGTAGGCGAAGATCCCGTTGATGCCGCACACTTCAGCGCGTCTCCTGCAGGACCTCGCGCACCGCGCGCAGGTAGCCGTGGCCGAAGCGCTGGTCGGGTTCGAGGTAGTTGCCCTCGGCCCACTCGTTCCACGCCTTGATGAAGACGATGCGCTGCTCGGCCGGGTAGCCCTGCACCAGGTCGACGCCGCGACGCAGCACGGTCTTGAACAGTTCCGGGGTTGAGCCGTGCAGCACCAGTCCGTTGAGACCCGAGCGCGGGGTGTTGTCCCAGTTCGGGAGCACCGTGGGGTACTCGGTGAATCGCGGCGGGCCGGCGCGGGTGAGCCCGCTCATGATGCGGGCGTAGTCCAGCACGGTCAGCTTGTATTTTCCCTTGGCCATGCGCATGCGCGCCTTCAAGGCCGGGTAGCGCCAAGGGATGTGGCCGCTCTTGGGCGGCAGCGGCTGCCAGGTCGAGGCGTCCATGCCGAAGTCGGCCGGATCGACCTGCGCGCCGCGGTAGTTGACCGCGACCAGGTGCAGCCCCGGAAGCCCCGCCTGGGCGGCGAGCTGGCGCCAGTAGTCCATCACCCGCGCGACATCGGGAATGTCGGGCGGGTTGTAGATCAGGAACATCGGCTTGCCGTCCACACGGATGTAGCGCGGATCGTGGAACGCGGCGAGCAGCCATTCGAAGTGGCGGCGGTGGTCGTCCATGCCCGGGTAGGTCTGCTCGATCAGCATGCGATCGGCCACGCCCTGCCAGATGTTGCTCCAGCTATGGTTGGCCCAGCACAGGCAGAACGGCAGGTCCGGTTCGCCGCTCGAGAGGATCTCGTTGACCGGGCGCTCGAGGATGCGCCGCCCCCCGAACCAGTAGTGGTAGTAGCAGAAGCCTTCGATGCCGTATTCGCGCGCGAGCTCGGCCTGCGCGTGACGGGCCTCCGGAAGACGCAGGTCGTAGTAGCCGAGGTCGGCAGGCAGGTGGGGCTGGTAGTGCCCCGGGTACAGGGGCTTCGCCCGCGTGGTGTTGGTCCACTCGGTGAAACCCTTGCCCCACCACTCGTCGTTCTCGGGGGTCGGGTGGTACTGGGGCAGGTGGAAGGCGAT
>JAEUNQ010000017.1 GCA_016790365.1 Thauera sp. | reverse complement strand
CGCCGCCCTCCGATGGCGACTCACTTGCGTTCGAGTTCGGCGCCGGTCTCGGGGTTGAAGTAGATCTCCACCTTCTTTCCATCCTTGTCGAAGCCGTAGATCTCGTAGCAGTCGTTCTTGGTGACCTTGAAGGTCTTGATCCTGTAGCCCTGGGCTTCGACCTTGGCCTTGAAGTCGGCCTCCTTCATCCACTTCTCCTTGGGGGCGGTGCAGGTAGGGCCGGCGAGGGCCGAGGTGGAAACGAGCGCAGCAGCGGCGAGGGCGAGAATGCGGTTCATGATTGTTCTCCTGTCTGTTGGTCGGATGCGTTCCGATCCGGAACACGGGCGCAATCTAAGCCGCTGCACATGAAGGGAAGCTGAACCCGCGGGGGCACGAAGAGGCCTGCCTGCGGGCGAGATCGGTCACATTCGCACCTTGCGGCGCTTACAGAAACCGATGCGCATCTCGACCCCGTGGAGCGGCGCAAGCCGCGAACGGGCGGCCCGGCGATTGACGCGCGTGCCGACCACCACCGCTGCATTCGCGCCTTGCGGCGCTCCTACAGAAACCGACGCGCATCTCGACTCCGTGCAGGAGCGGCGCAGGTCGCGAACGGGCGGCCCGGCGATCAATGCGCGTGCCGACCGCCACCTCCGCATTCGCGCCCGGCGGCGCTCCTACGGAAACCGTCGCCGATTCAGCGCGGGTTCAGGGTGGCGCGCGCAGAGTGGGTCCCGTCGCCAAACAACCGGAGATGATCATGACGACCCGACTCAGCCGCAATACGGTTTCCCTGGCCGCGCTGCTGGCCTTGTTCACGATCCAGGCCCACGCTGCCGAATCCAGTACCGGGGCCCCGGCCGCCGCGCCCATGCAGGCAGGCGCATCCGCCGGCGCGGACCCGTGTGCGCAACTGCGTGCGCAGATCGCGGCGCAGACGGAGATCCTGCCGCGCCCCAACGTCGAGCTGCTCGGCAAGGTCGGCGCCAACGAGCAGTGCCATTTCACCTCGGCCGAGACCTACCGTGCAGCCTGGGGCGCGAAGCCGCTGAATCTGCCCGAGCCGCGCGGCGGGGGGCATGACGAGGACGACTGAGCCCCGATGGAGGCGGCACTGGGTGCGGCGGGTGCCGCCTTAAGCTGCACTTAAGCCTGCATGGTCAGGATCCGGTCCAGTTCTCATCAATGGACCCGGACACACATGGACCTCCCATGGCTCGACCACCCTTCCAGCGCCGCCCCGGGCGTGCAGCCCGCGGCACGCAGCCTTCGCCTGCTCGAGGTCGATGAGGCCCGCCGCCGGGCGGTGGAAGACTTCGTGCGCGAACGCTTCGCGGCGCATTACCAGGCGCGGGTGCGCCACTTCATGCCCCGGCTGTTTGCGCTCGAAGCCGCCGATGGCAGCCTGCACGGCGCGGTCGGCTGCCGCGGCGCGGCGGAGCAGGGGCTCTTCCTCGAACGCTACCTCGACGAGCCCGTCGAGAGCGTCATCGCGCGGCGAACGGGCGAGCGGGTGGAGCGCGAGGGGATCGTCGAGGTCGGCAACCTCGCCGCCCACGGGGCCGGCACCGCGCGCCTGCTGATCATCGCGCTCACCCGCATCCTCGCTGCCGAGGGCCTGCGCTGGGTGTGCTTCACCGGTACGCCAGCGCTGATCAACAGCTTTCGCCGCCTCGGTCTCGACCCGCTCACGCTCGGTCCAGCCGATCCGCGCCGCATGGGGGCGGAACTTCCGGAGTGGGGAAGCTACTACGAGGCCGGCCCGCTGGTGATGGCGGGGGAGATCCCGGGTGGGGACCGCGCCCTCGCGGGCGCGGGTCGCTACCTCCCGTCCGAACGTGGAGGGCCGCTCCGTGCCGGATGCGTCTGAATCCTTCCTGGCCGGCCTCGTCCGCCATGGCGGGCGGCCCGCACTGCGGGGCGAGGGCGGGGAGCTCGCCTACGATCGCCTGCCCGAGGCCGTCGCCGCGTG
>JAEUNQ010000325.1 GCA_016790365.1 Thauera sp. | reverse complement strand
CCCACGCCCTGCTCGATGTCGAAGCTGCCCGACTTGACGATGCCCTCTTCCAGGCTCCAGGCCTCGGAGCGCTGGTACTGGAAGTAGAGGTCGGCGAAGTCGATGTCGTGGCGCATCAGCTTGCGGAAGGTCTTCTCGAGTTCCGCCTCGCCCAGGCCATAGGGCGACAGCAGGTAACGGTCGGCGACCTTGAGGGGGTTCTGGCTCTTGCTCATCGGTAAATCCTTGGAAGGGTCGCAGGCTTGGACCGGCGAAATGCGCAAACGATTCAACCCAGGCAGCGGTGGCGCAGCGCGGGCAGGCTCTCGCGCACCGCAGCCAGGCGCGCGGGATCGACCTCCGCGAGCACCACGCCGGGCCCCTCGTCGCGGCAGGCGAGGATCTCGCCCCAGGGATCGACGATCATGGTGTGGCCCCAGGTCACCCGCCCGCTCTCGTGGCGCCCGCCCTGGGCCGGCGCCATCAGGTAGCACTGATTCTCGATCGCCCGTGCGCGCAACAGCACTTCCCAATGCGCGCGCCCGGTGGTCCAGGTAAAGGCGGCCGGCAGCACGATCAGGTCCACCTCGCCCATGGCGCGGAAGAGCTCGGGGAAGCGCAGGTCGTAGCACACCGACAGGCCGGTGCGCCCGGCCGGCGAGTCGAAGCAGGCGACGGTGCTGCCCGGCTCGATGGTGGCCGCCTCGTCGTAGCGTTCCTCGCCGCGCTGAAAGCCGAACAGGTGGATCTTGTCGTAGCGCGCCACACGGCGGCCCTGGTCGTCGTAGACCAGCGTGCTGTTGCGCACCTTGTCGTCAGCCTCGGCGAGCAGCGGGATGGTGCCGCCGATCAGCCACACGCCATGCCGGCGCGCCTCGCCGGCGAGGAAATCCTGCAGCGGCCCGCCGCCCTCGGGCTCGCGGATACGCACCTTGGCGACCTCGTCCTTGCTGATCAGGGGAAAGTATTCCGGCAGCGCGACCAGGCGGGCGCCGGCCGCCGCAGCCTCGCCGATCAGGCGGGCGGCGGTCTCCAGGTTGGCAGCGACGTCGGGGCCGGAAACGGTCTGGATGGCGGCGATGCGCACCGGGGTGGAGGACGAAGTGTCGGTCATGTAGGCAGCGTTCGGGCGGGACGCCGCCGCTGGCGGCAGCGCCCCTGCAAAGGTTGAGTGAGGGCGGGAACGTCGCGGCAACGTCCGCACCCAGATCAGCGGGAATCCGGCGCAGCGGCTGCGCCGCGCTTGGCGACCTGCGGGTCGGACCAGGCACCGGTCACCGCGTACTCGAAGGCGAAGAGCTTCTCGATCGGATCGCTGAGCATCTTCTGGGCGAGATAGGTCACCACTCCAGCCACGGGATTCAACAGGCTCGCCGCGGCGCCGATCGCGACCGACTCGGACAGCGTCGGCTGCACCAGCACACGCAGGTCCTGGGTCTCGGAGACCACGTCCGCACTCCCGCTCATGGCGATGCGCGCCGCCGGTCCGCGGATCTCCAGGTCCTCGCTACGCAGCACGCCGCGGGCGAGGTCGATGCTACCGGAAATGCGGTCGAAGGCGAATCCTTCGGAGAACACGTCGCGGAAGTCGAGCGTGATCCGGCGCGGCAGCGACTGCAGGCTGAGGATGCCGAGCAGGCGGCCGACACCGGGCTCGAGCTTGTTGAACTGGCCGGCGCCGGTCTCCAGACGCAGCCTGCCCGACAGGCTGGGATAGTCGATCCGCGTCGGCGCCCCCCGCCAGGCGAGCTGGCCGGCGAGGCTGGCGGCGCCGCCGCGCACCACGTCGGGGTAGCCGAGGCGATGGATCAGCGCCCCCATCGCTGCGGTCTCGAGGCTGAAATCGAGCTCCGTGCGCTGGCGGATGCCTGCGCGCCACTGCCCCCTGCCGGCGAGCCGTCCATCCGCGTTCTCGAGTGCGAAGCGGTCGAGCTGCCAGAGGCTGCCGCGGTTGCGCGCGAGCACCTCGAGGCGACCGAGGTCGAGCTCGTTGATCTGGAAGCGCTCGGCCACCACATCGAGCGCGGGCAGGCGCTGCGGCGGATCTTCCGCCGCTTCATCGATCGCGGGCTCGACCTCGCCGGGGGGCGGAACGGCGCTGGCGTCGCGCACCAGGCGCAGATGGCGGAAGCGCGCGGAGAGCGTGCCCTTGCCCGCCTCGCGCCAGTCGAACTCGCCTTCCGCGCGATCGCTCTCGAGGTGGGCCTTCCAGCCGCCCGGATCGGCGCGCGCGCGCAGGTCCACCGCCTTGAAGGTCTGGCCGAACACGCCCAGCTCGTCGGTGGAGAGCGCGAATTCCGCCACGGCGGCGATCCCTCCACCGGGATCCGCGCCCGCCCCCTCCGCGCCCGGATCGGAGGCCGGCGCGACCCGCTCCAGCACCGCGCGCCAAGCATCGAAGTCGAGGCGGTCGAGCACCGCCGCGACCCGCACGCCCGACTCCGAAACCGGTGGCGAGTCCGCGCTCGCACGGCCGAGCGCGACTCCGCCGCGCAGCCCCTCCCCCTCGACCCGGACCAGCTCCGCACGCACGCGGTCACCGATGCCGAGCGCGATCCGCGAATCGCTGCCGCCAGCCGGATGTTCGATCACCAGCTTCGCCGGCCAGTCCTCCCCGGCCGATTTGCCGAACGGGGGAGGCAGGCTGCAGGCGAAACCGGCAAGGTCGGAGGCGATCTCGACTCGCGTGCCGCGCCGGCCGACGCGGATGTCGGCGGACCACTCCGCGGTGCCGGCAAGCTCGTCGAGCAGCGGCAGGTCCCACGCCGCCGCCAGCGCTGCCGCGTCGGCCCGCCCCGCGGCGCGGAAGCGCACCGTGCCGTCCTCGCCGGTCTGCGCGGAGAGACGCAGCGGATTGCCGAACAGGCGCGCCTGCGCCTCCGGGATGCTCAGCGTGTCGGCGGTGAAGCGCAGCCGCCCGCGCACAGCCTCGAGCGGAGGCAGGGATCCGAGCAGCACGATGCGGTTGTCGGCAAAGCGATACTCGCCCTGGACCCGGGAGTCGATGGTGGTGCGCAGCGGCATCACCAGCTCGAGGTCCAGCTCGCCGCGACCCTCGGCCACCATCCCCTCGGTGAATCCGTCGATCCGGCGCGAGACCGGGCTCGCCGACACGAAGCGGAGGAACTCGGCGGTCGGTCCGCGGGCGCGTCCGGTGATGGTCATGATCTCGCTCGGGCGCTGGTCGAGGTCGGGCACATCCGCCACCACATCGACCAGATCCACCCCGAAGATGCGCCCGCGCGGCGCCAGGATGCGCAGTCCCGGGCCCTCGAAGCGCACCTCGCCGTCGATGCCCTCGATGCCCGGCCAGCCGGGGGCGTAGTCGAGCGTGGCGTCGGCGACCTGCACGCTGACCAGGAACCGGCCCCTGCCATCACGGAAAGGGAAGTCGTCGAGCGCGCCCTTCAATTCCAGGCGTGCCTCGGGGACCCTCGCCGCGCGGATCCCGCTGCGCAGCCAACTGCGCGTGTCGTCGTTCACGACCCTCGGCAGGTAACGCCACACCGCGGTCGCTTCGGCGCGGGTAAGTCGCGCCTGCAGGTCGACCTCGCCCGCCCCGGTCGCCGCCGGCCAATAGCGGCCGGTGGCGGTGCCGGCGGCGTCGGCGTTCTCGAACGCGGCCTCGTCGAGCACGATCGCCAGCCGCTCCTCCTGCCGCTGCCAGCCACCGCGCGCCTGCAGGCGCGAGAAGGCGAGCGGGCCTGGATCGAACACCTCCGGCAAATCGAGCCACAGGTCCTCGCTGTCGATGCGGAAGCGCCCGCCCTGCTGGTCGCCGTCCACGTTGCCGGAGAGGCCGGCGAGGCCAGGCAGGCCGTCGCGCGCCGCCACGCCGAGCCCGGCGAAGTGCGCCGCCAGCGCCCAGCGCTCGGGCGCGGACGGCTCGCCTGTCCAGGCGAGGCGCAGGTTTTCGACCCGGCCACGCGGCGCGAGCGCGGCCAGCCGCGTGCGCAGCTCGGGCTCGAGCGGCAGATGGGCGGCGAGCGCGGCCAGCGTCGCGAGTTCGAGCCGGTCGATGACGAGGCGCCCACCGTCCACCACGGCCCCGGGCCCGCGCTCGTCCCCGCCGTCCCGCGCCGCCTGCCCCTTGCCGGAGCCCCGCTCGCCTTTCCCGTCCTCTGCGGCACGCTCCAGGACCAGCTCGAAGCCGGTGGGCTCGAGCTCGACCCCCTGTGCCGTCGCGAGCGCGAGCGCGCGACCGGCCAAACGGAGCTCGCCCTCGTTGCGGGCAAGTTCGACGCGGCCGTCGAGGCGGGCGAGCGCGAGCACCGGCAGGTCCTCGCCGAGCCGGGCGCGCGCGCCATCGAGCGCAAGATCCGCCGTCAGCGCGTGGCCGCCGCGTCCATCGGCGTCGAGCCAGGCGTGCAGCGTGCCTTCGCCTTCCAGGCCAAAGGGCAGGTCAACCCAGGGCCGCCAGTCGCCCAGCGTCGTGTGCCCGAGTTCGACGTACAGCCGGCCGGCGAAGCGCTCCGGTCGCAGCGGGTCGATGCGGCGCAGCTCGCCGCGCAGGCGCACCGGCTCGCCGAGAGCGGCCGGCAGCCGCGCCTCGAGCGCGAAGCGCGCCGGATGCGCGCGCCGGTCGAGGCGGAACTCCACCTCCTCGAGCTCGAGCAGCGGCGCTCCGCGCACCTCGTCCGCCCAGGCGAGGCGCGCACCATGGATGAGGATCTGGCGCTGGGCGAGCAGCCAGCCGAGGCCGCCATCGCCTTGCTCGCCCCCCTCCGCGAGCGCGATCCCCGCGACGTGCAGCGCCCCCGCCGCATCGCGTCGTACGAGCAGGTCGGGAGCACGGATCTCGAGGCGGTGAAAGTGCGGCTCCAGCATTGCCAGCGAGGACCATGCCAGGGTGGCGTCGACCTCGGGCAAGGTCAGCGCCGGACGGCCCTGCGCATCGGCCAGGCTCACCCCGGCCAGGCGCAGACGCGGCCGCCAGCCCGCCCAGCCGCCCTCGACGCGCTCGATCGCCACCGCCACGCCAAGGCGCTGGCCGAGCAGCTCCGCGATCGGCGTACGGAACTCGCCCAGCGCCGGCAGCACGAGATGGCGCAGCACCAGCACCCCGACCGCGAGCACGCACCAGACGACCAGCAGCACGTCGAAAAGCCGGCCGATGGCATGACGCCAGCGGCCGCTCGTCGCAGGCAGGCCGGCGGCGGGCGGGGAGATGGCTGCGGCAGGCAGATGCAGGTCGGAGGGGCTCAGTCGGGTGCTCGCAGGACGTTGCGCTCAAGCGCGGTTGCAGCGCTGCCGGCGCATGGCGCAGGCAGCTAGAATGCCGGGATCGCGCCCGCCACCGGACCGCCGACGCGCGCGCATTCTACCAAGTCTCGATCGACCTCTCGTTTCCCCTTCTCGCGCCGCACTGGAGTCCCTCATGTCCGCCCCGAACAGCGTTCCCGCCCCCGCCCTCCCGCCCGCGGTGGGGCAGGCGCGCCGCCTGTCGCGCTACCTGGCGCGCATGCTCGACAGCCAGCCCTGGCTGGCCGAGGCGCTTGCCGCCAGCATCGAGCGCCCGCTCGTCGAGGCCGACCTGCAGCGCTTCGTGGCCGCGCGCGAGGTCCTCTACGGCGGCGGCGACGGCGCGCTGCGCCCGGCACTGCGCCAGCTGCGCATGTGGACGCTGTGCCACCTCATCGTGCGCGACCTCGCACTCGGCGCCCCGCTCGCCGAGATCACCGAGACCATGACCCTGCTCGCCGAGGTGGCGCTGCACCACGCCCACGACGTGCTGCGCGCGGCACTCGTCGAGCGCTACGGCCAGCCGCTCTCGCCCACCGGCTGGGAGCAGGAACTGCTCGTGGTCGGCATGGGCAAGCTCGGCGGGCGCGAGCTCAACGTGTCCTCCGACATCGACCTGATCTTCATCTATCCGGAAGACGGCGACACCGGCGGGCGCAAGTCGATCAGCAACTACGAATTCTTCGAAAAGCTCGGCAAGCAGCTGATCCAGGCGCTCGCCGAGATCACCGAGCACGGCCAGGTCTTCCGCGTGGACATGCGCCTGCGCCCGAACGGCGACTCCGGCCCGCTGGTGTGCGGCTTCGACATGCTGGAGAACTACTTCGTCACCCAGGGACGCGAGTGGGAGCGCTACGCCTGGATCAAGGCGAGGGTGATGCTGGGCGCGCGCTGGCCGGAGCTCGAGCAGCTCGCACGCCCGTTCGTGTTCCGCAAGTACCTCGACTTCGGCGCAATCAACGCGATGCGCGAGCTGCACGCGCAGATCCGCCGCGAGGTGGCCCGCCGCGAGCGCGCCAACAACGTCAAGCTCGGTCCCGGCGGCATCCGCGAGATCGAGTTCATCGCCCAGGTCTTCCAGCTCATCCGCGGCGGGCGCGACACCGCGCTGCAGGTGCGGCCCACGCTCAAGGTGCTCGCGCTGCTGCCCGAGCGCGGCATCCTGTCGGAGCAGGCGGTGGCGGAGCTGTCGAGCGCCTACGTCTTCCTGCGCCGGCTCGAGCACCGCCTGCAGTACCTCGACGACGCCCAGACCCACGACCTCCCCGAGAAGGACGAGGACCGCGCGCTGGTCGCCGAGGCCATGGGCTTTACCGACTACGCGGCGCTGCTCGAGGTGCTCGACGCCCACCGCGAGGTGGTGAGCCAGCACTTCGACAGCGTGTTCGGCGACCCCTCCGAGGAGGATCACAGCCTCGACGCCACCTGGGCCAACGCGCGCGACACCGAGGCCGCCACCAACGCGCTCGGCGAACTCGGCTACCGCCACCCGCGCGCGGCCGCCGAGCGCCTCGCCGCGATGCACGCCAGCCCGCGCTACCGCCAGCTCCCCAACAACATCAAGAGCCGCTTCGACGCGCTGATGCCGCGCGTGCTCGAGGCCGCCGCCACCACGCCGGGCGCGGACGACACGCTCGCGCGCATGCTCGACCTCCTCGACGCGATCGGCCGCCGCGGCGCCTATCTCGCCCTGTTGCAGCAATACCCGCAGGCGCTGCGCCGCGTCGCCGACCTGATGAGCGCCTCACGCTGGGGGGCGCAATTCCTCACCCGCCACCCGATCCTGCTCGACGAGATGCTGGACGCGCGCAACCTCGACAACGCCCCCGACTGGAAGACCTTCCGCGCCAGCCTGAGCGAGGAGCTGGAGGCGCTCGAGCCCGACATGGAGCGCCAGATGGACTTGATGCGCGAGCGCCATCACGCCCAGGTCTTCCGCCTGCTCACCCAGGACCTCGCCGGCCTGCTCACGGTGGAGAAGCTCGCCGACCACCTCTCCGAACTCGCCGACATCGTGCTCGACCTCACCCTGCCGCTGTGCTGGCGGCGCATCAAGATCCGCCACCGCGACAACCCCGGGTTCGCGGTGATCAGCTACGGCAAGCTCGGCGGCAAGGAGCTCGGCTACGCCTCCGATCTCGACATCGTCTTCCTCTACGACGACGAGGCCGCCGAGGCGCCCGAGGTGTATACGCGACTCGCGCAGCGCGTCAGCACCTGGCTGTCGAGCCAGACCGCCGCCGGCCAGCTCTTCGAGACCGATCTGCGCCTGCGCCCGAACGGGGAATCCGGCCTGCTGGTGAGCTCGCTCGAATCCTTCCGCAGCTACCAGCGCGAGTCGGCGTGGGTGTGGGAGCACCAGGCGCTGACGCGCGCGCGCTTCTCGGCCGGCGACCGCGCGATCGGCGAGGCCTTCGAGCGCATCCGCTGCGAGGTGCTGTGCATGCGCCGCGATCTCGACAAGCTGCGCGCCGAGGTGCTGGCGATGCGCCACAAGATGCGCGACGCGCACGGCAGCAAGGGCGAGGAGGTGTTCGACCTCAAGCACGACGCAGGCGGGCTGATCGATGTCGAGTTCCTGATCCAGTACCTGGTGCTCGGCCACAGCCACGACCACCCGCGCCTCACCGGCAACCTCGGCAACATCGCGCTGCTGCGCATCGCCGGCGAGCTCGGCCTGATCCCCGCCGACCTCGCCGCCGCCTGTGCCGACAGCTACCGCGAGCTGCGCCGCCTCCAGCACCGCCAGCGCCTCAACGAGCGCCCCTCGCGCGTCGATCCCGACGAGGCCGCCGCCGCACGGAAGCCGGTGCGCACGCTGTGGCGGGCGGTGTTCGGGGAATAGGCGGCGGTCCGATCATCGAGCCATGTCCCGGGCTCAGGTGCCGCGTTCGCGCCTTGCGGCGCTCCTGCGGAAACCGCCACGCCGTGCAGGAGCGGCGACAGCCGCGAGCAGGGCGATCCGGCGAGCGGGGGCGCGGTGAAATATTTCACGTCGCAAAAGCGTGCATGACGCCCTCGCGGGCCGGCGTCTAGAATTCAGGTGCCCCGTCTTCCGGCGCCCGCTCGCGGGCGACATCCATGAGCCACGAAATCGAACTCAAGCTCGCGCTGCCCAGGCGCGCGCTCCCCGCGCTGCGCCGCCACCCGCTGGTGGCAGCGGCGGAGAAATGCGGCAACGCCCTCACCCTCGACAACACCTACTTCGACACCCCGAAGCTGCAGCTCAAGGCGCGCAAGGTGGCGGTACGCACCCGCCGCCAGGGCCGCCAGATGCTGCAGACGGTGAAGTGCGCGGCGGTGTCGAGCGGCGGGCTGTCGCAGCGGCCGGAGTGGGAGACCGCGTGGACCGGCGGCTTCGATTTCACCGCGGTCGACGACCCCGCCACCGCGCGCCTGCTCGAACGCCACCGCGACGAGCTGGTGCCGGTGTTCACCACCCGCTTCCGCCGGGAGACGCGGCGGCTCGTCCCGCAGGAGGGCGTGTCCATCCTGCTGATGATCGACACCGGTGCGGTGCATGTGCGCACCCCGGAGGGCGTAGAGCGCGAGGCGGAGATCTGCGAGCTCGAGCTGGAGCTCGAGAGCGGGCGCGCGCAGGACCTGCTCGACCTCGCCTGCACGCTCGCGCAGGACCTGCCGCTGATGCCCGCCGACCTCTCCAAGGCCGAGCGCGGCTACCGCCTCTTCCTCGACACCCCGGCCGGTGCGCTGCGCGCCGAGGCCTCCACGCTCGAGGCCGGCCACAACGTGGTGGAGGCCTTCCGCAGCCTGGCGCTGTCCTGCGTGCGCCAGTGGCAGGGCAACGCCGCAACCGCGCTCGCGCAGGGCGATGCCGACGCGATCGACCCCGACAACATCCACCAGCTGCGCGTCGCCCACCGTCGCCTGCGCGCGCTGCTGAAGATCTTCGCGCCCGCGCTGCCCGAGACCTTCGCCGGCACCTGGAACGCCCGCCTGCGCGACAACGCCAACCGCTTCGGCAATGCGCGCGACCTCGACGTCTTCCACGCCGAGCTGCTCGAGCCGGTCAGCCCGGAGGGCCTGGCCGATGCGACCTCGATGACGGCGCTGCTCGAGACCGTGCGCCAGGCGCGCGCCGCCGCGCGCCACCACGCCGGCATCAGCCTCGACCTCGCCACCCAGGGCCGGCTGCTGCTCGAGTTCACCGCCGCGCTGCACCGCCTGCGTGCCGACAGCCTTGCGGAAGCCGCCGACCTGCGCAGCTTCGCCCGCCTGCGCCTGGACCGGCTGCGCAAGCGCGCCCGCCGCGGCGCCCAGGCCGCGGCCAGCCTGGAGCCCACCCGCCTGCACGCACTGCGGATCGACTTCAAGCTGCTGCGCTACGGCGTCGAGTTCTTTGCGCCGCTGTTCGCCGCGAAGGGGATCGCGCGCTACCTGGACGGCCTGGTGCGCACCCAGACCGCGCTCGGCTTCCTTCAGGACGTCGACAGCGCGCTGCAACGGCTGGACGAATGGTCGCGCAAGCAGCCCGGGATCGCACCCGCGGCGGCCTTCGTGCTGGGCTGGCACGCACCACGGTACGCGCGCCTGCGCCGGCGTGTGCTGCGCGAGTGCGAACCGCTGCTGTGGGGCGGCAAGCCATGGTGAGGCAGCCCACGACGCAGGCCGCGGGACGGACCGCAGTCATCGTGCCGTAACCGCGCCAACCGATGATGCGCACCCTCGAACCCAGGACGAACGACATGGACCTGCTGCTCTGGCGTCACGCGGAAGCCGTGGACGGCAGCCCCGACCACACCCGCGAACTCACCCCCCGCGGTCTCAAGCAGGCGCGTCGCATGGCACGCTGGCTGGAGGACAATCGCCCCAGGAACCTCAAGGTGCTGGTCAGTCCGACGCTGCGCACCCGCCAGACCGCGACCGCCTTCACCGACGAGTTCGAGATCGTCAGCAACCTGGGGCCGGACGGCAACGTCGCCGACATCCTCGCGGCCACCGGCTGGCCCGAGGGCAACGGCGCCGCGCTGGTGGTTGGCCACCAACCCGCCCTCGGTCGCCTGTGCGCGCTGCTGCTGTCGGGCAGCGAGGCCGACTGGACGATCAAGAAGGGCGCGCTGTGGTGGTTCACCAACCGGGTGCGCGAGGGCGAGACGCAGACGGTGCTGCGCGCGGTGATTCCCAGCGAGCTGGCGTGAGGGTGTAAGGGGTCAGGAGCGAGGAGCGAGCGCCACCTGACGCCTGACGCCCCACGCCTCACGCCTCATTGAATTCCTTGCCGCGAGCGCGGTCGAAGCCGGCGAGAAAACCTCCCGGATGGCAGGCTCGCGCGCGGTCCTCGAAGCCCGTGACGGGCTCGCTTGTGCTTTGCGATGCAATGCGTAAGATGCCGTCTTCGCTCCGGATCGGACCATGCTCGAACGCTTTCTGCCTACTCGCGAAGCCATCACCCAAAGCCGCATGCTGCGCTGGCTCGGACCTCGCCTGCACGATCCACTGCTGTGGCATGTAAACCGGCGTTCGGTGGCGCGTGGCGTGGCGATGGGCGTGTTCTTCGGCCTGATGATTCCGATCGCGCAGATCCCCGCGGCGGCGATCGCGTCGCTGCTGCTGCGCGGCAACCTGCTGATCGCTGCAGCCTCCACATTGGTCAGCAATCCGCTCACCTACGGCCCGCTCTACTATTTCGCCTACCAGCTCGGCGCCGGCGTGATCGGGACCCGCACGCCGATCGACCTGACGCCCGACGACGTCGAGGCGCCGGTGCGCGCGATCGACTCGCTCGCCCAGGCCTGGACCTGGGTCAGCGGCATCGGCCAGCCACTGCTGGTCGGCATGGTGATCATGGCGGTGACGGGCTCGATCATCGCCTACTGGGGCACGCAGCTGGCCTGGCGGCTCCGCGTCGCCGCCCGCCGCCGTCGCCAGCGCCGCGAGCGCAGTGCGCGCGCCTCTGCGCGGGCTATTGGAAGCGCCTGAGCGCGGGCGTATCCTTCGCATCCCCTCATCCGCTCAACGGACGGCCACGGCCATGCAAGACACCATCCCCGACGGTACGGTCGCGATCATCGACGGTGTCCGGCGCATCCACTACGACGGCTACTGGCTCAAGGCCTACGAGCCGCCGGCGGACACGCTGGACGCCAAGAAGCGGCTGATCCAGGCGCTCACCCGGCGCCTGTTCAACCACGTCGAGCACGGCATCAACATCCCGGGCAAGCGTCTGGACGACGCGCGCCGCGCCTACGAGGCCGAAGACGACCCCGCACGCAAGCGCGTCAAGGGCGCGATGTACGCCGGCGCGCTGTTCAACCGCGCCACCGACATCTTCACCAAGCTGGTGGAGTTGCAGGAGCTGGGCATCGAGATCGCCACCGACAACCCGCTGATGCGCGAATGCGGTGGCTGTCTGCAGGAGGCGCTCAAGCTCGGGCGCCTGGTGCTGCACCGCAGTGGCGACGAGGGCATCGACGAGCTGTGGGGCGAACCCTTCCGTGCCTTCTCGATCCCGGTCGAGGCCTTCTACGAGAGCCGCTACATCAAGATCGCCCAGGCGCTGCGCGCGGTGGACCGCATCGCGGCGGTGATGGCCGCCACCTTCGCCACGACACCGCTGTTCCGCGGCGTGGAACCGCTGGTATTCGACTTTGCGCGCATCGCCAAGATCAAGTGCGAGACCCTGCGTACCGACCCGGACATCTTCGACGTGTGGGCGGAGTTCGTCACCGCCTCGGAGCGCCTCGCCGCACTCGTCCCTGCACTCGGCCCGGCCGCCGACGAGAGCACCCGCCAGCTGGCCACCGACGGCCTGCACCTGATCCTGCAGGGACGCAACCTCGTCACCGACATCATCCGCGCGCGCGTGACCATGCCCAAGAGCGCGCGCGAGTTCATCGAGCGCTGCGAGACCTTCGCTGCACGCGCGCAAGCGGCCTCGCATCCACCGCTCGCGGGCGCCGACGTCGGCGCGACGCGGGCGTAAGGCGGGGAAGCAGCGCCTCACGCCTCACGCCTCACGCCTCACGCCTCACGCCTCACGCCTCACGCCTCACGCCTCACGCCTCACGCCTCACGCCTCACGCCTCACGCCTCACGCCTGCAGGATGATTCCCCCGCCCAGGCAGACCTTGGACTCGTACACCACCACGCTCTGCCCCGGCGTCACCGCCCACTGCGGCTGGGCGAAGGCGATCTCGGCGCGACCGTCGGCGATGCGGTCGATCTCGCAGGGCTGGTCGGGGGTGCGGTAGCGCGGCTTGGCGGTATACACCCAGTTGGTGTGCGGGTCGCGCCCGGCGATCCAGTTGAGGTCGCCGGCGACCAGGCGGTCCTTCAGCAGCGCCGGGTGGGCGTGGCCCTGGACCACTTGGAGCACGTTGGCCTTGACGTCCTTGCCGGCCACGTACCAGGCCTCATGCTCGCCCGCCTCGTCCTGGTTGCCCTTGAGGCCGCCGATGTGCAGGCCCTTCCTCTGGCCGATGGTGTGGTACATCAGGCCCTGGTGCTCGCCCAGCAGGCGACCGTCGTCGAGCGCGCGGATCTCGCCCGGCCGGGTGGGCAGGTAGCGCATCAGGAATTCGCGGAAGGGGCGCTCGCCGATGAAGCAGATCCCGGTCGAGTCCTTCTTCTCGGCCACGTGCAGGCCGGCCTCGGCGGCGATCCTGCGCACCTCGCGCTTGTACAGCGCGCCGAGCGGGAACATCGTCTTCGCAAGCTGCTCCTGGGTGAGGCGGTAGAGGAAGTAGCTCTGGTCCTTGGTGCCGTCCTCGGCCTTGAGCAGCTGGTACTCGGTGCGGCCGTCGTTGGTCCACGGGCGCACCTGGGCGTAGTGGCCGGTGGCGATGCGCTCGGCGCCGAGCTGCATGGCGTGGTCGAGGAAGCAGCGGAACTTGATCTCGGAGTTGCACAGCACGTCCGGGTTGGGCGTGCGCCCGGCCTCGTACTCGCGCAGGAAGTCGGCGAACACGCGGTCCTTGTATTCGGCGCTGAAATTGACGACCTCGAGGTCGATGCCGATCACGTCGCACACCGAAGCCACGTCAACCAGGTCCTGCCGCGTCGAGCAGTACTCGGAATCGTCGTCGTCCTCCCAGTTCTTCATGAACAGGCCGGTCACCTGGTAGCCCTGGCGCTTGAGCAGCAGCGCGGTCACCGCCGAGTCCACGCCGCCGGACATGCCGACCACCACCTTCATCCCCGCCCCGTCCTGCTTTCCATCCCGACTACTGGACATTCGGTCCACCTCCATTGAGCCATTCCGCGAGCGGCAGCACGATGGCCGGCTCGCCATTGTCGACGAACCAGCTGTCGACCACGTAACGTTGTCCCGGACGGTCGTCGCCATTGCCATCGCCGTCCCCCTCCCCCGCAGCCCCGATCACCAGCCCGTCCTCGGTGCAGTTGCAGCCCGCCAGCGCCTCGCCGGGCGGCAGGCGATCGATGCGCTCGGCCACCGACAGCACCTCGACCACCGCGCTGAAGTGCTGCAGGATCAGCCGGGTGCGGCGCGCCGGCTCAAGCACGCGGTGAAAGCGCAGCGCCCCGCGCGCCTCGAGCAGCTGCAGCAGCCGGGTCGTGGTGGTCGAGTGATCGATGCAGTCCATCCGTCCGTCCGCGCCCTCGTCGAGCAGGTTGCCGGCGCGGTCGGTCGCGACCGCCGTCTGCGTCGCCGCCACCCGGTACAGCCCGCCCACCGCCTCGGCGAGGAGCTCGCGCTCCTGCGCCGCGCTGCGCGCCGCCGCGAGGCGTGCACCGATGCGGCGCAGGCTGGCCGCATGCACGCGCACCCGCCCCTCGCTCGCGCAGCCGTAGTTGTAGCAGATGCTCACCTCCGCCCCGGCATCCGACGCCGCCGCGCCCACCGTCGCCCACGTCGCTGCCGGCAAGGCGAGCAGCGCGCACAACAGCGGGCGGAGCCGGCGCGTCATCATCCCGTCGCGCTGTGATGCACCAGCGCGAGCGGATGGCGCTGCCCGGCGATCCAGTCCTCGATGCACTGCAGGATCAGCGGGCTGCGGTGGCGATCGGCGCACGCGCACACCTCGTCGAGCGTGAGCCATACCGCGCGCACGATGCCCTCGTCGAGCGGGCGCCCCGGCTGCTCGCCGAGCAGGCGGCCACCGTAGGCGAAGCGCAGGTAGGTGATGTCGCCCTGCGGACGTGTCCACTGGTAGATGCCGACGAGGTACTCCGGCTCGAAATGGTGGGCGGTCTCCTCGAGCACCTCGCGCACGGTGGCCTGCAGCAGGGACTCGCCCTCCTCGAGGTGGCCGGCGGGCTGGTTGAAACGCAGCCCCTCGGGCGTCTCCTCCTCGACGAGCAGGAAGCGGCCATCGCGCTCGATGACGGCGGCGACGGTGACGTTGGGTTTCCAGGGACGATCCTTCACCTCGATGCTCCAGCGCATGAAGGCCCGCATTCTAGCGCGCACCACCCTGGATGGAGGAGCGCCGCGTGCCGCCCGCCCGCGCCGGTGGCAGGTCGATCGCGGCCTGCGCGCGACCCGCGTCCTCGGCACGGCTTTACGCTAGAATCGCAAGGCTTTGCGCCCGGTGGACGATCGAGGGCGCGCGACGAACCCATTCAGCGAACATTTTTCAAGGCGGAGATCTTCATCATGTCCATGGCTGACCGCGACGGCTTCATCTGGCAGGACGGCAAGCTCGTTCCGTGGCGCGAGGCGACCACCCACGTCCTCACCCACTCGCTCCACTACGGCCTCGC
>JAEUNQ010000272.1 GCA_016790365.1 Thauera sp. | reverse complement strand
CAGGGTCTTCGCCGGGGTGCAGATCAGCGCCAGGTCGATCGGCCCGGGCACGTCGTCGAGCGTGGCGCAGGTCGGCACGCCGAGGATCTCGGGCACCTTGGGGTTGATCGGGTAGATGCGGCCGCGGTAGTCGCCCTTGATGAGGCCGACCATGGCCTTGTAGCCGCGCTTGGTGGGGTCGGCCGAGGCGCCCACGATCGCGATCGAGACGGGGGCGAGGAAGTCGTGCAGCGGGCTGCGGCGCGCCGGGCTGCAGGGCACGGGGTTCGGGTTCTCGCTCATGTCATTCCCCCTTGAACACCGGCGCGCGCTTCTCGGCGAAGGCATCCACGCCCTCCTGCCAGTCACGCGTGGTGCCGACGAACATCATGCCTTCGAGCTCGGCGGTGAGGCAGGCGTCGAGCGTGCGCTCGGCCGCGAGGTTGAGCTGGCGCTTGGCGAGCTCCATCGAGAACGGCGCCTTGGCGGCGATCCTGCGCGCGAAGGCACGCGCCTCGTCGAGAAAGCCCGCATCGGCGAACACCCGGTTCGCCAGCCCGATGCGCACGGCCTCCTCGCCACCGATGCGCTCGCCGAGGAAAACCAGCTCGCGCGCCTTCGCCAGTCCCACCAGGCGCGGCAGCAGCCAGGTCACGCCGCCGCCGAGGAAGTTTCCGATCGAGATCTCGGGCAGGCCGAGCTGCGCACCTTCCGCCATCAGCAGGAAGTCGGAGGCGAGCGCCATCTCGGCGCCAGCGCCGAGCGCGTAGCCGTTGACCGCGGCGACCACCGGCTTCTTCAGGTCGATCAGGCGGCGGCACACGTCCTGCTCGCCCTTGAGGTACTGGCGGCGGTCGAAGGCGGTGCGCCCGGCCTTGTGCTCCTTGAGGTCGGCACCGACGCAGAAGGCGCGGCCCTCGCCGGTGAGCAACACCACGCGCGCCTCGCGCGCGGCCTCGGCGCGGCCGAGCGCGTCGTTCAGCTCGTCGTAGAGTTGCTGCGTGACCGCGTTGAGGCGCTGCGGGCGGTTGAGGCGGATCTCGGCGATGCCGTCGGAGAGGTCGTAGAGGAGGGTTTCGTAGCGCATGGAGACTCCCGGTCGGGGTTGGGGGGAGAGGAAGACGAAGCGGCGGAGGACACCGCGGCCACCGGCGGCGCGGGCTTGTGCATCAGCACCACGTCCTTGGCCGGCAGCTCGCAGCGCCAGCCGAAGCGGGCAGCGATCACCCGGAAGGTGGCCGCGCGGTAGAACACCACGTGGGTGGGATCGCGCCGGTAATGCCAGGCGGCGAAGCGGGCGTCCTCGGTCTGCAGGCAGGTGGTGATGCCGAGCCAGCCGCCGGGGTGCAGCAGGCCGTCGAGGCGCGCGAACTCGGCCGCGGGGGCGTGGAAGTGCTCGACCACCTCGGTGCAGGTGACGAAGTCGTAGCGGCGCGCGAGCGCATCGGGGTCGGGGGCAAAGAAGGGATCCCACACCCGCATCGGGTGGCCGGCCTCGCGCAACATCGCGGCCAGCGCCGGCCCCGGGCCGCAGCCGTAGTCCAGCCCCTGCACCGCGGGCGCGAGGCGGGCACGCAGCGGGTCGGCCAGGCGCGCGAGGAAGCGGCGGTAGCCGGGGTCAGCGGGGTCGTTGCGGTGCAGGCGGTATTCGGCGCACTCGGCATCCGCCGCCGGTCGCTGGGCCGGGTGCAGGAAGGTCGCCTCGCAGGCTTCGCAGCGCAGATAGTCGCGCCCGCCCACGTGCAGGAAGGGGCGCACGGATGCGCCAAGGCAGACCGGGCAGCAGGACGCCGTCCCGGGAATCGGCTGATTCATGCGAGCCATTGTATCGACCCTCACCGGCGCTGCCCATGGCGGAGATCCCGCACTCGGGAAGGTCGGCGGAGGCGTGGGGCTAAGGTTCGCGCCTTGCGGCGCCTACAAGAACCGGTCTCATCGCTGCGAGCACCCCGTGTGGAGCGCCGCAAGGCGCGAATCCATCGACGAAAAGAGCGCCGGCGCATGGACAGCCGCCCGTTCGCGCCTTGCGTCGCTCCTACAGGGCCGCGTTCAGGGCCAGGACGCGCGGTGCGCGGGTTCACTCGCTCCGCACAATCGCCGACAATGCGCGCCGGACCAGCGTGCCGATCCTTCGCATCGGCCTTCCACGCCGCGGGCAGTCCCCGCACACGGCCGCCGGCAACGGCCAGCCATCAAGCCCCGGCGGCATCCCGCACCGGGGCGGCTTCGCTCATCGGGAGAACTCATGAACCGCCGCAACTTCCTGCGCGCTGGCAGCCTCGCGGCCGGCCTCGCGCTGCCTGCGCTCGCGCGCGCCCAGCAATCCGCCCCGGCCGCGGTCGCGGCCCCCGCGCCGCTCGCCACCCCCGCCCCGATCGCCGAACCGCCCGCCTTCGCCCCCACGCCGGAGACCGGCTGGCGCCGCTTCGAGCTGACGAGCCGCATCGAACCGCTGCCCGGCGACGGCCCGCTGCGCGTGTGGGTGCCGCTGCCGGCGATGCACGAGACCGCCTGGCAGCGCCCGATGGGCAGCCTCTGGCAAGGCAACGCCGACCTCATGGAGCGCGTGCGCGACCGCTCCGGCGCGGAGATGGTCTACGCCGAGTGGGCGCCGGGCGTCGCCCAGCCCCAGCTCGAGATCCTCAGCCGCTTCGCCACCCGCGACCGCGCCACTGACTTCGGCCAGCCCGGCACCACGCCCCAGGTGCTGACGCGCGCCGAGCGCATGCTCTACCTGCGCGCCACCGCGCTGCTGCCCACCGACGGCATCGTGCGCGACACCGCGCGCGACATCGTCCAGGGCGCGAAGAGCGATGAGGACAAGGCGCGCGCGATCTACGACTGGATCGTGGACAACACCTTCCGCGAGCCCAAGGTGCGCGGCTGCGGCATCGGCGACATCCGCACGATGCTCGAGACCGGCAACCTGTCGGGCAAGTGCGCCGACCTCAACGCCCTCTTCGTCGGCCTCGCGCGCGCGGCCGGGCTGCCGGCGCGCGACGTCTACGGCATCCGCGTCGCCGACTCGCGCTTCGGCTACAAGAGCCTGGGCAAGAGCGGCAACGTCTCCAAGGCCCAGCACTGCCGCGCCGAGGTCTTCCTCGAGCGCTTCGGCTGGGTGCCGGTGGACCCGGCGGACGTGCGCAAGGTCGTGCTCGAGGAGCCCCCGGGCAAGCTCTCCATGGTCGATCCCAAGGTCGCCGCGGTGCGCAAGCAGCTCTTCGGCGCCTGGGAGATGAACTGGCTGGCCTACAACGACGCCCACGATCTGCGCCTGCCCAACAGCACCGGCAAGGAGATCCCCTTCCTGATGTATCCCCAGGGCGAGCTCGCCGGCCAGCGCTTCAACAGCCTCGACCCCGACGCCTTCAGCTACTCGCTGAGCGCACGGGAGATCTCCTGAGGCAGGACCACGGCGGACCGGCTGCCCGGCGCCTCCCCGTCATCCACCACCCGCTAGAATGTTTGCCCCTACATTCCCACGAGAGGAAGACCCCATGACCTACCCCGACACCCGCCTGCTGATCGACGGCCAATGGTGCGACGCCCTCGACGGCCGCACGCTGGCGGTGCACAACCCCGCCACCGGCGAGGAGATCGGGCGCGTCGCGCATGCCGCGATCGCCGACCTGGATCGCGCAGTCGCGGCCGCCGTGAAGGGCTTCCAGGCCTGGCGCAATACCTCTGCGATCGAGCGTGCGAAGACGATGCGTCGCGCCGCTACGCTCATGCGCGAGCGCGCCGAGGACATCGCCCGGATCCTCACCCGGGAACAAGGCAAGCCGCTGCCCGAGGCGAAGATGGAGACCCTGGCCGCGGCCGACATCATCGAATGGTTCGCCGACGAGGGCCAACGGGTGTACGGCCGCATCGTGCCGGGACGGAGCCTATTGGCGACACAGATGGTGATCAAGGATCCGGTCGGCCCGGTAGCCGCCTTCACGCCATGGAACTTCCCGATCAATCAGGTGGTGCGCAAGGCCGCGGCGGCGCTCGCCACCGGCTGCTCGATCCTGGTCAAGGCTGCCGAGGAGACGCCCGCGGCGCCGGCCGAGCTGGTGCGCGCCTTCGTCGATGCCGGCGTGCCGGCAGGCGTGATCGGGCTGGTGTACGGCACCCCGGCGGAGATCTCCAGCTACCTGATCGCCCACCCGGCGATCCGCAAGATCACCTTCACCGGCTCGACCCCGGTCGGCAAGCAGCTCGCGGCACTGGCCGGTCAGCACATGAAGCGGGTGACGATGGAGCTCGGCGGCCACGCGCCCGTGATCGTGTGCGAGGACGCCGACCTGGAGCTGGCGATCAAGGTGTCGGCGGGGTCGAAGTTCCGCAACGCCGGTCAGGTGTGCATCTCGCCGACACGCTTCCTGGTGCATGAGGCCGTGCGCGAGGCCTTCGCCGCGGCGCTGGCGCAGCGCGCCACGAACCTCAAGGTGGGCGACGGGCTGGCCGAGGGCACGCAGATGGGGCCGCTGGCGAATCCGCGCCGGGTGGCGGCGATGGCGGATTTCGTGCAGGACGCGGTGGCGCGCGGCGCAACCGTGGCGGCGGGCGGAGAGCGCATCGGCGCCGCGGGCAACTTCTTCGCGCCCACGGTACTGACCGGCGTACCGCTGGATGCGAAGGTGTTCAACGAGGAGCCGTTCGGGCCGCTGGCGGCGATCCGCGGCTTCACGACGCTGGACGAGGCGATCGCGGAGGCGAACCGCCTGTCCTTCGGGCTGGCGGGCTATGCCTTCACACGTTCGCTGAAGAACGCGCACCGCCTGGCGCACGAGCTCGAGGTCGGCATGCTGTATGTGAACCAGCCGGCGACGCCGAGCGCGGAGATGCCCTTCGGCGGCATCAAGGATTCGGGCTACGGCACCGAAGGCGGCCCGGAGGCGCTCGACGCCTACCTGAACACGCGTGCGGTGACGGTGATGAACGTGTGACTCGCGCGGCTGCGATGCGGCGGCGGAGCGGGGACGGCGGGCGCCGCCTGCACTCGCGGCCCGCCGCTGCGCTCCGGGCTGCCCGCGGTGGAGGACGTCGCGGGGGCGGCGACGCAAACTCGGCGCTGCGCGCCTCGGACATGCGTCGCCTTGTTTCCCCCGCGACGCCCTCCGCCTCGGCGCTCCTGAAGTTGGCGCCCGCCGTCCCCGCCCCAGCGCCTCGCGTTCGTGGTGAACGAGGCGCCTCACGCCTCAGAAATGCCATTCCATCTGGAAGGTCGGCGCGCTGGTGTCGATGCCCGGTTTCTCGTTACCGTTCGCGAAGGCGTGGTTGCCGAACTTGTTGCGCCAGTACTCGTAGCCGACGCCCATCAGGAAGGTATTCTTCTTGCCCCAGGCCATCTGGCCGACATCGACCATCAGCGCGGTGCGCATCAGGGTCTCGGTGTGGGTCTTCACGCCAGCGTAGTCCCTGCCCTTCTCGCCGTTGATGTTGATGAAACCCTGGAACTTCAGCGGCAGCGGGCCGGCGCTGAAGGGGATGCCCCAGGCCGCGCTCACGATCCATTGCGGGTCGAAGCTCACCTCGGTCTGCGGGCAGGGATCGAAGGTCGAAGGCGCGACGGGATCGAGACCGCAGCGGTTCCACTCCTTGCCGACGAGCAGGCTGACGTCGAGGAAGCCCGGCACGTCGAACTTCAGGGTGGGCCCGAGCACCACGAGTCGCTTGCGCGGTGAGAACGCGGTGTTCTTGGTGTTGAGATCGAAACCCGCGGTGACCGCGACCTCCTTGACCGGCCCGAAGGCGAAGCTGCGGTCGAACACCTTGCCGAGATGAACCTGATGCCGATAGGTCAGGTAGAACTCGGTCGCGCCGCTGCCGCCGCCACTGGCCGGGTCGGCCTTGTCCGACTGCAGGACGTCCAGGTTCACGAAGTTCTGCCCCATCGAGTAGCCGCTGGCGTGAGTGAACTGCAGCACGTGCTTCTCGACGTCCTTCGTGTTGGTCGGCTCGCGGAAGTCGCTGCCGTAGCGGTAGCCGACGAAAGTGTCGCTCCAGGTCGCGGCCTGGCCTGCGGCAGGGATGGCCAACAGCGTGCCGGCCGCGGCAAGCGTTGTGATGCGGGCGCTGAGTCTTGTCATTTCTTGTCTCCGGTCCTGTTTCTGGTTTGGCTTTCGGGCGCAGTGCAATGCGCGCGTTCGCAAAACTAACAGGCCAGGAAACGCCATGAATCTCGCCCGCCTGATACAGCGCATCACGAATACGGATGGTTGGTCGCGGATCGCCGATCGGAAATATTGCAGGCGACACCGCGGTGGCGGCGCGCCGACGGGGGCCTTGCTCCGCACCCCCTCAGAAATGCCACTCCGCCTGGAAGACCGGCGCGTCGACGTCCACACCCGGGATGCCATGGTTGCCGAACTTGTTGCGCCAGTATTCATAGCCCACGCCCATCAGGAAGGTGTTCTTCCTCCCGGAAACCATCTGGCCGACGTCGATCATCAGCGCGGTACGCATCAGGGTCTCGGCCTTGGTCTTCCTGCCGTTGTAGTCCGCGCCGCGCTTGCTCAGGTGGTTGGCGAAGCCCTGGAACTTGAGCGGCACCGCGCCGACGGTGAATGGGATGCCCCAGGCGGCGGCAAGGATCCACTGCGGGTCGAATGCGATCCGCTGCTTCGGTGAGCCGAGCTTGTTCTGGTTCCACTCCCTTCCGAACAGCAGGCTCACATCGAGGAAGCCCGGCACGTCGAACTTCAGCGTAGGACCGGCGACGAGCAGGCGCTTGCGCGGCTGCACCGGCGAGTTCTTGGTGTTGAGATCGAAACCGGCGGTGAGCGCGAGCTCTTTCACCGGGCCGAATCCGAAGCTCTTCCCGAGCGCCTTGCCCAGGTGCAGTTGATGCCGATAGACGAGGTAGAGCTCCGTCGCGCCCTTGGAGCCCCCGCGCACGGTCGGGTCTGCCTCGTCCGAGCGGTAGATGTCCAGGTTGAGGAAGTTCTGTCCCATCGTGTAGCCGCTGGCGTGGGAAAACTGCAGGACGTGCTTCTCGACGTCCCGGGGGTTGTTGGGCTCGTGGAACTCGCGGCCGTGGCGATAGCCGACGGAGGTATCGCTCCAGGTCACGGCCTGGCTCGCACCAGAGGAGGCGACGAGGGCGCCGGCGAGGGCGAGCGGGGTGATGCGTCGGGGCGTGGTCATCCTGTGTTTCCGGTCTTGTCCAAGGGAGGGCGTGTTGCGGCGTGGCCGCATGCGCACGGCCGGCAAACTAACAGGCTCGAGGCTGGATCAGTGGTCGTATTTGCAGACACACCACATCAGAGGAAACGAATATTCATGCGTGCAGGCGTGCAATTCGCCCTTGCCCGGACGGAGTGGACCCGCTTCAATGCGCCAAGGACGCAACCCCGGAGAGGCCGGGCAGGACAATGAGCGAAGACACCGCCAACGAGGATCTCGAGCGCGACGAGCGCACGGGCGAGAACGATGAGGACGAAGCCCGGCGCGGCTTCACCTTCGAGGACATGCGGCTCGCCGTCGGCGACCGATTGCAGATCGAATGCACCGCACGCACCGGCGTGCGGCGCGCGTTCGTGCGTGTGGTCGGCTACGTCGAGGGCGTCAGCCTGATGGTGAGCACCCCTGTCGCGGCCGGACGACGGGTGGAACTGGTCGACAACGATCCGGTGATCGTCCGGGTGTTCTCGCGCCAGAGCGCCTTCGCTTTCCGCGCCTCGGTGCTGCGCGCCTGCAGGCTACCCTTCGACTACGTGCACCTGAGCTTCCCGACGGTGATCCAGGGCAGCGTGATCCGCAAGGCGACGCGCGTGCGCACGCAGCTCCCGGTACGGGTCGTATCCCAGTCCGGCGACGAGGCGGGTGAAGGCACGATGCTGAACCTGAGTGCGACCGGTGCGCTGATCCACACCCATGCCGCACTGGGCGAACAAGGGGCGATCGTCCAGTTGCACTTCGACGCGCTCCTCCACGAGGTCCACTCCGAGCTCAGGATCGCGGCCGAGATCCGCAACGTGCAGCAGGAGCCCGCAGCGGAGGGCGAAGGCCTCGAGTATCACTACGGGGTGGACTTCCACGAACTCGTCCCGGAGGACCGCATGAAGATCAAGAGCCTGGTCTACCAGACCATCATCGAGCAGCCGCGCCGGGTCATCTAGGCGCAGAAACGCACGCGCCGCCCAGGGCGGACAAGGCTCCGGCCGACCGTTCAGAGCATCTTGTCCGGGTTCAGGATGCCGCGCGGATCGAGCGCCTGCTTGAGCGTCCTCATCAGGGCGAGCTCGGAGGTCGTGCGCGAGTAATGCAGCCAGTCGCGCTTGAGCACCCCGATGCCATGCTCGGCCGACACCGAGCCGGCGTAGTCGCGCACCACGCCGTACACCGCCTCCTCGATCGCGTGCACGCTGTCGGCATCCTGTGGCACCTTGCACACCACCACATGCAGGTTGCCATCGCCGACGTGCCCGAAGAACAAGGCCTTCAGCTGTGGCCAGTCACGCTCGAGGTTCGCGCGCACGCGCACCGCACAGTCGCCGATGCAGGCCACCGGCACCGAGACGTCGAAGTTCAGCGTGGGCGCGTAGTCGCGCAATACCTCGGCGACACCGTCGCGGATCGCCCACAAGGCCTCGGCGTCCGCCACCGATTGCGCCACCGCCGCATCCTGGATCCAGCCCGCCTCGATCGCCGCCTCCAGCATGGCCTCGAAGCGCTGTGCATCGGTCGCCGGCTGGCCACAGTGCATGTCGGTCAGCACGTAGACCGGGTAATCGATGGAAAAGGGCTTGCGCAGGCGATTGGCGGCGACCGCCGTGTCGAGGTAGTCGTGCCACATGATCTCGAAGGCGCTGATCTGCCCGGACAGGCTCTGTTGCGCATGACGCAGGAAGCGCAGCGCGGAACCGAAGTCCGCCACCGCCACCAGCGCGGTGCTCGTGCCCTGCGGCAGCGGCTGCAGCTTGAGCACCACGCGGGTGACGATACCGAGCACCCCCTCGCTGCCGATGAACAGGTGCTTGAGATCCATGCCCGCGTTGTTCTTGACCATGCGGTTCATCATCGGCAACACCGTGCCGTCGGCAAGCACGGCCTCCAGGCCGAGCACCGAGTCGCGCGTGTTGCCGTAGCGGATCACGCGGTTGCCGCCGGCGTTGGTTGCGACGTTGCCGCCGATCTGGCAAGAGCCGCGCGCACCCAGATCGACCGCCAGCAATGCACCGGCGTCACGGCAGGCTTCCTGAATGTTCTGCAGGATCGCGCCGGCCTGCACGGTGACCGTGCCAGAATCGAGATCGATCTCCTCGATCGCATTCATGCGCTCGAGCGAGATCAGCACCTCGCCGCCCGTGGGCACCGCACCGCCGACGAGGCCGGACAGCCCCCCCTGCGGCACCACCGCCTGGCCATGGGCATGGCAGATCGCCAGCGCACACGACAGCTCATCGGTGCTGCGCGGGCGCAGGATGGCGAGCGGAATGCCGCCGACCGCCGTGCTCCAGTCCGCGAGATGGCGCGGGCTGGCGTCGCCAGCGAGGACCTCGTGGGCACCGAGCGCGGCGCGCAGCTCGACCAGTACGGCAGCCTGGCGATCGTCATGGGACATGCGGTTCTCCTGCGGGCGAGCGGCCCTCGAGTGTTGGGGATCGCGTCAGACGAAGACCGGCTCCGGTTCCAGGCGCACGCCGAAGCGCGCCTCGACGTCGTCGGCGATCGCCCGGGCGATACGGCGCACGTCGGCACCGCGGGCGCCGCCACGGTTGACCAGCACCAGGGCCTGGCGCTCGTAGCAGCCCACCGGGCCGAGGTCGCGCCCTTTCCAGCCGGCCTGCTCGATCAGCCAGCCGGCGGCGAGCTTCTCGCGGCCGTCCGCCTGCGGGTAGTGCGGCAACGCGGGGTATGCGGCAAGCAGGCGCGCGCAGCGCGCAGCGTCGACCACCGGGTTCTTGAAGAAGCTGCCGGCATTGCCCAGCACCGCCGGGTCGGGCAGCTTGCGGCGACGGATCGCGATCACCGCATCCGAGACCTCGAGCGCGCTGGGCTGCGCGAGACCGCAGGCCTCGAGCTCTCGCGCCACGTCGGCGTAGCGCGTGACCGCGCGCCACGGCCGCGGCAGGCGAAAGCGCACCGCAGCGACCAGCCACTTCCCGGGATTGCGCTTGAACACGCTGTCGCGGTAGCCGAAGGCACACGCCGCGGCATCGAAGCTGCGCAGCTCGCCGCTGTCGAGCTCGACCGCGTCGAGCGAATCGAAGCGCTCGACCAGTTCCAGCCCATAGGCGCCGATGTTCTGGATCGGCGCGGCGCCGACCGTGCCAGGGATCAGCGACAGGTTCTCCAGCCCGGGCCAGCCCTGCGCCAGCGTCCAGCGCACGAAATCGTGCCAGTCCTCGCCGGCGCCGGCCTCGACGATCCAGGCCTCGGCCTCGGTGCGCAGCAGGCGGCGGCCGGGGATCTCCACCCGCAGCACCGTGCCGGCGTAATCGCCGCCGAGCACGAGGTTGCTGCCGCCACCGAGCACCAGGCGCGGCGTGTCGGACCAGCCCGGCGCGCCGATCGCCGCGCGCAGCGCATCGACCGAGCGCACGCGCAGCAGGCGGGCCGCGCGCGCATGCAGGCCGAAGGTGTTGAGGGCGGAGAGGTCGGCATCGAGGACGAGGGCGGCATCCGCGGTGGCGCCCGGGGTGCTGCCTGGCAACATCTCAGCGCTCCGCCGCCAGCCCGGCCGCGCCCGTCCTGCCGTCGGCAGGCGCCGGCGCGATCGGGAACAGGCGGTCGTAGCCGAGATTGAACAGGAAGGCGTAGATCGTGTACGTGATCGCCAGACCGATGTCGGCGATCAGCGCTTCGACCCAGCCCATGCCGGTCCACCACACGATCACCGGCAGCGTCATCACCAGCAGGCCGGACTCGAAGCCGAGCGCGTGCAAGGCGCGCAGCCGGAACGGGCGGCGGTCGGCGGTGCGCCCGGTGAGCCGGCCCTCGATCCAGTCGAAGGTGGTGTTGTAGGCGCCGTTCCAGATCGCCGCCATCAGCGCCAGCAAGGCGAGCAGGCCGATGGATTCGCGGATCGGCACCCCGCTCGCCCAGGCGAAGGGCGGGGTGATCAGCACCAGGCCGCCGATCTCGAACATCGCGATCTGGCGCAGGCGGTCGGGGAAGGTACGAAGCTTGGGTTTTGCGGACACGGGAGGAAACTCGGGCAGCAGCGGGCCGGTCGGGCCCGCGCCTCGTCCTGCGGGTCGTCCCGCGGGAATCCGACGGTCGCTGCACGATGCGCGCATGGCGGGCGGGGTCGTCCCCGCGTCGGACCGGATCGGGTGTCGCAGACACCCGGACGGACTTTTAGCAAGTCGTACGCGGATTGGCAAGCCGGACGAGGCGATCGCCCCCCGGGCGGGCGTCCGGAAGGCGCCGGAAACCCATTGCTGTTAAAATGTTTCTTGATTAGCAATGATGTTCAGCCGACCGAATCACCCGCTGAGGCTGCGGCACACAGGTGGCGGCAGCCACGAGCAGTCGCGTGTGAAGCGCGCGCAGATCGAATCGGCGGTTGAATCGGTAGGTGAACGCGGCCAGGTAT
>JAEUNQ010000245.1 GCA_016790365.1 Thauera sp. | reverse complement strand
CCTTACGTCCGCTCACACATCCAGGATCAGGCGAGCCGGATCTTCCAGCGCTTCCTTCATCGTCACCAGGCCCAGCACCGCCTCGCGACCGTCGATGATGCGGTGGTCGTAGGACATGGCCAGATAGTTGATCGGGCGCACGACGACCTGCCCGTTCTCGACCACGGCGCGGTCCTTGGTGGCGTGGATGCCGAGGATGGCCGACTGCGGCGGGTTGATGATCGGCGTCGACATCATCGAGCCGAACACGCCACCGTTGGAGATCGAGAAGGTGCCGCCGGACAGCTCTTCCAGCGACAGCTTGCCGCCCTTGGCCTTCTCGCCGAACTCGGCGATCTTGAGCTCGATGTCGGCGATCGACATGGACTCGGCGTTGCGCAGGATCGGCACCACCAGGCCACGCGGCGAACCCACCGCGATGCCGATGTCGATGTAGCCGTGATAGACGATGTCGTTGCCATCGACCGAGGCGTTCAGGATCGGGAACTTCTTCAGCGCGGCCACGGCGGCCTTGACGAAGAAGCCCATGAAGCCCAGACGCACGCCGTGGGCCTTCTCGAACTTGTCGCCGTACTGCTTGCGCAGCGCCATGACCGGCGCCATGTTCACTTCGTTGAACGTGGTCAGGATGGCGTTTTCGTTCTTCGACTGCAGCAGGCGCTCGGCGATGCGGGCGCGCAGGCGGGTCATCGGCACGCGCTCTTCCGGACGGTCGCCGGCGAGTTGCACCGCGGCGGACGCCGCGGCAGCGGCTGCGGCGGCCTTGGGCTGGGCGGCGACGGCGTCTTCCTTGGTCACGCGACCGCCACGGCCGGAGCCGGCGACGTCGCCCGCGGCGATGCCCTTCTCGTCGAGGATCTTGCGCGCGGCCGGGCTGGCGGCGCCGGCGGCACCGGACGCGGCCGGGGCGGCGGCGGCAGCCGGAGCCGCGGCGGCGGCAGCCGGAGCCGCGGCGGCAGCAGCCGGAGCCGCGGCGGCGGCACCGGCTGCGGCCTTGGCTTCGGTGTCGATCTGGGCGATGAGCTCACCCGAGGTGACGGTGTCGCCACCCTGCTTGATGATCTTCACCAGCACGCCATCGGCCGGGGCCGGGGTCTCGAGCACGACCTTGTCGGTCTCGATGTCGATCAGGTTCTCGTCGCGCGAAACCGCGTCGCCTTCCTTCTTGTGCCAGGTGACCAGCGTGGCTTCGGAAACCGACTCGGACAGCTGCGGTACTTTGACTTCGATCAGCATGAATTTCTCTCCCTAGGTTTTTTTCAGTGCGGGAACTGCGGCGTGGTGTCCTGGATCGGACCGAAGGCGTTTTCGAGGACCGCCTTTTGTTGAGCGTTGTGCTTGGCGTAGTAGCCGACCGCGGGCGAAGCGGCGGCCGGGCGGCTCACCAGCAGCAGACGGCGCTTCGTGCCGAGCACGTTGACCAGATGCTGGCGCGAGGCGAGCCAGTACCAGGCGCCCTGGTTGCGCGGCTCCTCCTGGGCCCAGACGATCTCCTTGGCGTTCGGGAACTGCTCGATCGCCTTGGCGAAGGCCTCGGTCGGGAAGGGATAGAGCTGCTCGATGCGGACCAGCGCGGTGTCGGTGATCTTGTTCTCGCGACGATGCGCGAGGAGCTCGTAGTAGATCTTGCCCTGGCACAGCACCACTCGCTTGACCTTCTTGGCGTCGAGCTTCTCGACCTCGGGGATCACGGTCTGGAAGCGGCCGTTGGCCAGTTCCTCGATCGAGGAGATCGCCTCCTTGTGGCGCAGCAGCGACTTCGGCGTGATGATGATCAGCGGCTTGCGCACCTTGCGGATCGCCTGGCGGCGCAGCAGGTGGAAGATCTGCGCAGGGGTGGTCGGCACGCAGATCTGCCAGTTGTGCTCGGCGGCGTTGTTCATGTAGCGCTCGAGGCGCGCCGACGAGTGCTCGGGGCCCTGGCCCTCGTAGCCGTGCGGCAGCATCAGCGTGAGCCCGCACAAGCGGCCCCACTTGGCCTCGCCCGAGCTGATGAACTGGTCGAGGACGACCTGGGCGCCGTTGACGAAGTCGCCGAACTGGGCTTCCCAGATCACGAGTTCGTTGGGTTCGGTGGTGGCGTAGCCGTACTCGAAGGCGAGCACGCCCTCCTCCGACAGCACCGAGTCGTAGCTCTGGAAGCGAGCCTGGCCGTCCTGGATGTGATCGAGCGGCTTGTAGATGCCCTCGTCCCAGCGCTCGCGCTTCTGGTCGTGCAGCACGGCGTGACGGTGGAAGAAGGTGCCGCGGCCGACGTCCTCGCCGGAGAGGCGCACGCCGTAGCCCTGCGCGAGCAGGCTGGCATAGGCGAGGTTCTCGCCCATGCCCCAGTCGAAGGCCACTTCGCCGCGGCCCATGGCTGCACGGTCGTCGATGATCTTCTTGACGCGCGAGTGCAGCGTGAAGTTCGCCGGGATGGTGCTCAGGCGCTCGGACAGGCGCTTGATCTCCTGCACCGGCACCGTGGTGTCGCACTCGTCGGTGTAGGGCTGCTTGATGTAGGGCGTCCAGTCGGCCGCAAACTGGCGGTTGTGGCCGGAGAGCACCGGGTTGTAGAGCAGTTGCCCCTTGTCGAGGTGCTCGCGGTACTCGGCGATCATCTGGTCGGGATCCTCGGCCTTGAGCGTGCCCTCGGCGACCAGGCGGTCGGCGTAGAGCTTGCGGGTGCCGGGGTGCTTCTGGATGGTGCGGTACATCAGCGGCTGGGTCACCATCGGCTCGTCCTGCTCGTTGTGGCCGAGCTTGCGGAAGCAGATGATGTCGACGACCACGTCCTTCTTGAACTCCTGGCGGAACTCGACCGCCAGCGCGGTAACCAGCGCCACGGCCTCGGGATCGTCGCCATTGACGTGGAAGATCGGCGGCTCGACCATCTTGAAGATGTCGGTGCAGTAAAGCGACGAACGATAGTCGCGCGGATCGGAGGTGGTGAAGCCGATCTGGTTGTTGACCACCAGGTGCACCGTACCGCCCGTGCCGTAGCCACGGGTCTGCGAGAAGTTGAGCATCTCCTGGTTGACGCCCTGGCCGGCCACGGCGGCATCGCCGTGGATCAGCACCGGCAGCACCTGCTTCTTGTCACTGTCGCCACGACGGACCTGGCGGGCATACACCGAGCCCTCGACGACCGGATTGATGATCTCGAGGTGCGAGGGGTTGAACGCGAGCGTCAGGTGCATCGGGCCGCCCGGGGTCATCACGTCGCTCGAGAACCCCATGTGGTACTTCACGTCGCCGGCGGTGAGGTCGGCGGCGGCCTTGCCCTCGAACTCGGAAAACAGCATCGAGGGCGACTTGCCGAGGGTGTTGACCAGCACGTTGAGGCGGCCGCGGTGGGCCATGCCGATCACGGTTTCCTGTACGCCCAGACCGCCGGCGACGCGGATCAGCTCGTCCATCGCGACGATGGCCGACTCGCCGCCCTCGAGCGAGAAGCGCTTCTGACCGACATAGCGGGTGTGCAGGTAGCGCTCGAGGGTCTCGGCCGCGGTGGTGCGCTCGAGGATGCGCTTCTTCATCTCCGCGGAGAACTTCGGCGTACCACGCAGGCTTTCGAGGCGGCTCTGGATCCAGCGCTTCTGACCGATGTCGGTCATGTACATGTACTCGGCGCCAATCGGGCCGCAGTAGGTCTGGCGCAGCGCCTCGAGGATCTCGCGCAGGGTGGCGCGCTCGGTGCTGAAGCCGTGGAAGGAGCCGATGTTGAAGCTCTTGGAGAGATCAGCCTCGGTGAAGCCGTAGTAGGACGGCTCGAGCTCTGCGATCTGCGGCCGCTCGGTGCGCTTGAGCGGATCGAGGTTGGCCCAGCGGTTGCCGAGGAAGCGGTAGGCGTTGATCAGCTGCAGCACGGAGACCTGCTGCTTGTCCTCGCCCGCGGTGACGACGGTGCGCACCGGACCGCGCTTGGCCATCTGCTCAAAAGCGGCGATGACAGGACCGTGCGGCACGTCGCGCGCGGCGGCACCGACCTGGGCCTGCAGCTTGTCGAAATACTCGCGCCACTCTGCGGACACCGAGCTCGGGTCGGCGAGGTAGTTTTCGTACTGTTCTTCGATGAACGGCGCGTTTGAGCCGAACAAGTGCGAAGTCTGTTCGAGTTGCTTCATCATGGGAAAAGCACCTTTGGTGTTCTGTTGCCCTGTTGGCGGGTTCGCAGGCATGGCTGGCGCATGCATTCCGATGGAAAAACGGGATGGCCGCGCACGCGCAGCCATCCCGTCACCGTCAGTTGCGGCGGATCCTGCCGACCCTCTTCATCGACTCTTACGAACGCTGCGCGAGCGCCGGCACGTCGCGGCGCGCGGTACCGACGTAGAGCTGGCGCGGACGGCCGATCTTGTACTCGGGATCGGTAATCATCTCTTCCCACTGCGTGATCCAGCCCACGGTACGCGCGAGCGCGAAGATGCAGGTGAACATCGAAGTCGGGATGCCGAGCGCCTTCTGCACGATGCCCGAGTAGAAGTCCACGTTGGGGTAGAGCTTCTTCTCGACGAAGTACGGGTCTTCCAGCGCGATCTTCTCGAGTTCCATCGCCAGCTTGAAGAGGCGGTCGTTCTCGAGGCCGAGTTCGGTCAGCACTTCGTTGCAGACCTTCTGCATCAACTTGGCGCGCGGATCGAAGTTCTTGTAGACGCGATGACCGAAGCCCATCAGCTTGAAGCTGTCGTTCTTGTCCTTGGCGCGCGCGATGTACTCGCCCACGCGGGACACGTCACCGATCTCTTCGAGCATGTTCAGGCAGGCTTCGTTTGCGCCGCCGTGAGCCGGGCCCCACAGGCAGGCGATGCCGGCCGAGATGCAGGCGAAGGGATTCGCGCCCGAGGAGCCGGCCAGGCGGACGGTCGAGGTGGAGGCGTTCTGCTCGTGATCGGCGTGCAGCGTGAAGATGACGTCGAGCGCGCGCACCAGCACCGGGTTCGGCTCGTACTTCTCGCACGGCGTGCCGAACATCATGTGCATGAAGTTCGCGGTGTAGTCGAGGTCGTTGCGCGGGTACATGAAGGGCTCGCCCTTGTTGTACTTGTAGGCCATCGCAACGATGGTCGGCAGCTTGGCGATCAGGCGGTTGATCGACACGCTGCGGTGCTGCGCGTCGGAGAAGTCCATCGCA
>JAEUNQ010000229.1 GCA_016790365.1 Thauera sp. | reverse complement strand
ATGGAACAGATCTTCCAGATCACCCGCGACGTGCGCGACGCCGGTGTCTCCATCCTGCTCGTCGAGCAGCACGCCAAGCAGGCGCTCGCCTTCTGCGACCGCGGCTACGTGCTCGCCACCGGCGCCAACCGCCACGAGGGTGGCGGGCAGGCCCTGCTCGCAGATCGCGAGGTGGCCGAAATGTTCCTCGGCGGCTGAGGGAGCCCGGCGCACATGAGCTTCCTGGAGTTCCTCAACTTCCATCTCGTGCCGGGCATCGTGCTCGGCTCGGTCTACGCGGTGGGCGCGATCGGCATCACGCTGGTGTTCGGCATCCTGCGCTTCGCGCACTTCGCCCATGGCGACATGGCCACGCTCGGCGCCTTCATCGCGCTTGCGCTCGTCACCGCCGGCCTCACCCCGTGGGCGGCGCTGCCGGTCGCGATGGCGGCGGTCGCGGTGGTGGCGATCGTGGTCGACAAGCTGTTCTACGACTACCTCAAGGCGCGGCCCAAGATCATGACCGTGATGGCCTCGCTCGGCGTCGCGCTGATGCTGCGCGCGGTGGTGCAGGTGGTGTTCGGTGTCGATCCGCGCACCTACGCCACCGGCATCGTGCGCCCGGACGACTACTTCGGCATCCTGCTGCGCGACCGCGAGCTGTACACGCTGGCCGCGGTGGTGCTGATCGTGATCGGATTGACGCTCTTCCTGCGCCACTCGCGCTGGGGCAAGGCGATGCGCGCGATGTCGGACAACCCCGAGCTGGCGCGCCTGTCGGGCGTGGATAACCGCAAGGTCACGATGCTGACCTGGGCGATCGTCGGCGCGCTGTGTGCGGCCTCGGGCTTCATGCTCGGCATCAACAACGAGCTGCACTCGATGATGGGCTGGCAGGTGCTGCTGCCGATGTTCGCCGCGGCGATCCTCGGCGGAGTCGGGAGGGTCGAGGGCGCGGTGCTCGGCGGGCTGATCGTGGGCATCGCCGAGGAGATGTCGATCTTCATCCTGCCGGCGCAGTACAAGGCGGCCACCGCCTTCGTGCTGCTGTTGCTGATCCTGCTCGTCCGCCCGCGCGGCCTGCTCAACGGCAAGGTGCTCTGATGGATCTGCTCGGTCTCGCCAACTACGCGGTCTTCATGGCCATCCTGATCGGCATCTATGCGCTGCTCGCGCTCGGGCTGAACATCCAGTGGGGCTTCACCGGCCTCTTCAACGCCGGCATCGCGGGCTTCTTCGCGATCGGCGCCTATGCCTCGGCCATCCTCACCAGCCTGCCGGCGAGCGGGCGGCTGGGGGGCTACGAGCTGCCGCTGGTGGTGGGCTGGCTGGCCTCGATGGTGGCGGCCGCGGCGATCGCGTGGCCGATCGGCAAGATCTGCCTGCGCTTCCGCTCGGATTACCTCGCCATCGCCACCATCGGCATCGCCGAGATCATCCGCCTGGTGATCCGCACCGAAGGCTGGCTCACCGGCGGCGTGCGCGGCGTCACCGGCATCCCGCGGCCCTTCGGCGATCTCGACTACATGCCCTCGCAGGTGGCCTACCTGGCGATCGTGGCCACCCTGGTGCTGATCGCCTATCTGCTCGTCGAGCGCCAGGTGAAGGCGCCGTGGGGGCGGATGATGCGCGCGATCCGCGACAACGAGCTCGCCGCCGCGGCGATGGGCAAGCAGGTCGAGGCCCGCCGGCTGCAGGCCTTCGTGTTCGGTTCCGCGCTGATGGGGCTGGCCGGGGCGCTGTTCGTGCATTTCAACCGCTCGGTCACGCCCGAGGCGATCGACCCGATGATCGCCACCTTCCTGATCTGGATCATGCTGATCCTGGGTGGCTCGGGGAACAACCGCGGTGCCATCCTCGGCGCGGCGGTGATCTGGATCATCTGGTCGGTTTCCGAGCTGCTCACCGACCGCCTGCCCACCGAGGTCGCGGTACAGGCCAAGTACGCCCGTGTGTTCATCATCGGTCTCACGCTGCAGCTGGTGCTGCGCTTCCGCCCCGAGGGCATCCTGCCCGAGCGCCAGGCGGGCTCGCCGCCGCATCGCTGAGGCGCGCAACGAGATCCGTGAGCAGAACTTCGTAGAGCGGGCCCGCGGGGGCCCGGATCGTCCATCAGGTGCTTCGGCACATTCAGGAGGTGACAAAGGTGAAGAAAAGAACAGTCGCAGCAGTCGTCGGCGCCGTGCTCGGTGCAGCGGTCGTCGCCACACCGGCCCACGCCCAGGACGTCAAGCTCGGCCTGATGGCCGCGATCTCGGGCCCGATCGCGGCGCTCGCCCCGCCGATGGCGGCGGCCTCGCGGCTGGCGGTCACTCATGTCAACGAGCAGGGCGGCATCCTCAAGGGCGGCAAGCTCGAGGCCGTGCTCGGCGACAGCGCCTGCAACCCGCAGAACGCCACCGACGTCGCCACCAAGGCGGTCAACATCGATCGCGTGATCGCGGTCGTCGGGCCGGCTTGCTCGGGCGCGGTGCTGGCCTCGGCGAACTCGGTGACCATCCCCGCCGGCGTGCTGATGATCACCCCCTCCGGCACCTCGCCCGAGATCACCAAGCTCAAGGACAAGGATCTCGTCTACCGCACCCTGCCGTCCGACGACTACCAAGGCCGCGCGCTCGCGCGCACCCTCAAGGCGCGCGGCATCTCCAAGGTGGCGGTGGCCTACCTGAACAACGACTACGGCAAGGGGCTGGCGGAATCCTTCAAGGCCGAGTTCGAGGCCAATGGCGGCACGCTCGCCGGCTATTCGGGCCACGAGGAAGGCAAGGCCTCCTACCGCTCCGAACTGGCCACGCTCGCGCGCGGCGGCGCCGACACCCTGGTCATCTTCGACTATGGCGACGGCACCGGCCTGAGCATCCTGCGCCAGTCGCTGGAGAACAACTTCTTCAAGACCTTCGTCGGCGCCGACGGCATGAAGTCCGAGGGCCTGGTGAAGGCGATCGGCGCGGCGAACCTCGGCGGCTTCTTCGTCTCGGCGCCGGTCGGCGAGGCCTCGGCCTCCCTCGACAACTTCAACAAGGCCTTCAAGGCCGCGGGCGAGAACATCGACGCCGTGTTCGCCACCACCTCGTACGACGCCGCCTTCCTCGCCGCCCTGGCGATCGAGAAGGCGGGCGGCGACAAGGCCAAGCTCGCCGAGTCGCTGCGTGCGGTGGCCAGTGCGCCGGGCGAGCCGATCCTGGCGGGCGAGTGGGCCAAGGCCAAGAAGCTGATCGCCGAAGGCAAGGACATCGACTACAAGGGCGCCGGCGGCGACCACGAGTTCGATGCCGCCGGCGACGTGCCGGGCAACTATGCCTTCTTCAAGGTCAGCGGCACGGGCTACGAGTCGATCGCCGACATGAAGTGATCGTGTCCCGCCCCGGTAGGGGGCGGGTTAGGCGGCAACGCTGCCCATTCGCGGCTGCCGCCGTTCCTGCGGAATCCCGCGCTCGGGGCCCGTGCAGGAGCGGCGGCAGCCGCGAACCTTTGCGGCTTCCCGGTGCGATTGCAAAGCGTCACCTTTCGCCGATTGCAAATCGGGTCGCCATCGTCGATGCTGTTGGCGTCGATCCGCCCCCGGCCGGGCTTGCGCCTGGCTGGAGGGCGTCCCGGCGGTTCGTGGCGCACGCCGTCGATCAACGGAGAATCCAGATGAAGCGCATCCTCGCCTGGCTTTGCAGCCTGTTGTCCGCGATCGGGATCACCGCCTGCGATTACCTCAACGTGAAGGAGCTCCAGCCCGGGGTGTCCACCTCCGCCGAGGTGCGCGAGCGCTTCGGTCCGCCGCACATGGAGTGGCGCAACGAGGACGGCTCGCTCACCTGGGAGTTCAGCCGCCAGCCACAGGGCATCGAGTGCTTCATGATCACGATCGGGCCCGACCAGATCCTGCGCCGTATCGATCAGGTGCTGAACGAGGAGACCTTCGCGAAGGTCCAGAGCGGCATGAACGGCGAGCAGGTGCGCCGCCTGCTCGGCAAGCACGCCTCCAGCCAGTTCTTCCAGCTCAAGCAGGAGACGGTGTGGGAGTGGCGGATCTCGCACGGCCCCAACGGTACGAGCGATCCGGTCTTCTTCACCGTGACCTTCAATAACGATGGCCGGGTCACGGGTACCGGGCGATATACACAGTACAAGCACTAGACGGGAGGTCGAGATGTCTGTCCGCACCTATCGGTCGTCGCCCAGCCTGCCGCGCGCGGCGGGCTGGTTGCTGCTCCTGCTGTTCGCGGGGCTCATTGCCGGCTGCGCCAGCTTCGAGCCGCCGCGTCCCTACACCACCGAGGCCGAGGCCTTGTCCGCGCGCGGCGAACCGACGCGGCGCTGGAGCAACGACGACGGCACGACCACGCTCGAATACTCCACCCAGCCCAACGGCCGCAGCTGCCTGATGGTGCAGGTCGATGCGGGCGGGATCGTGCTGCGCCAGTGGGATGCGCTCGCCCCCGAGAACCTCGCCCGCGTCGAGCGCGGCATGGACAGGGAGCAGGTGTCGCGCCTGCTCGGCACGCACCGCTCCGAACAGCGCTTCCGCAACTCGGGCGAGGAGGTGTGGGACTGGAATATCCGCAACGACGGACCCGGCATCGCCACCCTGTTCAACGTGCACTTCATCGACGGCAAGGTGGTGCGCACCAGCCAGACCTACGTGTTTCCGCGCGACGGTGCGGTCTATGGCGGCTGGAGCGGCTACTACGGCCACCCCTGGGGCTGGGGGATCGGCTGGGGCTATCCCGGCCCCTTCTTCCCGCGGCCGTTCGGACATCCCTTCTTCTGGTAGGCCGACGCCCCGTTGGCCACCGCCCTTGGCAGCGGGCGCGTGCTGCCGATAGAATCCGGGGCCTGCCGAGGAGCGCTGCGACCCCCTGATCGTCCGGGGCCAGGCTCGGCAACCGATCAACGGCGCTCACAAACCTTCAGCCGGTTTGTGGCGCCGTTCGCATTTGTGCGTGGCGTTGCCCGGCGACCGTCGAACGACCGAGGAACACGCAATGCAAGCCGACCGCACGACCGAACTCCGCCAGCTTCTCGCCGAGCGCATCCTGATCCTGGACGGCGCGATGGGCACGATGATCCAGCAGGAGAAGCTCGGCGAGGCGGACTACCGCGGCGAGCGCTTCCTCGATCACCCGAAGGACCTCAAGGGCAACAACGACCTGCTGGTGCTCACCCGCCCGCAGGTGATCGCCGGCATCCACCGCGCCTACCTCGAGGCCGGCGCCGACATCATCGAGACCAACACCTTCAACGCCACCCGGGTGTCGCAGGCGGAGTACGGGCTCGAGTCGGTGGCCTACGAGTTGAACGTCGAGGGCGCGCGCCTGGTGCGCCGGCTGTGCGACGAATACACCGCGCACAACCCCGCCAAGCCGCGCTTCTGCGCCGGCGTGCTCGGGCCGACCTCGCGCACGCTGTCGATCTCGCCGGATGTGAACGACCCCGGCTACCGCAACATCAGCTTCGATGCGCTCGCCGACGACTACTACGACTCGGCGAAGGGCCTGCTCGAAGGCGGCGCCGACCTGCTGCTGATCGAGACCATCTTCGACACCCTCAACGCCAAGGCGGCGGTGTTCGCGATCGAAAAGCTGTTCGAGGACCTCGGCTGCCGCTGGCCGGTGATGATCTCCGGCACCATCACCGACGCCTCCGGGCGCACGCTGTCGGGCCAGACCGCAGAGGCCTTCTGGAACTCGCTCAGCCACGCGCAGCCGATCAGCTTCGGCCTCAACTGCGCGCTCGGCGCCGACCAGCTGCGCCAGTACGTCGAGGAGCTGTCCACCGCCTGCGACACCCACGTCTCGGCCCACCCCAACGCCGGCCTGCCCAACCCGCTGTCGCCCACCGGCTACGACGAGACGCCCGAGCACCTCGCCGGCCAGATCGAGGAGTGGGCGCAGAGCGGGCTGGTGAACATCGTCGGCGGCTGCTGCGGCACTACGCCGGCGCACATCGCAGCCCTTGCCGAAGCCGTGGCCGGGCTCGCCCCGCGTGTCGTGCCCACCATCGACAAAAAGCTGCGCCTCTCGGGCCTGGAGCCCTTCAACGTCGGCGGCGACGCCCTGTTCGTGAACGTCGGCGAGCGCACCAACGTCACCGGCTCCAAGGCCTTCGCGCGCATGATCCTCGAAGGCCGCTTCGACGACGCGCTCGCGGTGGCGCGCCAGCAGGTCGAGAACGGCGCCCAG
The DNA here is from genome assembly GCA_016790365.1 of Thauera sp. Classification (GTDB taxonomy): domain Bacteria; phylum Pseudomonadota; class Gammaproteobacteria; order Burkholderiales; family Rhodocyclaceae; genus Thauera. Next base: position 533 of record JAEUNQ010000229.1, on the reverse strand, counting down.
GTCATCGACATCAACATGGACGAGGCGATGCTGGACTCGGTCGCCGCCATGGAGCGCTTCTGCAAGCTCATCGCCACCGAGCCCGACATCTCGCGCGTGCCGATCATGCTCGACTCGTCGAAGTGGTCGGTGATCGAGGCCGGCCTCAAGTGCATCCAGGGTAAGGGCGTGGTCAACTCGATCTCGATGAAGGAGGGCGAGGCAGAGTTCCTGCGCCAGGCGCGGCTGGCGCGCCGCTACGGTGCCGCGGTGATCGTGATGGCCTTCGACGAGCAGGGCCAGGCCGACACCTTCCGCCGCAAGACGGAGATCTGCGAGCGCGCCTACAAGCTGCTGGTGAAGCCCGTCGCCGAGGGCGGCGCCGGCTTTCCGCCCGAGGACATCATCTTCGACCCCAACATCTTCGCCATCGCCACCGGCATCGAGGAGCACGACAACTACGCGGTCGACTTCATCAACGCGGTGGCCTGGATCAAGGAGAACCTGCCGTACGCCAAGACCTCGGGCGGGGTGTCGAACGTGTCCTTCAGCTT
>JAEUNQ010000189.1 GCA_016790365.1 Thauera sp. | reverse complement strand
AAGACCACGCCCGGGCGCAGCAGCTCGAAGTTGCCGCGCAGCTTGCCGAAGTCCTTCGACATCAGCGAGTTGCCCGGCGAGATCGGCGCCACCGGCACGCCGACGTGCATCGCCGCCAGCGCCAGCAGCGCGTGCTCGATGGCGTTGTCCGACAGGATCACCACCGGCCGCTCGGCCGAGAGCTTCTGGCCGAGCAGCCAGGTGGCAATCGCCACGACGCGGCGGCGGGCTTCGCCATAGGTGAGCCGGTCCCACTCGCCGGCGGCGTTGCGCTCGGCGAGGAAGACCTCGTCGGGCTGCACCGCGGCCCAGTGCTCCAGCCAGTCGCCCACGCAGCGCGGGATCGCATCCGGCAGTTCGATTCCCGAGCGCAGGATGCGGTCGCCGTTGGGCCGGTGCCGGATGATCAGGTCCGGGTCGGCGAACAGGCGTGCGGCATCGCGGATGATCTCACCCATGGCCTTGTCTCCTCCTCGTAGCGTCATGGCGGGCTGCGCTTACTGCGCGACCAGCTTGTAGGCGCCGCCTTCGATGCGGATCAGCACGCGCGAACGGTCGTCGAGGCCAAAGTGGTCGGTCGGGGTCATGTTGAAGACGCCATGCACGCCCACCACTTCCTTGCTCGCCTCGAGCGCATCACGCAGCGCGGCGCGGAACTCGGCAGTCCCGGGCGCGCCCTTGGCCTTCGCCGCGGGAACCGCCGCCTCGATCAGGCGGAAGGCGTCGTGGGCGTAGCCGGCGAAGGCAGAGAAGCTGCCTGCGCCGTACTGCGCCTCGTACCGGTTGACGAAATCCACCCCCGAAACCTTGGACGGGTGGCTGTCGGGCAGCTGCTTGACGACCGAGACCGGCCCCACCGGAAGGATCGCCCCCTCGGCAGCCTTTCCGGCGACGCCGAGGAAGGCCTGGTTGGCGGCGGCGTGGGTCTGGTAGATCTGGCCCTTGTAGCCGCGCTCGACGAGCGCGCCCTGCGGCAGCGCGGCGGGGCTGCCGGAGCCGGCGATCAGCACGGCATCCGGGCGCGCCATGGTGAGCTTGAGCACCTGGCCGGTCACCGAGGTGTCGTTGCGGGCGTAGCGCTCGACCACGGCCAGCTGGATGCCCGCCGCCCCGGCGTGCTTGGTCACCGAGTTGAGCCAGTCCTCGCCGTAGGCGTCCGAAAAGCCGATGAAGCCGAGCGTCTTGTAGCCCTTGGACTTCATGTGCTCGACCAGCGCGCTCGCCATCACCTCGTTCTGCTGCGGGGTGCGGAAGACCCATTCGTTGCGCTCGATCGGCAGCGACACCGGGCTCATCGTCACCAGCGGGGTCTTCGCCTCGTGCGCCACCTCGGCCATCGCGGCGGTGGCCGGGGTGCTGGACGAACCGATGATCGCATCGACGCGCTCCTCGGTGACCAGGCGGCGGGCGTTCTTGGTGGCCACGGTGGGGTCGGTGGCGTCGTCCAGCACGATCAGCCTGACCTTCTCGCCGCCGATCTCGGTGGGCAGCAGGGCGAAGGCGTTCTTCTCGGGGATGCCGAGCGAGGCGGCCGGACCGGTGGCCGAGAGCGAGACGCCGATGGTGATGTCGGCGAACGCGGCCGAACTGAGGGCGAAGGTGGCGGAGAGCGCGACGACGAGCTTGGCGAGTTTCATGTTTCCTCCAATTGACTGGTGTGGTGACCGCTTCGGCGTTGGCCGGCGGCCGGTGACTGCTTTCTGGCGGGGACTGCAGCTCTTGTAGGGTCTGCGCAAGATATCGCCTGACTAACTAACTTGTCAAACACTTGTTCAACTAATTTTTCGATTCACCTTCAGGCTCGATTTACCGCAACATCCAGCCGTTGCCCCGGGCCACGAACCCGCGCTTACCGCTCGCTTTTTGCTGCAATGCGGCGGAAAATTCCTCCCGGATGAGAAACTCGACCCGAACCCGAGCGCGCATGAACGCAGCACAAACCGACGGCGCCGCAGTGGCGCCCATGACCGACGCGGAAGCGGCGATCCTCCGACTCGCGCGCGAGGCGCCCGAGCTCGGCCAGGTCGCGGTGGCGGAACGGCTCCGGAGCGAAGGCTTGCGGATCTCGCCCTCGGGCGTGCGCTACCTGT
>JAEUNQ010000185.1 GCA_016790365.1 Thauera sp. | reverse complement strand
CGCCTGTTGAAGGACAAGCACCTCAAGCTCGAGCTCTCGCGTGGCAGCACGCGCTACGAGGCCATCCGCTTCAACCACGCCGAGGGCGCCGCCGGCCAGATCCACGCCGCCTTCCGCCTCGGCGTCAATGAGTACAACGGGGTGGCCAGCGTGCAGCTGATGCTCGAGCATTTCGAGGCGGCGTAGACCAGCCCCGCCGCGATGAGCACGCAAGCCTCCGACTGGCAGGTCCCCGCCGCCACGCTGCGCTGGCTGGACGCGGTGCCGGCCGAGCGCGGCGTGGCGATGCTGGTCCGCCATTCGGTGCGCGACCCCTTGCCGCCCGGCGATCTCGGCTACGCCAACACGCTCAATGCCGAAGGCGTCGCGCTCGCCCGCAGCCTGGGCGAGCGCCTGCATGGGCGCCTGCGCAGCCTGCACACCAGCCCGCTGCAGCGCTGCATGCACACCGCCGAGGTGTTCGCGCGCGTGGCCGGCGACACGCCGCCGATCGTCACCGACCGCATGCTCGGCGACCCGGGCGCCTGGGTGCTCGACCGCGCGCTGGCGGGCGAGAACTGGAAGCGCCTCGGCAGCGAGGGGATCATGGCGCGCCTGGCGACCACCGACGAGGACCTGCCCGGCACGCGCCCGGCGCGCGTGGGCGCACAGGACCTCGCCACGCACATGCTCGCGATCGCCGCCAGCGCGCCCGGCGTGCACGTCTGCGTCACCCACGACATCCTGCTCGCGATCGCGGCAGCGCGCTTCCTCGGCCCGCCGCCGGCCGGCCCCGGGCGCTGGCCGGCCTACCTCGAGGCCGCCTTCTTCTGGCAGGACGAGGCCGGCCTGCACGTCGCCTACCGCGACCTCCATCGCAGCGGCCTCACCGGCGCGCGCTGACCCAGCAGCGCCGCGCCCGGGAACATCCGCGCACGCCCGCGCTCCAACCCCGCAAACGCACAACGTCGCGGCGCCGCCACCCGGTCGCCGACGACATCCACGCCCGGATGCCACCGGCGCCCAGAGGAGACCCACCCCAGCCGGGGAGCGCAGGCATGCGGGGCCGACCGAGCCTGAAGGGAGCGCGCCATGAGCACTGTCGCCCGGTTCCAGATCGATCATGTTCGTTTCCTCGACCCGCAGGGCGAGGCGCTTGGGCCGCTGCCCGACTTCGCGCACGACCCCGCGCGGCTGATCCCGATGTACCGCGCGATGTACCTCACACGCAGCTTCGACGCCAAGGCGATCGCGCTGCAGCGCACCGGCAAGCTCGGCACCTTTGCCTCCGCGCTCGGCCAGGAGGCGATCGGGGTCGGGGTGGCGAGTGCGATGCGCCCCGAAGACGCGCTCTTCCCCTCCTACCGTGAACACGCCGCGCAGCTCGTGCGCGGCGTGCGCATCGAGGAGAGCCTGCGCTACTGGGGCGGCGACGAGCGTGGCAGCGACTTCGCCGAGGCCCGCCACGACTTCCCCAACTGCGTGCCGATTGGCACCCAGGTCTGCCACGCCGCAGGGGCGGCCTACGCCTTCAGGCTGCGCGGCGAGGCGCGCGCGGCGGTGTGCTTCCTCGGCGACGGTGGCAGCTCCAAGGGCGACTTCTACGAGGGGCTCAACTTCGCCGAGGTGTGGAAGGCGCCGCTGCTGATCGTGCTCAGCAACAACCAGTGGGCGATCTCGGTGCCGCGCAGCGCGCAGAGCGCCACCGCCACGCTGGCGCAGAAGGCGATCGCCGCCGGCGTCGAGGGGGTGCAGGTCGACGGCAACGACCTCGTCGCGGTGCACCACGTCGCCCGCGAGGCGCTCGCCAAGGCGCGCGCCGGCGGTGGCCCGACCCTGATCGAGGCGGTCACCTACCGCCTCGGCGACCACACCACCGCCGACGACGCCTCGCGCTACCGCGACCCCGCGGTGGTGCAGGAGCAGTGGTCCTTCGAGCCGCTCACCCGCCTGCGCAACCACCTGGTCAAGCTCGGCGCCTGGGGGCCGGAGAAGGAAGAGGCGCTCGCGCGCGAATGCGCCGAGACGGTGAACGCCGCGGTCGAGGCCTACCTGAGCACCCCGCCGCCCACCACCGCGGCGATGTTCGAGCACCTCTTCGCGACCCTGCCCGCCGCGCTCGCGGCCCAGCGCGACGAGGCCCTGCGCTTCGCGCCCCGCACCGCGGGCGGACAACCGGGAGGCGATCATGGCTGAGATCAACCTTGTCGAGGCGGTCAACCTGGCCCTCGCCCACGAGCTGGCGCGCGACGAAGCGGTCGTGCTGCTCGGCGAGGACATCGGCGCCAACGGCGGCGTCTTCCGCGCCACGGCCGGGCTGCAGCAGCGCTTCGGCGCCGGGCGGGTGGTCGACACCCCGCTCGCCGAGACCGCGATCGTCGGCGCCGCGATCGGCATGGCGGCGATGGGCCTGCGGCCGGTGGCGGAGATCCAGTTCTCCGGCTTCCTGTACCCGGCAATCGACCACCTGGTCAACCACGCCGCGCGCCTGCGCAACCGCACCCGCGGCCGGCTGGCCTGCCCGCTGGTGGTGCGTACCCCCTGCGGCGGCGGCATCCACGCCCCCGAGCACCACTCCGAGAGCCCCGAGGCGATGCTCGCCCACACCCCGGGCCTGCGCGTGGTGATGCCCTCCTCGCCCGCACGCGCCTACGGCCTGCTGCTCGCGGCGATCCGCGACCCCGACCCGGTGATGTTTCTCGAGCCGACGCGGATGTACCGCCTGTTCCGCCAGGAGGTGGCCGACGACGGCGAGGCACTGCCGCTCGACGTGTGCTTCACGCTGCGCGGCGGCACCGACCTCACCCTGGTGAGCTGGGGCGCGATGCTGCACGAGACCCAGGCCGCGGCCGACGCGCTCGCCACCGAGGGCATCTCGGCCGAGGTCATCGACGTCGCCACGCTCAAGCCGCTCGACCTGCCGACCATCCTGGAGTCGGTCGCCCGCACCGGGCGTTGCGTGATCGTGCACGAGGCCGCGCGCACCGCCGGCCTGG
>JAEUNQ010000177.1 GCA_016790365.1 Thauera sp. | reverse complement strand
GCACGCTCGACGACCCGGCCACCTTCGTGAAGCGCATCAACCAGCTGATGATGGCGATGAGCGGGAACTGATCCGGCTGCGGCCGGGCACTGCAAGCGCAACGGGCGGCGCGCCGAAGGGCGGCCGCCCGTTCGTTTCAGATGCCCGGCGGCCCAGGCCTCGTTTGCTGCGGCGAGCGCGATCCGCTGGTGTCCGCCGCCCTATGGGGGCGCGGACACGCGCGAGGCTCATTCGTTGGGCGCGAACCCGTAGTACGAACCGTATGCCGAGGGCGCGGGGGCGTAGGCGGCGACCTTGATCGCATCGGGCAGGCTCACCGTGTCGGTGAAGCCGTCGATGCCGCCCTTGTCCTCGTGCCATCTCGCCTCGACCTCGTGCTCCGACAGGCCGTCGAGGCGCAGATTGCGGTCGAGCCGGGCGGAGCGATATTCGAAGCCGGTGTCGTGGGCGATGAACAGGGTGTGCGGGCAGGCCGTGATGCGCGTTTCGTCCTGCGGGTCGGCGCCCATCACGCGCACACCGCAGAAGGGGCAATGGACGGGCGTGTAGTAGAAGGTCTTGAGTTCGGTTTTTTGAATGAGCTGGGGCATCGGGCTGTCCTTTTTCCTAGGGATGATCGGCCGCGGGACCTCGTCTTGGCAGGCCCAAAAGCAAAAAGGCCCGACTCTCGTCGGGCCTCGGAGCGACCTGCGGCGAAAGCGCAGGGTCGGGGTACGGCTTAGTTCGCAGCGCGGATGTTCGACGCCTGCAGGCCCTTGGGTCCGGTGGTCACGTCGAACGTGACGCGCTGGCCTTCTGCGAGGGTCTTGAAGCCCTGGCCCTGAATGGCGGAAAAGTGGGCGAAAAGGTCGTCGCCACCCGCTTCCGGGGTGATGAAGCCGAAGCCCTTGGAATCATTGAACCACTTGACGGTACCGTTTGCCATGTCTTGAATCTCCTGAAGATGGGGAAAGCCCCCCGGGTGGGGCGAGGTTCAAGACAGCGAGGTACGACTTGAGGAAATACGGCCCAACGAACCGGATATGCCGACAAATGAACTACATGACTTGAATATCGCTGCGGCGCAGTATGGGGCAAAGCCGCCGACAAAGATAGACATATTTTATTTTTCTTGTCCGCGCTGCCTGCAGGGGCGGTGCGGTCGTGTCCGCTGCGGGCCTTCGCCATCCCCGAGTCGGGTTTGCCCATTGGGGCAAACCATAGGTTGACGCCCTTCCGGGCGGCCGGAACACTGCCCCAACAAAAAACGAACCCGGGCAGGAGACAGCCTTGAGCGAGTTCATTCTCGAAACCCGCGGACTCACCAAGGAGTTCAAGGGCTTCGTAGCGGTATCCAATGTCGACCTGAAGGTGCGGACCGGGCACATCCATGCCCTCATCGGCCCCAACGGCGCGGGCAAGACCACGGTCTTCAACCTGCTCACCAAGTTCCTGCCGCCGACGTCGGGGGCCATCCTGTTCGACGGCAAGGACATCACCCGCGAGGCGCCGGCAGTGACCGCGCGCCGCGGCATGGTGCGCTCCTTCCAGATCTCCGCGACCTTCCCCAACCTCAGCGTGCTCGAGAACGTGCGCATCGGCCTGCAGCGCCGGCTGGGCACGGAGTTCCACTTCTGGCGCTCGGCGAAGTCGCTCGATGCGCTCAATGGCGAGGCGATGGCGCTGCTCGAGGCGGTGGATCTCACCCAGTTCGCCGACACCGTCACCGCCGAGATGCCCTACGGCCGCAAGCGCGCGCTCGAGATCGCCACCACGCTCGCGCTCGAGCCGCGCATGATGCTGCTCGACGAGCCTACCCAGGGCATGGGTGGCGAGGACATCGCGCGCGTGGTCGAGCTCATCCGCAAGGTGTCGGCCAACCGTACCATCCTCATGGTCGAGCACAACCTCTCGGTGGTTGCCAACCTGTGCGACCGCATCACCGTGCTCACCCGCGGCAGCGTGCTCGCCGAAGGCAGCTACGCGGAGGTGTCGAAGAACCCCAAGGTGCTCGAGGCCTACGTCGGCTCCGACGACATCGCCGACGCCCATCACTGATCCCCGTCCCCGACCGCCATGACCAGTGCCTTCACCCCTCGTCCGGAGATGCTCCGGATCCACGACCTGCACGCCTTCTACGGCGAGTCGCACATCCTGCACGGCATCGACATCAGGGTCGCGCGCGGCGAGTGCGTGACCCTGCTCGGGCGCAACGGCTCCGGTCGTTCGACGACCCTGAAGTCCGTGCTCGGCCTGGTGGGCAAGCGCACTGGCTCGATCATGGTCAATGGCCGCGAGGTGATCGCCGAGCCCACCCACCGCATGGCGCGCTACGGCATCGGCTACGTACCCGAGGAGCGCGCGATCTTCGCCTCGCTGTCCACCGAGGAGAACCTGATGCTGCCGCCGCAGGTGGCGAGCGGGGCGATGTCGGTGGAGGAGATCTACCGCATGTTCCCCAACCTGCAGGAGCGCCGCAACAGCCCGGGATCCAAGCTCTCGGGCGGCGAGCAGCAGATGCTGGCGATGGCACGGGTGCTGCGCACCGGGGCCAAGCTGCTGCTGCTCGACGAGATCACCGAAGGCCTGGCGCCGGTGATCGTGAAGAAGCTCGGCGAAATCATCGTCGAGCTGAAATCGCGCGGCTTCACGATCGTGCTGGTCGAGCAGAACTTCCGCTTCGCCGCGCCGCTGGCCGACCGCCACTACGTGCTCGAGCACGGCGAGATCATCGCCACCATCACCGCGGACGAGCTCCCCGGCCGGATGGACTGGCTGCACCAGACGCTGGGGGTCTGAGCGGCCGCGCCGCGCAGTCCTCGCGTAACAACCACAGGAACGAGACGGAGACCCACGATGCACATGAAGAAACTCACCACCCTGGCCTGCGCGGCCGCCTTCACCATGCTTTCGGGCGCCGCCAGCGCGCAGATCTCGGGCAACACCGTCAAGATCGGCGTGCTCACCGACATGTCGGGCACCTATTCCGACCTTGCCGGCGCGGGGGCGGTGCTCGCCACCCAGATGGCGATCGAGGACTTCATCGCCGAGGCCAAGCCGGCGTTCAAGGTCGAGATGGTCTCCGCCGACCACCAGAACAAGGCCGACATCGCCTCCAACAAGGCGCGCGAATGGTTCGAGCGCGAGGGCGTCGACACCGCCACCGAGCTGGTGACGACCTCGACCGCGCTCGCGGTGATGAAGATCGCCAAGGAGATGAACCGCGTCGCGCTGATGAGCGGCCCGGCTTCGACGCCGATCACCAACGAGCAGTGCAACGATGTGACGGTGCACTACACCTACGACACCTACGCGCTCGCCAACGGCACCGCCAAGGCGGTGACCCAGCAGGGTGGCGACACCTGGTTCTTCCTCACCGCCGACTACGCCTTCGGTCAGGCGCTGGAGAAGGACTCGTCGGCGGTGGTGACGGCCAACGGCGGCAAGGTGGTGGGCTCGGTGCGCCACCCGTTCCCGGCCTCGGATTTCTCCTCCTTCCTGCTCCAGGCCCAGGCCTCGGGCGCCAAGATCATCGGCCTGGCCAACGCCGGCGCCGACACCACCAACGCGATCAAGCAGGCGGCCGAGTTCGGCGTCACGCCCAAGCAGGCGCTCGCCGGCCTGCTGATGTTCATCTCCGATGTGCACTCGCTCGGCCTGCAGGCCACCCAGGGCATGTACCTGACCACCGGCTTCTACTGGGATCTCGACGACCAGACCCGCGCCTGGTCCAAGCGCTTCTTCGAGAAGCAGAAGCGCATGCCGACCATGGTGCAGGCCGG
>JAEUNQ010000170.1 GCA_016790365.1 Thauera sp. | reverse complement strand
TTCAGCATGCGCGTCTCGCGCGGCGCCACGAACAGGATCGCCACGCCTTCGCGGCCGGCGCGGCCGGTGCGGCCGATGCGGTGCACGTAGGCCTCGGTGTCGTAGGGGATGTCGTAGTTGATCACGTGCGAGACGCGCGGCACGTCGATGCCGCGCGCGGCGACGTCGGTGGCGATCACGATGTCGAGGGTGCCATTCTTCAGCTGCTCGATCACGCGCTCGCGCAGGCCCTGGTTCATGTCGCCGTTGAGCGCGGCGGCGGCGTAGCCGCGTGCGGCCAGCTTGTCGGCGAGCTCCTCGGTGGCGATCTTGGTGCGTACGAAGACGAGGGCGGCGTCGAAGCTCTCCTCGGCGTCGAGGATGCGGGTGAGCGCGTCGAGCTTGTCCACTCCGCGCACCAGCCAGTAGCGCTGGCTGATCTTGGCCACGGTGGAGGTGGCGGCGCGGATCTTGATCTCCTGCGGGTTGCGCAGGTGGCGGCGGGCGACGTCACGGATGACGTTCGGCATGGTGGCCGAGAACAGCGCGGTCTGGCGCTCGGCCGGGGTGTGCTCGAGGATCCACTCGACGTCGTCGATGAAGCCCATGCGCAGCATCTCGTCGGCCTCGTCGAGCACGATCGCCTTGAGCGCGTCGAGCTTGAGGCTCTCGCGCTCGAGGTGGTCCATGACGCGGCCCGGGGTGCCGACGATGACCTGGGCGCCGCGCGAGAGCTGGCGCAGCTGCACCACCATGCTCTGGCCGCCGTAGATCGGCAGCACGTGGAAGTTCCTCAGGTGATGGGCGTACTTGGCGAAGGCCTCGGCGACCTGGATCGCGAGCTCGCGCGTGGGGGTGAGCACCAGCACCTGCGGGCGCGTGTCGGCGAGGTCGAGCTTGGCCAGCATCGGCAGCGCGAAGGCGGCGGTCTTGCCGGTGCCGGTCTGCGCCTCGCCGAGGATGTCGTGGCCGGCGAGCAGTTGCGGGATGCAGGCGGCCTGGATCGGCGAGGGCGTCTCATAGCCGACTTCGGCGAGCGCCGACAGCAGCGGCGCGGGCAGATTGAGGTCGGCGAAGCGCAGTTCGGCTTCGGCGGGGGCGGATTCGGGGCGGGAGGCTTCGGTCATGGCGTCGTGGCCGCGGGGCGGCGATGGGCAGCGGCGCTGCAACATCGCGGAGGCGGGCGATTGCGGCGCGGCGGGGTGATGGGGCGGCTCGTGGCCGCGGCGTTGCGGCGGATGGCCGCGGGCGATGCGCGCGCGGTACGCTGCGCAGCAGGGCGGCGCAGTGCCGCCGCAAATGCAAAAACGCGGCGCAGGGCCGCGTTCTGGATCAATCGATCGACGTCGCTGACGTCGAATCGATTACAGCGGGCGGATGTTGGCCGCCTGCAGGCCCTTCGGGCCGGTCTTGACTTCGAATTCCACGCGCTGGTTTTCGGCCAGGCTCTTGAAACCCTTGCTCTGGATTTCCGAGAAGTGGGCGAACAGGTCGTCGCCGCCGCCTTCCGGAGTGATGAAGCCGAAGCCCTTGGCGTCGTTGAACCACTTGACGGTACCGGTTTGAGTGCTCATTTTGCGTTCCACATAAAGAATTGCGGGCTTTCGCCCCGAGGTGCAGGAACGATCAAGAAACGTAATCAGGGAGGCATCAAACCGACACGCGTTCTCTTGGAACACGCTGGCAACCACACCAACAACCACTGCTTGAATCGACTGCGAGCGGCACGATACACGCTTTTGCGTCGATGCGTCGAGTTATTTTTCAGCTCGATCGCATGAAGCGTGCGGAAGGGGCACGTGCTGGAGTCCGACGGTGGGATAATCCGGCCCCCGACAGTCAACGCAGGTTTTCCATGCCCATCCAGTGGTTCCCCGGACACATGGCCTCGGCGCGCAAGAAGGCGGCCGAGGCGATGGCCATGACCGACGTGGTGATCGAGGTCGTCGATGCGCGCCTGCCCGAGGCGAGCAGCAACCCGATGATCGTCGAGCTGCGTCGTTTCCGTAACCGGCCCTGCCTCAAGCTGCTCAACAAGTCCGACCTCGCCGACCCCGAGGTCACGCGTGCCTGGATGGAGTTCTACAACCGCCAGCCCGGCGTCAAGGCGGTTGCGATCTCGGCCAAGAGCCCGGCCGAGGTGGCGCGCGTCCCGGCGCTGTGCCGCCAGCTCGCGCCGCATCGCGACGACGGCACCAAACCGCTGCGCATGATGATCATGGGCATCCCCAACGTCGGCAAGTCGACGCTGATGAACGCGCTGCTCAAGCGCAAGGTGGCCAAGGTGGGCGACGAGCCGGCGGTGACCAAGCACCAGCAGACGCTGGACCTGGGGCCGGGCATGACGCTCACCGACACGCCCGGCATGATGTGGCCCAAGATCGATCACGACGCCGACGGCTACATGCTCGCGGCGAGCCATGCGATCGGTCGCAACGCCGTGATCGACGAGGAGGTAGCGGCCTTCCTCGGCGAAATCCTGATCGCGCGCTACCCCGACCGCCTCGCCGCGCGTTACCGACTCGATGCCGCTGCGATGGCCGGGCTGGACGGTCCGGCGCTGGTCGAGGCGGTGGGCCGGCGACGCGGCTGCCTGGTCAAGGGCGGCGGGCTGGACCTGGAGAAGGCTGCGCAGATCCTGCTCCAGGACTATCGCGATGGCGCGCTCGGGCGCATCAGCCTGGAGTCGCCGGAGACGCGCGCGAACATGATCGCCGCCGCGCAGGCGGCTGCGGCTCAGGCGGCGGCCGCGGGCGATGCCGGAGAGGAGGCTGCAGGGGTGGCGGGGGAGAGTGGCGAGGGGGGCGGGAGCGACGGCGCAGGGGATGGCGGCGACTGAGTCGCAGGCACGATCTCGATCCACGGCAGCCACTGCCCGCAAGCGTTGCGCGGCCCGCGCAGCGAGCCGTGCCAAGGGCCCTCCTGACAGGCGCCGCGTTGCTCGGTGGGGTGCAGCTCCACGGTGCAGCCATCCTCGGCCACGCGCCGCCAGCCGCCCCAGCGGTTGCAGGTGGGGCAGCGGCGCAGCTCGGCGAGGGGTGGTGGCGGTGCGGTGGCGGTCATCGGTCGGCGCGGGGCGTTGGTGGGCAATCATACGGCAGGGCCGCTGCGGCGCGCGGACGGCCGACCTCCCCGAGCTGCGACGTCGCGAGCGAGCGCCCGGCGATCGTACGTTCCAACGGCTTCGCAGCGTGCTTGGCGGCGCGGGCTCGGCGGGTTTGATATCATTCACAACCTGCCGTTCCCGATCCGGAATCCCATGAGCGTTCCGTCAGCCTCGCGGCTGCACGCCTTAAACGTCGACCTGCACTGCCATTCCACCGTCTCGGACGGCTGGCTCGAGCCCGAGGCGCTGGTGCTGCGCGCGATTGCCAACGGCGTCGAACTGCTCGCCCTCACCGATCACGACGAACTCGGCGGCATCGCCCCCGCGCAGGGCGTCGCCCGCGCGCACGGGTTGGCCTTCGTCCCCGGCGTCGAGATCTCGGTGTCCTTCGCCGGCGAGACCGTCCACATCGTGGGCCTGGGCATCGATCCCGAGTGTGCCGAGCTTCGTGACGGACTGGCCACACTGCGCGCCGGACGCGACGGACGCGCGCGGCGCATCGGCGAGGAGCTCGCCCGTGTCGGCATCCCCGACGCCTTCGCCGGTGCCTGTCGCTTCGCGCGCAACCCCGCGCTGGTTAGCCGCGCGCACTTCGCCCGCCATCTGGTCGCGAGCGGGGTGATGCCCGACGTGAGGACGGTCTTCGATCACTATCTCGTGCGCGGCAAGCCGGGCTTCGTCGAGCACCGCTGGGCGGCGCTCGAGGAGGCGGTGGGCTGGGTCCGCGCCGCCGGCGGCATCGCGGTGGTCGCCCATCCGGCGCGCTATCGGCTGTCCTCTCTCGCCATGGGCGAGCTCTTCGATCGCTTTGTCGCCGCCGGTGGCGAGGCCGTCGAGGTGGTGGCCGGTGCGCACACCGAGGACGAGATGCGCCGCTTCGCGAGCCTCGCGCGCCAGCGCGGGCTGATGGCCTCGCGCGCGTCCGATTTTCATGGCGTGCAGGAGAGCATGGTCGATGTCGGCCGCTGCAATCCGCTGCCCGCCGACCTCGAGCCGGTGTGGAGCCGCCTGCCGGCCACCGCCGCGGCGCTCGCGGCGGCCGCATCCTCCGTGCGCTAGGGCGCGCGGCATATCGAGCATCCGATCATGGCCCAGTATTTCTCCCTTCATCCCGAACAGCCGCAGGCGCGGCTGGTCCGCCAGGCCGCCGAGATCCTGCGTGGCGGCGGTCTCGTCGCGCTGCCCACCGACTCCGCCTACGCGCTCGCCTGCCAGGTGGGCGACGCCGCGCTGCTCGACCGCATCCGCCGCATCCGCGGGGTGGACGAGCGGCACCACTTCACCCTGATGTGCCGCGACCTCTCCGAGATCGGCACCTACGCCCGTGTGGACAACAGCCAGTACCGGCTGCTGAAGGCGGTCACCCCGGGCCCCTACACCTTCATCCTCGAAGGCACCAAGGAGCTGCCGCGCCGCGTGCTCCATCCCAAGCGCAAGACCATCGGCCTGCGCGTGCCCGAGCACGCGGTGGTGTCGGCGCTGCTCGCCGAGATCGACGGCCCGCTGCTGACCTCGACCCTGATCCTGCCCGGCGAGGACCTCCCGCTCACCGACCCCGAGGAGATCCGCGATCGCCTCGGCAAACAGGTCGAGCTGGTCATCGAGGCAGGCTACTGCGGCCCGGAGGCCACCACGGTGATCGATCTCACCTCGGGTGCGCCGGAGCTGGTGCGCGCCGGGCGCGGCCCGCTCGAGCCCTTCGGCCTGTAGAATCCGGCGTTTGCCACCGAGCCCGCGATGGATTCGCTGATCTCCACCCTGGCCATCTGGGCCCTCCCGGTCGTGCTCGCGATCACGCTGCACGAGGCCGCGCACGGTTACGTCGCGCGCCACTTCGGCGACCCCACCGCCCACCTCGCCGGCCGCATCACGCTCAATCCGCTGCGCCACATCGACCCGGTGGGCACCATTCTGGTGCCGGCCGGCATCCTCGCGCTGAGCTCGCTCGCCGGCGCGGGCGGCATCCTCTTCGGCTGGGCCAAGCCGGTGCCGGTGAACTTCTCGCGCCTGCGCAATCCGAAGGCCGACATGCTGTGGGTGGCGGCGGCCGGGCCCTTCGTGAACTTCGTCATGGCGATCGGCTGGGCGGTGCTGTTCCGCATCGCCGCCTCCGCCGAGCCGGGCGCCTACACCCTGCCCATGCTCAAGATGGCCGACGCCGGCATCCAGATCAACGCCGTGCTGATGGCGCTCAACCTGCTGCCGATCCCGCCGCTCGACGGCGGCCGCATCGCGGTGAGCCTGCTGCCCAACCGGCTCGCCTGGCAGTACGCCCGGCTCGAGCCCTACGGCTTCCCGATCCTGCTCGTGCTGCTGTTCACCGGCGTGCTCGGCACCCTGCTGTGGCCGCTGATCGCCGGCTTCCGCTACCTGCTCTCCCTCGTCTTCGGATTCTGATCCTCCATGTACGCTGAACGCGTCCTCTCCGGCATGCGCCCCAGTGGCCGGCTCCACCTCGGCCATTACCACGGCGTGCTCAAGAACTGGGTGAAGCTGCAGGAGGAATTTCCCTGCCTGTTCTTCGTCGCCGACTGGCATGCGCTCACCACGCACTACGACAGCCCCGAGGTGATCGAGAACAACGTCTGGGACATGCTGGTCGATTGGCTCGCCGCCGGGGTCGACCCTGCGCAGTCCACGCTCTTCATCCAGTCGCAGGTGCCCGAGCACGCCGAGCTGCACCTGCTGCTGTCGATGATGACCCCGCTCGGCTGGCTCGAGCGCGTGCCGACCTGGAAGGAGCAGCAGGAGAAGATCGAGGGCCGAGACCTGTCGACCTACGGCTTCCTC
The DNA here is from genome assembly GCA_016790365.1 of Thauera sp. GTDB lineage: Bacteria > Pseudomonadota > Gammaproteobacteria > Burkholderiales > Rhodocyclaceae > Thauera. The sequence goes on along the minus strand of JAEUNQ010000170.1, from coordinate 2,254 downwards.
GGCTATCCGCTGCTGCAGTCGGCTGACATCCTGATCTACCGCGCCGACAAGGTGCCGGTGGGAGAGGACCAGGTGCCGCACGTCGAGATCACGCGCGAGATCGCGCGCCGCTTCAACCACCTCTACGGCCGCGAGCCGGGCTTCGAGGACAAGGCGAAGGATGCGGTGCGCAAGCTCGGCGCCAGGCGTGCACGCATGTACCACGAGCTGCGCACGCGCTTCCAGCAGGAGGGCGACGACGAGGCGCTCGAGCAGGCCAAGGCGCTGCTCGACGAGACCCAGAACCTGTCGCTCGGTGACCGCGAACGCCTGTACGGCTACCTCGAGGGCAGCGGCAAGATGATCCTGGTCGAGCCCGAGGCGCTGCTCACCCCGGCTGCGCGCATGCCCGGCCTGGACGGGCAGAAGATGTCCAAGTCCTACGGCAACACGATCAACCTGCGCGAGGACGCCGACAGCGTCACGCGCAAGGTGCGAACCATGCAGACCGACCCCGCGCGCATGCGCCGCACCGACCCGGGCGAGCCCGAGCGCTGCCCGGTGTGGCAGCTGCACGCGATCTACTCCGGCGAGGACACCCTGGCCTGGGTGCAGCAGGGCTGCCGCAGCGCGGGGATCGGCTGCCTGGAGTGCAAGCAGCCGGTGCTGGAGGCGATCCTGAAGGAGCAGGAGGGACTGCACGAGCGCGCCCAGCCCTATCTGGACGATCCTTCGCTGCTGCGCAGCATCATCGCCGACGGCTGCGAGCGCGCGCGCCGGCTCGCGCAGGAGACGATGCGCGACGTGCGCGAGGCGATGGGCCTCGACTACGGTTGAGCCCGCCGCACGCCGCCCTCCCGATCGCAGCCGCACCATGAACCTGCCGCTGGCCCTTGCGCCGGTCGACACCGGCGCGCCGCTCGATGTGTTCGCGCGCATCTACGGCGAGCCCCTGCTCGAACTCCCGAAAGACCTGTATATTCCGCCCGACGCGCTGCAGGTCTTCCTGGAAGCCTTCGAGGGGCCGCTGGATCTGCTGCTGTACCTGATCCGCAAGGCCAACCTCGACATCCTCGACGTTCCGATGGCGCCGCTCACCGCGCAGTACCTCGAGTACGTCGAGGCGATGCGGGCGACCAACCTCGAGCTCGCCGCCGAATACCTGCTGATGGCCGCGGTGCTGCTGGAGATCAAGTCGCGCATGCTGCTGCCGCGGCCGCCGCGCGACAGCGCCGAAGAAGAGGACCCGCGCGCCGAGCTGGTGCGCCGGCTGCTCGAATACGAACAGATGAAGCTCGCCGCGGCGCGGCTCGAAGCACTGCCGAGGGTGGAGCGCGACTTCGAGTGGGTGGCGGTGTTCGTTGCCGAGAAGGTGGTCGAGCGCCTGCCCGAGGTCAGCCTGCATGACCTGCAGCTCGCCTGGCTGCGCATCATGAAGAAGGCGCGGCTCAACCAGAGCCATCGCGTCGGCCGCGAGCAGCTGTCGGTGCGCGAACACATGACGGCGATCCTGCGCAAGCTCGGCGACGGTGCCTTCGTGGTGTTCGACACCTTGTTCGACATCGAGCTCGGCCCGCCCGGCCTGGTGGTGAGCTTTCTCGCCGTGCTCGAGCTGGTGAAGGAAAGACTGGTCGATGTGACCCAGAACGAGGCCTTTGCGCCGATCTACGTGAAGCTGGCAGATGGCACCCGCAACGACGCCTGAGGCTTACCTGCGCATCGTCGAGGCGGCCCTGCTCGCCGCGCCGGGGCCGCTCCCGGTGTCGGAGCTGCGCAAGCTCTTCGACGAGGATCCGGGGCCGGACCTGGTACGCCGTTTGCTGGACGAGCTGCGCACGCAGTGGTTCGAGGCCGGGCGCGCGGTCGAGCTGGTGCAGGTGGCGAGCGGCTGGCGCTTCCAGACGCGGCCCGAGTACCAGGTCTACCTCGACCGCCTGAAGGAAGAAAAGCCGCCGCGCTACTCGCGCGCGGTCATGGAAACGCTGGCGATCATCGCCTATCGCCAGCCCGTCACACGCGGAGACATCGAGGACATCCGCGGTGTGGCGGTCTCGCCCAACATATTGAAAACCCTCGAATCGCGCGGCTGGGTCGACATCGTCGGCCACCGCGACACCCCCGGGCGGCCGGCGCTGTTCGCCACCACCCGGCGCTTCCTCGACGAGATGGGGCTGCGCAGCCTGACCGAGCTGCCGGCGCTCACCGAACTCGAAAAAATCATGGATCTAGTCGATGTCTCGCAAACCGAACCGGCCGCTGCGCCCGCCCCTGAAGA
>JAEUNQ010000150.1 GCA_016790365.1 Thauera sp. | reverse complement strand
GCCCACGTTGACGACGCCGCCCGGCTTCAGGGCCTTGTCGTCGTCGGCATGCCCGGTGTCGAGCTTGCGCGTCCACAGCACCGTCCACTGACCATCCGCCCACTCGCCGCGGACGTCGGCATTGTCCGCCGCCGAACCGCTGGCGTCGGCGCGTGAGAGCAGGCGCCCGGGAAGGATGTCGCCCTTCTTCCAGCCCGCATCCGGATCGTAGGCCACGGCGTTGTCTTCCCGGATCAGCGCGTGCGGCTTCGACGCGTTGCCGACATCCGCGAGCGCAAGCGCCTTCACGCCCACCTTCGCGACATCGAACATGAACTTCGGCGTCATGGTCTTGCGGTCGACGTTCCAGGTGAACGGCCCCTTGCCGGCGTCGGCCAGGCGATAGTCGAGCACATAGCCGTCGTCGGCCATGCCCACCGGATTGCTGCGGTGGCCACGCCACTGCATCAGCTCGACGAAGTTGCCCGCCGCCTTGAGCGCGGCGATTTCCTCCGCCGTGCGGGTCTTGTCCCAGCTCGCCGCCTCGTCCGTCCGCGTGGCGGGCAGATACTTGCGCACGTCGCTTTCCTTGTGCGTCTGGCCGATCAGCGGATGGGCCTGGACCTGCTCCTTGGTCGGCTCGCCGGGCATGTCGCGCATGCCGGTGTGGCAGGTCAGCCAGCACCCCTGGTTGGCGAACATCGGCACCTTGCCGTCGTCGATCATCACCGACAGGCGATCCTCGTAGAGCGGAGGCTGGGCGCCGCTGCGCACCGCCTCCTTCGAGCGCGGCCCGCCGATGAAGACCCACTTCTCGCCGTCGTACATCATGTAGTCGTGCATCTGCCCGGCCCGCGCCATCTGCGTCTTCCACTGGAAGCGCAGGTACAGGTTGGCGTCGTCATGGGCGGCCTGGACCTGGAGCGCGACCACTCCGAGCTTGCCGGCGATCGGGACCGGTTCGTGCCGCCCGCCCTTGACGAGGGTGGCGCCAAGCTCCGCTTCCTCGCCCTCGTGACAGGACAGACAGGCCTCGCCCGCCTTGACCTTGGCATTGGCACGCTTGTGCTCCGGGCTGCGCAGCCAGCCGTAATCGACCTGCCCGGGATAGAACAGCGTCACCGTCTGCACCGGGATGGCCGCCCAGTCGGTCGGCGCCGCAGCGCGGGCCGGGGTCGCTGCAGCAGCGAGACAAACGGCGAATGCAGCGGCGCCGGAAGCACTCCATGTCGATGGGTTCATCATTTCTCTCCGTCTGATCGGGGGGCAAACACGCGGGAAGGCCAGCAGGCGCCAGCGGATGCGAAACGGCCAGAGCGGCCTGCACCGGCTTTTCCAGGCCATCCGGAACATACCTGAACCGGTCGGGTGGATGCGCCCTTGTTACCACAAACGGCTGCGATCGGTGTACGCGACCGGGTCGTCCCACCTCCCCCGCCCATCGGGGCGGCCGCTCCTCACTCCAGGTTCTGCACCTGCTCTCGCATCTGCTCGATCAGCACCTTCATCTCCATCGCGATCGCGGTGATGTCGGTGGCGGGCGACTTGGAGGCCAGGGTGTTGGCCTCGCGGTTGAGCTCCTGCATCAGGAAGTCGAGCCTCTTGCCGGCAGCGCCAGCGCCCTTGAGGATGCGCTCGACCTCATCGAGGTGGGTGGACAGGCGGGTGAGCTCCTCGTCCACGTCGATGCGCTGGGCGTAGAGGGCCACCTCCTGGCGGACGCGATCCTCGTCCAGGCTGGCGACGGCGTCGCGCAGCTTGGCGGTGAGGCGCTCCTGGTACTCGAGCACCACGGCCGGCATGCGCGGGGTGGCCTGGGTGACAAGCTCGCGCATGCGCGCGACGCGTTCGCGGATCATGTCGGCGAGCTTGCCGCCCTCGCGCTGGCGAGTGGCCACGAGCTCGTCGAGCGCGGCATCCGTCAGCGCGACGATCGCCGGCAGCATCTCGTCGAAGCCGAGGCTGTCGTCGGCGAGCATGCCGGGCCAGCGCAGCAGCTCGTTGACCGACAGCGGCTGCGCGTCGGGGAAGCGGGCACGCAGCGTATCCTGCGCATCGGCGAGCTGGTCGAGCAGCGCACCGTTGAGCGCCATGCCGCGCGGGACGGCATGGCCGGACTGCAGGTTGAGGCGACATTCGACCTTGCCACGGCCGAGGCGTGCGGAAATACGCTCGCGGATCGCGGGCTCCGCCGCGCGCAGGTCGTCGACGATGCGGAAGCCGAGATCGAGATAGCGCGAATTGACGCTGCGCAGCTCGAGATGAAGGCTGACACTACCCAGGTCTCGCGTCTGAACCGCGAAACCTGTCATGCTTTGGACCATGGGGCGCTCCGGGGACCGCGCCCGATCGGATAAACTGGGCGCCTGAATCAGGAATGAAACCGCGAAAACAGCGATTCTAGCGCTCACGAAGATGCCGTCTCAAGCCAACTGCGCGCTGCCACCGGGGTTTCAGCTCGACCAGTACCGCATCGAGCGGCAACTGTCGCTGGGCGGGTTCTCGATCGTGTACCTCGCCCGCGACTCGCATGGCATGGCGGTCGCGATCAAGGAGTACCTGCCCAACTCGCTCGCCCTGCGCAAGGAGGGCGAGACCGAGCCGCAGGTCAGCGAGGAACACCGCCCGGCCTTCCGCTACGGCATGAAGTGCTTCTTCGAGGAAGGCCGCTCGCTCGCCAAGCTGATGCATCCCAACGTGGTGCGCGTGCTCAACTTCTTCCGCGCCAACGGCACGGTGTACATGGTCATGCAGTTCGAGCGTGGCCGCACCCTGCACGACTACATCCGCAAGCACCGGGGCGAGGTCAAGGAGATGCTCATCCGCGCGGTGTTCGCGCGCATGCTCAATGGCTTGCGCGAGGTGCACGCGCACAAGCTGATGCACCTCGACATCAAGCCTTCCAACATCTATCTGCGCAACGACGGCACCCCCGTGCTGCTCGATTTCGGAGCCGCTCGCCAAACGCTGATGAGCGACCAGCCGGTGCTCAAGCCGATGTACACCCCCGGCTACGCCGCGCCCGAGCAATACGAGAAGGGCGCCCAGCTGGGCCCTTGGACGGACATCTACAGCGTGGGCGCCAGCCTGCACGCCTGCATCATTGGCAACCCGCCGCCGCGCGCCGATGAACGCGTGCAGGAAGACACGCTCCAGCCGCTGGCGAGGACCCAGGCAGGACGCTACAGCCGACAGCTGCTCGAGCTCACCGACTGGTGCCTGCATCTCGATCCGCAGCAGCGCCCGCCCAGCGTGTATGCGCTGCAGAAGGCGCTGATCCATCACGACAACGCACCCGAGCGTCCGGAACACTGGTTCTCGGACCTGGGCAGCCGGCTGAGATCCTTCATCGGCCGCAGTTGAGGGAAACACCCCCATGCGCTTCACGATCTACCAGGAAAGTCGCCCCGGCAAGCGGAGCAACAACCAGGACCGCATCGCCCACTGCTACTCGCGCGACGCGCTGCTGATGCTGGTCGCCGACGGCATGGGCGGCCACCTGCATGGCGAGGTGGCCGCCCAGATCGCGGTCGCGCGCATCGCGGAACGCTTCCAGGCCGAGGCACGTCCGCTGCTGCCCGATCCGCAGCTTTTCCTGTCGCGTGCGGTCGACCACGCCCACCACGCCATCCTCGACCATGCGCTCGACCGCCAGCTCCCCGAGGCGCCGCGCACCACGCTGGTCGCCTGCGTGATCCAGCGCGGCGCCGCCTATTGGGCGCACGCTGGCGATTCACGGCTCTACCTGCTGCGTCGCGGACATCTCGTAACGCGCACGCGCGACCACTCGCGTACCCAGCTACTGATCGACCAGGGCCTGATCGGCGCGGAGGAGGCCCACCTCCACCCCGGCCGCAACCGGATCTATTCCTGCCTCGGCGGCAACCACAACCCGCAGGTGGAGTATTCTCCGCGCACTCCGCTGCGCGACGGGGATCTCCTCGCGCTATGCACCGACGGCGTGTGGGGCCCGATCAACGACGATAGCCTGGTGGTGAATCTCACCGCCGGCGTGCTCAGCCAGGCCGTGCCGCGCTTGATGGACATCGCCGAGCGCAAGGCCGGCCCGACCGCCGACAACCTGTCGATGGTGGCGATGTGCTGGCACGACGAGAGCGCCATGAGTCCCGCGACCGCCGAGTCGATCTCGACACGCACGATGGAGCTCGACGGCTTCAAGTCGCGCCTCGACCTCTCGGGCACGCCCCCGGGAGCCGCGACCGAACTCAACGAGGACGAAATCGAGCGCGCCATCCGCGAGATCAACGCCGCCATCCACAAGATCGACTCCCGCTCCTAGGACCTCACGATGCGACCCAGCCAACGCCAGCCCGACCAGCTCCGCCCCGTCCGCCTCACCCGCGGCTTCACCTGCCACGCCGAAGGCTCGGTGCTGGTCGAATTCGGCGCCACCCGGGTGCTATGCACCGCCAGCGTCGAGGAAACCGTGCCCGGCTTTCTGCGCGGCAAGGGCCAGGGATGGGTCACCGCCGAATACGGCATGCTGCCGCGCGCCACCCACACCCGCAGCGCACGCGAGGCCGCCAAGGGCAAGCAGAGCGGACGCACGCAGGAGATCCAGCGCCTGATCGGCCGCAGCCTGCGCGCGGTGATCGACCTCGCCGCGCTCGGCGAGCGCCAGGTGGTCGTCGACTGCGACGTGCTGCAGGCCGACGGCGGCACCCGCACCGCAGCCATCACCGGTGCCTGCGTCGCAGTGCACGACGCCATGGTGGGCCTGGTCGCCGCCGGCAAGCTGGCGCGCAACCCGATGCGCGAATTCGTCGCCGCGGTCTCGGTGGGCATCCACCAGGGCCTGGCGGTGCTCGACCTCGACTACGCCGAGGACTCCGACTGCGACACCGACATGAACGTGGTGATGACCGAGGGCGGCGGCCTGATCGAGGTCCAGGGCACCGCCGAGGGCACCCCGTTCTCGCGCGCCGAGCTGAACGCCCTCCTCGACCTCGCCGAACTCGGCGGCCGCCAGCTGTTCGAACTGCAGCGCACCGCCGTGCGCACAGCCATCCTCACGGCCTGAAGCGCGTCCGCCAGGAGCCCCCGAACCATGAGCAAACGACTCGTCCTCGCCAGCAACAACGCCAAGAAGGCCGCCGAGATGCAGGCCCTGCTCGCCCCGCTCGGCATCGAGGTCATCCCGCAGTCCGTATTCGGTGTCGGCGAGGCCGAGGAGCCGCACCCGAGCTTCGTCGAGAACGCGCTCGCCAAGGCCCGCCACGCCTCCGCCGCCACCGGACTGCCCGCCGTGGCCGACGACTCCGGGCTGTGCGTCGAGGCGCTCGGCGGCGCGCCGGGGGTCATCTCCGCCCGCTTCGCCGGCGAGCCCAAGTCGGATGCGCGCAACAACGCACTGCTGCTGGAAAAGCTCGCCCACCTCGCCGAGCCCGCGCAACGCCGCGCCTACTTCTACTCCGCGGTGGTGCTGGTTCGCCACGCCGAGGACCCGCGCCCGCTGATCGCCGACGGTGAGTGGCACGGCGAGATCCTGAACGCCGCGCGCGGCGAGGGCGGCTTCGGCTACGACCCGCTGTTCTGGCTGCCCGAGCTGGAGCAGACCGCTGCCGAGCTGGATTCCGCGCTGAAGAACACCCTCAGCCACCGCGGCGCCGCCATGCGCCACCTGCTCGACCGCCTCGCCGAGCATCCTCTGTGAGCTGCAGCCCCCTGCAACGGAAGCACCACCTGTCGTGACCACCCGCCGCATCATCCCCCTCGCCCCCGCAGCCAGCCCGGCGCAGCCGCTGGCGCTGCCCGAACGACCCCGGCTCGAGGCCCCGCCGCCGCTGTCGGTGTATGTGCACTTCCCCTGGTGCGTGAAGAAGTGCCCCTACTGCGACTTCAACTCCCACGCCCCGCGCGAGGGCGGCATCCCCGAGCAGGCCTGGCTGGACGCCGTGCTCGCCGATCTGCAGCACGCCCTGCCCCAGGTCTGGGGCCGGCGGGTACACAGCGTCTTCATCGGCGGTGGCACGCCCAGCCTGATGTCGGCGGCCACGCTCGACGGCCTGCTCACCGGCCTCCGCATGCTGCTGCCGCTCGACCCGCTCGCCGAGGTCACGCTCGAGGCCAACCCCGGCACCGTCGAGGCCGGCCGCTTCCGCGACTACCGCGCAGCTGGCGTCAATCGCCTCTCGCTCGGCATCCAGAGCTTCGACGACACCATGCTGGCGAAGATCGGCCGCATCCACGGCGGCGAGGAGGCGCGGCGCGCGATCGACGCCGCGCGCACCCACTTCGAGCGCGTTAACCTCGACCTGATGTACGCCCTGCCCGGCCAGACCCCGGACATGGCGCTCGCCGATCTGGAGACCGCAATCGGCTTCGGCGTGCAGCACCTGTCCTGCTACCACCTCACCCTCGAGCCCAACACCCCCTTCGCCCACGACCCGCCGTCGCTGCCCGACGACGACAGCGCCGCCGACATGCAGGAAGCCATCGAGGCCCGCCTGGCCGCGGCCGGCTTCGCGCACTACGAGACCTCCGCCTTCGCCCGCCCGCACGAGCAGAGCCGCCACAACCTCAACTACTGGACCTTCGGCGACTACCTCGGCCTCGGACCTGGGGCCCACGGCAAGCTCTCCAGCCATGAAGGCATCCGCCGCGAAATGCGCCACAAGCACCCTGGGCGCTACCTCGAAGGCGCGGCACGTGGCGACTTCATCCAGGAGGCGCGCGAGGTCGCGGTGGCGGAGCTGCCCTTCGAGTTCATGATGAATGCGCTACGCCTCACCGAGGGCGTGCCGGCCAAGCTTTTCGCGGCGCGAACCGGGGTACCGATCGAGGCCGTCACCGACGAACTGGCGCGGGCGCGCGAGCTCGGGCTGCTGGATACGGCGGCGGGGCAGTTGCGGCCGACGCTGCAGGGGCGGCGCTTCCTGAACGAGTTGCTGCAGGTGTTCTTGCGGGATTGAGCCGCCTGCTCACGGCTCGGCTACGCGAGCATGGCTTCACGAGCGATGTGGTGAATGACGGCAGGCTCGTTCAGCCGACGGTCGAGACTCGCCCGCCTGGCGGGAGGCGGCAAGCAACGCAGCCTTGACGACCGGTTGCTCCGGAATCGCCCGGACGATCGCGTCCTGCGTGCCACCACAGCGCTCGCAGGTCTCTCGGTCGGGTGTGACGAGCCGCTGCCAGAGGATGTGCAAGGTCTTCATTTCGATCGGAGTCCGTATGAGGATCGTTGTGCGATGCGAGTGCGGCGGCCACATTCGCACCCCGAAGCCGACGCTGCAGAATGACCTGCCGAGCCAGTAACCCACCTCGCCAGCCAGTACCCCAGGAACCGAACAATGAAACTCAAGCAGTATCAGGTGGATGCATTTGCGGAGCGGGTCTTCGAGGGCAACCCCGCCGCCGTGTGCCCGCTGGACCACTGGCTGGACGATGGCCTGCTCCAGGCGATTGCCAACGAGAACAACCTTTCCGAAACCGCTTTCTTTGTCCCTGCCGAGAAGGGGTTTCAGCTTCGATGGTTCACCCCCGTGGCCGAAGTCGACCTCTGCGGACACGCAACGCTCGCCTCAGCGCACGTTCTCTTTGACATCCTCGGCTACTCCGGGAAGCAGATCATTTTTCAGACCATGAGCGGAGAGCTCGTCGTCGAGGCGAAGGACGGGCTGCTGACGATGGACTTTCCTGCGCGGCCACCCGTGGCCAAGCCCATTCCGGACGCGCTGTTTGCCGGACTGGGCCGTATGCCTCAGGAGGTGTGGGCTGCAAACGACTACATGGCCGTTTTTGAGGATGAAGAAGCCGTGCGTACCATCGCGCCTGTTTTCGCGAAACTTCAGGAGCTGGATCTGCGTGGCGTGATCGTGACCGCTCCGGGGAAGGACGTCGACTTCGTAAGCCGCTTCTTCGCGCCACGGATCGGCATACCCGAGGATCCGGTAACAGGTTCTGCCCACTGCGAGCTGACGCCTTACTGGGCACAGCGGCTCGGCAAGCGTTCCTTTGAAGCCAGGCAGGTTTCCCCGCGAGGGGGGCGCCTCTCATGCCAACTGCAAGGAGATCGCGTGATCCTGTCCGGAAGGGCCGTCACGTTCATGATGGCTGAAATCAACCTGGGCGATCAGGAGGCGAATCGTCGGCGCCGCTAATCGACAGAGCAGGAAGGCGCAGTACCGGGAGCGCCCTCAGCCGGAAAAAATACCCGCCCGCGGCGGGTAATAAGACTGGCCTTCACAACAAACCTCATCCGACGGTATAGCCGCCATCCACGACGATCTCCTGCCCGAAGATGTTCTTCGCACTGTCCGAAGCCAGGAACACCGAAAGCTCTGCGATATCCTCGGGCTGGCCGAATGCGCCGGGCATCAGCCGGGAATTGATCTTCTCCGCGACGGCACCCAGGATTTCAGGCGGCAACCCCACCGTTCCCCACAGCGGCGTCCCGATCGGGCCTGGTGCGATGGAATTGACCCGGATGCCCTGGGGGGCGAGCTCTGCTGCCAGGGTTTGGGAAAGCGATTTCAGCGCTGCCTTGCTGGCACTGTAAATGGCCAGGCCGGGGAAGCCGACCTGGGTGAGGAAGGTGGTGATGAACTGGATCGATCCGCCCTTGCGGATGTGGGGGACGAACAACCGCGCGGTTTCCGCCGCACCGAAGAGATTGACCGAGAACTGGGTGTTGAAGGCCTCGGCGGTGCTGTCCTCGAAAGACACGACGCGCGCAATGCCGGCATTCGGGACGACGATATCCACGCTGCCATGGGCGCGGACAGCTTCATCGACCAGGCGCTGCAGGTCCTCTGGCTTGGTGACATCGCCTGCCACGGCTCTGACCTGTCCGGGATAACTCGCCTCCAATGCCTTCAAGGCGTCGAGATTGCGCGCAAACGCGACGACCCGAGCGCCTTCTTCCACGTATTTCTCGACGATCGATTTGCCGATCCCGCTACTGGCGCCAGTGACGACTGCGACCTTGCCTTCAAGCTTTCTTGCCATGTCTCGCTCCTGAAATGATCCCGAGCCCGGGACTGGGATAAGAGTGTTGCGGCTGAAAGCAATTCTCGTTGACGTTGGTCAAGACGGGCTCGCGAGCCGTAACGTCCAGTCTTTCGTCTGCTCATCCGCCATGGAATGGTTCTGGATCGGTCACGATCCTCGGAATCACCGGTCACACCCTTCTCGGAATGGGCGGTCACGATGGATCGGAATACGCACCCTGACGACTGTTTTCGGCCGCATGGAGCAGCCATCGAATTCGACTATGCGTCGAGCGTGGACCGCGCACCCCTGTCCTGCTTTCGGGCCGCCACGAGACGTGCAAGGCTTCGCCCTGCTGCCGCGATTCTCTCGCAGCGCCCCGGCATCCCGCATGGAACGCAAGCATGACCACACTGACCCGCGCCCAGCGTCGCGCCACCTGCATCCACGAGGCCGGCCACGCCGTGGCGTTCGCGCTCGGCGGCGTTTCGGTCTACCGGCTGGCGGTGGCGGCCGAAGGGGCCGAGGCCTGGCGCACCGACATCCGCAACGGACGCATGTGCACCGGGCTGTGGGGACTGTGCGAGAAGGCGGACCTGGTGTTGCCGAGGCAATTCCTGCGCTGGCTGATGAACGAGGGCTGCCTGCACCCGGACGCCAAGGGTCACCC
>JAEUNQ010000145.1 GCA_016790365.1 Thauera sp. | reverse complement strand
CCACTGCAGCGCCTCGCCGAGCGCGTAGCCCGGCGCCAGGTTGGCGGTGATCGTCACCGAGCGGCGCTGGCCGAAGTGGTTGAGCTCGCGCGGCGCCACGCGCTCGTCCACCTGCACCACGCTGGTCAGCGGCACCATGCGGCCGTCGCGCGCGCGCACGAAGATGTCGCGGATGTCGCGCGGGTCGCGGCGCTCGTCGGCGGCGACCTGCACGATCACATCGTACTGCTCGGCGTCCTGTTTGTAGCGCGTGACCTGGCGGCCGCCGAGCATGCTCTCCAGCGTGCGCCCGATCACCTCCACCGCCACCCCCAGGTCCGCGGCGCGGTCGCGGTCCACCTGCACCGCGAGCTCGGGCATCGTCAGCTTGAGGTCGGTATCGGGCGACACCAGGCCGGGGTTCTGCCGCATCTCGTCGAGGAAGGCCTCGGCCACGCGCGAGAGCTCGTCGTAGCTCTCCGAGGTCGACACCACGAAGCTCAGCGGCCGCGAGCGCACACTCTGGCCGAGCGAGGCGGGCAGGATGGGGAAGGCGTTGACGCCCGGCACCGCGCGCAGCTTCGGCTGCAGCTCGGCGGAGATCTCGCCCGCCTTGCGGCCGCGCTCGGCCCAGTCGCCGAAGCCGACGAAGGAGATGCCCTGCGACACCGTCGGGTTGCCGGCGATCACCATGTAGCGGTCGACCTCGGGCAGGCCGGCGTAGATGCGCTCGATCTCCTCGGCGTAGCGCGCCATGTAGTCGAGCGTGGCGCCCTCGGGGCCGGAGAACATGCCGATCACGCGACCGCGGTCCTCGAGCGGCGCGAGCTCGTTCTTCAGCTGCCCCATCAGCCACACCGAGCTGCCCGCCACCACCGCGAACACCAGCATCACCAGCCAGCGCGCATGTAGCGCCGCGCCCAGCACAGCACGGTAGCCGCGAGTGAGCCAGCCCAGGAAGCGCTCGATGCCGTTGTAGATCGGGCCATGCTTCGGTTCGTGGCGCAGCAGCTTCGCGCACATCATCGGCGACAGCGTCAGCGCGACGAAGCCGGACACGATCACCGCGCCGGCCAGCGTGAGCGCGAACTCGGTGAAGAGCTTCCCGGTGCGCCCGCTCATGAAGGCCACCGGCGCATACACCGCGGCCAGCGTGATCGTCATCGCCACCACCGCGAAGCCGATCTCCTTCGCGCCCTTGAAGGCGGCGGCGAGCGGCGCCATGCCCTCCTCGATGTGGCGATAGATGTTCTCCAGCACCACGATCGCGTCGTCCACCACCAGGCCGATCGCCAGCACCAGCGCGAGCAGCGTGAGGGTGTTGATCGAGAAGCCGAACACCAGCATCAACGTGAACGCGCCCACCAGCGACACCGGGATGGTCACCAGCGGCACCAGCATCGCGCGCCAGTTGCGCAGGAAGAACAGGCACACCGCGGCCACCAGCAGCACCGCCTCCCAGATCGTGGTGAACACCGCCTCGATCGAGCGCTCGATGAACACCGTGGTGTCGTTGGCGATCATCATCGACATGCCCTCGGGCAGCTCGGCCTGCAGGCGCGGCAGCATCTCGTCGAGGCCGCGCTTGAGATCGAGCGGGTTCGCCACCGACTGCTTGATGAGGCCGATCGAGATCGCCGGCCGGCCCATGAAGCGCACCGCCGTGCGCTCGCTCTCGGGCGCCACCTCGACGCGGCCGACGTCGCGGATGCGCACCGGGTAGGCGTCGGCGGTGTCGCCCTGGCGCAGCACGACGGCCTCGAACTGCGCCGGCTCGGCGAGGTCGGTCTGCGCCACCACCGCGAACTCGCGCTCGCGGCTCTCGATGCGGCCGGCGGGCAGCTCCACGTTCTGGCGCCGGATGGCGTCCTCGACGTCCTGCACCGTCAGCCCGAACGCGGCCAGGCGATCGCGGTCCAGCCACACCCGCATGGCCTGGCGGCGCTCGCCGTAGAGGCGCGCATCGGCCGCCCCGGGCAGGGTCTGCATGCGCGGCTTGATGATCCGATTGGCGAAGTCGCTGATCTCCATCGGCGAATGCCGGTCGGACGAGAACGCCACCCAGATGATCGGGCTGGCGTCGGCCTCGACCTTGGCGATCACCGGCTCGTCGATGTCGTCGGGCAGGCGCTGGCGCACACGCGAGACGCGGTCGCGCACGTCGGCCGCGGCCGAGTCGGCGTCGCGCTCGACACGGAAGCGCACGGTGATCTGGCTGCGCTCCTGGCGGCTGATCGAGGACAGCACGTCCACGCCCTCGATGCCGGCGAGCGAATCCTCCAGCGGCTTGGTCACCTGAGACTCGACGATCTCGGCGCTGGCACCGCGGTAGCGCGTGTCCACGGTCACCACCGGCTCGTCGATGTTGGGATATTCGCGCACGGTGAGCCGCGAGTACGACATCAGGCCCACCAGCAGCACGAGCAGCGACAGCACGGTGGCGAACACCGGGCGACGGATGCAGAGCTCGGAGAGGACCATCGCTCAGTCCGCCCGTGCCACACCGGCGGGCGCACCCGCCACCTTCACCGCCGCGCCGTCGCGCAGCTTGAGCTGGCCGGCGGTCACCACCACCTCGCCCGCCTGCACTCCCTCGACCACCTCGACCATCGCGTCGCGGCGTGCGCCGATGCGTACCTCCACGCGCTGCGCCTTGCCCTCGGCGACCCGATACACGAATTGGGTATTGCCCGGCGCCGGCACCAGCGCGGCCTCGGGCACCACCACCACGTCGGCACGCTCGGCGAGGATCAGGCGCACGCGCACGAACACCCCCGGGCGCAGGCGCAGCTCGGGGTTGGGCAGGCTGGCGCGCAGCCTCACCGCACGGCCCTGCGCATCGACCAGCGGATCGATCGCCTCGACCGTGGCGGCGAAGCGCTCGCCCGCCAACACGTCGCTCGCGATCTCCACGGTCTGCCCGGGGCGCACCCGGTCGAGGTAAAGCTCGGGCAGGCGGAAATCCACCTTCAGCGTGGCGATGTCCTCGAGGTTGATCATGGCCTCGCCGTCCTTGACGAAGTCGCCCGGGCTCACGCTGCGGATGCCGACCACGCCGCCAAACGGCGCGCGGATCTGCATGCGCGCGAGCCTGGCCTGGGCGAGCGCGACACCGGCGCGCGCCACCTCGAGCTGCGAGCGCGCATTGTCGAGGCTGCTGCGGCTCACGAAGCTGCGCGAGAACAGGTCCTGGCTGCGGCGGAAGTTCGACTCGGCCAGGGTCAGGCTGGCACGCGCCTGCTGCAGCTCGGCGCGCTGCACCGCGGCGTCGAACTCGATCAGTACCTCGCCGTGTCGCACCGCCTCGCCATCGCGAAAGCGGATCGCCTCGATCCGCCCCGACACCTCGGGGCGCAGCACCACCGACTCGTTGGACACCAGCGAGCCGACCGCGCTCACGTCGTCGGCCAGCGCGCGCGTGCCCACGGTGTGCGTTTCCACCACCACCGGCGCGCCCTGCGCCGCGCCCGCACCGCCCGGCACCGCCTTCGCACCCGCCGTCCCCGCCGCAGCCGGACCACCTTGCGCGCCTGCCGGCTGCGTCCCCCCAGGCAGCACGGCCGGCGGACGGTTGGCATACCAGGCATAGGCGCCCAGCGCGGCGAGGCCGGCGAGGCTGAGCGAGAGAACGAGGCGGCGGCTGGAGGGCATTGGGCGTGGGGCGTTAGGGGTGAGGGGTGAGGCGTAAGGAGTGAGGCGCAAGGAGCGGGGGCGCGAAGCGGTGCGCAGCCGCCAGTTTAGGGACAAAGGCGCGTGCTGTCCGGTTCCGCGCCGCGGGGCGGTGGCCGCCGGACAGGCTGCGGGCGCTCACGCCGGTAGCGCGCGACTCAATCGTCCTCTACCGGCCATTTGGGATTCCACGCCACCTCCCAGGGATGCCCGTCCGGGTCCTGGAAATAGCCCGCGTGGCCGCCCCAGGCGGTGTCGCGTGGCGCACGCAGGATGCGCGCGCCCGCGGCTGCGGCCTGGGCCATCACCTCGGCCACCTGCTCGCGGCGGGCGACGTTGTGGCTCAGCAGGCAGCCGCTCGTGCCCGACGGCGGCTCGGCGACGCCAACCTCGAGCGCGAGGCTCGCGCGCGGGAACAGCGCGAGCTGGATGCCGGGCTGCAGCGCGAAGAAGGCGGCAGCCGAATGCTGCTCCGCGCTGCCCACGATGCCGCGCGTCGGCCAGCCCAGGCCGTCGCGGTAGAAGGCGACGGCACGCGCGAGATCGTCCACGCCGAGGGTGAGCACGCTGATGCGGGGCTTCATGCCGGCTCCTCGCGCCTGCGGCAGCCCGCTGCAGGGAAGCTGGGGACGCACATGCGCTCAGCCCCCCTGCCCCAGCCCTTGCAGGGTGCGCGCATCCGCTTCTCCATCGTAATAGCGCGCCAGAACCTCGTCGAACACCGGATCTGCGCCCGGCACCGCGGCGAAGAGCGTCATCGAGGAGCGCAACTTGAGCACATCCGGGTAGCCGAAGATCTGCTCGGCCGAGCGCCCGCTCAGCGCGAGCAGGGCCTGCGCGCATTCACGCAGGCGCGCACCCAGCAGCGGATGCGCGAGGTAGGCGCGCGCCTCGTCGAGGCCGCGGACACCGTAGCGCTGCGCGGTCGCGCTCGTGCCGAGCCCGGCCAGTTGCGGGAAGACGAACCACATCCAGTGGCTGCGCTTGCGCCCCGCACGCAGCTCGGCCAGCGCGTCCGCATGGACGCCCTGCTGCGCCTCGACGAAGCGCGCCAGGTCATGGGGATCTCCCGCCATCAGCGGCACTGCAGCTGCCCGGACTGCGCATGCACCACGCACTGCAGCGGCCCGCACTGGCAGTTGTGCAGCACCGACGGCGGCGCTTCGGCGAGGCGCAGGCCGCGCGAGCAGACGCACTCCTCCGGCAGCCCCAGGGCGACCGGTTGGGCGATCGCCCCGGCCGGTACCGCGATCGCAGCAAGAACGAGCACGGCCACCGCGGCGGTGGAGAGCCCCGAAAGCGTGACGAACAGGGTGCGAGTCTTCATCTTCGATCTCCTCTAACGAGCCAGCGCACAGCGTAGCAGCAAGCGCACGCGGCGCGGGACGCGCTATGCTGCATCCTTGATGGATCGGGGGAATGCCTTGCCCATGTCCGACGCCGCGCCCGCGCCCCTCTCCGCTACCTGCCTCGTCTCCTTCCGCTTCCATGGCGCGCTTGCGACCTTCATCGCCCCCGCGCGGCGTGGCCGCATCTTCGAGGTACGCTGCGCAACGGACGCCAACATCAAGCATGTGATCGAAGCGCTCGGGGTGCCGCATACCGAGGTGGGAACGGTGCGGGTCAACGGCCGCCCGGCGCGGCTGGACGGTCGGCTGCGCCCGGGCGAGCGCGTGGAGGTCCATCCGCATTCCGCCCTTTGCCGAGCGCCCTGCCCCTCACTGCCCCCACGCTTCGTCGCCGACGCCCATCTCGGCGGCCTCGCACGCCTTCTGCGCCTGGCCGGCTTCGACACCCTCTACGACAACCGCATCGAGGACGCCGCGCTCGTTGCCACGGCCGTGCGCGAGCAGCGCATCGTGCTCACCCGGGACCGCGAACTGCTCAAGCGCCGGGACGTCGCCGAGGGCTGCTTCGTGCATGCGCTCGCGCCCGAGCACCAGGCGGTCGAGATCCTCCGGCGCCTCGGACTCGCCTCTCACGCCCGTCCGTTCTCGCGCTGCCTCGAATGCAACGCGGCCCTGCAGGAAGTCGTCTCGCCCGCTGCCGCGGAGCAGCGCGTTCCCCCCGCGGTACGCGCGCGGCACACGCGCTTTTCCGCCTGCCCCGGCTGTGGCCGGGTGTATTGGGAGGGCTCGCACTGGACACGCATGCGCGCGCGCATCGACGCCGTGCTTGCGCAGGCGCACGCCGCCCCAGGGGACGAAGCCGCGGACTGAGCGTTTCAGTCAGCGTCGCGTGCGAGCACCCACAGCACCAACGCGGCGAAGCCGAACAGCAGCGCCCACTTGAGCGCCGAGCAGGTGGTCGACAGCAGGTACAGCCCGTGCAGGCCGAAGCGCGGCATCTCGGTCAGCCAGGCGTGCAGCACGTTCTCCACCGCATCGCAGACCGCCGCGAGCGGCAGCACGAAGCGCGCCGCAACGCGTGCGTGCCCGGGCAGCGCCGCAAACAGCGCCGTACGGGTCGCGAGCAGCCAGCCGAAGCTGCCATAAGCCAGCAGCAGCAGACTGTCCACCGGAAGGTGGAGACGGTAGCGGGCGAGATCCTCGGGCGACCACACATGGACGATCTCGCCGAAGCCGCGCGGCGTCCACGCGAACTGCAGCACGGTCACCCCGGGCTGCAGGCCCGAGACCATCCAGAACGTGACGGCGCCGAACGCCACCACCAGCAGGCCCGACAGATACACGGCGCGCATGCGAGAACCTCCACGGCAAGAAACAGCGCTGCAACAAGGCAGCGGCGGCGCGCCCCGCAAAGCCGATCGCGGCGACGCTGGCCGATCGAGCGGATTCTACGCTGGGCCTGATGGGGGGCGATCGCAGGAACGGAGAGGCGCCGCTTTCGCGCCCGCCGGCGCTCGTGCCCGCGACCGCGCGATTCCGCCCCCCCGACGCGGACCGGGAGTGCGAGGCTTGATCGGCAACAGATGCCGGCGGCAGCGGTCAAAGTATCATTCACCGCACCCGACCACCCCCAAACCGCGCACGCTGCCCCCGCGACGACACCATGACCGGACCTCACCTCCTGCCGCTGCTGCTGCTCTACGCCCTGATGCTCCCGGTCACCGGCATGGTTCCGGTACTTCCCGACTTCACCGCACAGCGCTTCCCCGGTCTGGGCCAGTTCGCCAGCCACTTCTTCATGTCGATCAACATGATCGGTGCACTGCTCGGCGCCCCGATCGCAGGCCTGCTCTCGGACCGCCTGGGGAGGCGCCGCCTGCTCGCCGTCGGTGCGCTCACGCTCAACGGCATCGCGCTGCTCGGCATCGCCTGGGCCTGGCGCGGCGCGGAGAGCTACACGCTGCTGCTCGCGCTGCGCTTCCTCGAAGGCTTCGCCCACATGTCTGCGCTGTCCCTGCTGATGGCGCTCGCCGCCGACCACGCGGGCAAGGCGGGGCTGGGCGCACGCATGGGCGCGGTGGGGGCCTCGATCAGCCTGGGCGTGGCCACCGGCGCACCGCTGGGCGGTGTCATCGGTGGCATGGATCCCTTCTGGGTGCCCTTCGGCGGCGGCCTGCTGTCGCTCGCCATGGCGGTGATCGGCTTCCTCCACCTCGCCGAGGGCGGCGGCGCCCGGCCGCGCATGGCCGCAGCCCAGATCGTCGGCACCTTGCGCAGCCGCCGCCAGTTGCTGATCCCGCTCGCCTTCTCATTCGCCGACCGCCTCACCGTGGGCTTCATTGTCTCCACGCTGTCGCTCTACCTGGGCCTGGTGGTCGGCTTCGACGCGCGCCAGATCGGCATCGCGATGGCCGCCTTCCTGGTCCCCTTCTCGCTGCTCACCTGGCCGGCAGGGCACCTGTCGCGGCACTGGGATCCGCTGTGGATGATGGTGATCGGCAGCGTGCTCTATGGGGTCTTCCTCGCCGTGCTCGGCTTCGTTCCGGGCGAGCATGTGGTGGCGACCATGGCCGGCGGCGGCGTGATCGCGGCGCTGATGTACGCGCCCTCGCTGGTACTGGCTGCGCAGTACGGCGGCAGCGACTGCCGCGCGAGCGCGCTCGCGGCCTTCAACATGGCGGGCTCACTCGGCTTCGCCGCCGGCCCTGTGCTCAGCAGCACGCTGCTTGCCGTCTTCGGCCTGCTGCTCGATCGCCCCTATCCGCCGGTCTTCGTGGCGATCGGGCTGATCGAGGTGGTGCTCGCGATCGCGGTGCTGGTGCTTGCACGCAGCGGCCGCCTGCAGACAGGAGCTGCGGCAGCCTGAGACCGACCGAGGACCCTGGCGGCGCCGCTCAGACCGCGTCGATGTCGCTTACCGGCTGCCGGGCGGACGGCTCCGCACCACTTTCCACGTAGGCAGAGAACTTCATGTCCTCGGCGAGGATGTGATCGACAAGCCAGCCGCGCAGGAAATCGACGGCGTCGCGGTCGATGCGGATGCGCCCTTCCGCGAAGTGCCCCTGCAGCACGAAGATCTGCGCGGACAGCGCCTCGTGGGCCGCCTGGTGGCGCGCAAGGCCAGGGTAGCGGCAAACGCGCATGATCTCTTCCTCGCGCGCGAAATGTTCTTCTGCGTACTCCACCAGGCGGTCGAGCACGCGCGCGATGTCCTTGCGATCCCGGTTCTGCTGCCAGGCGTAGTGGAAGTCGTTGATGCGCTCGAAAAGCGCACGATGATCGTCGTCGATCCGAGTGTTTCCGGTGCAGTAGCCGGCATTCCAGTTGAGCAGCGCCATCGTCGGGCCTCCGGGCTCGGGCGGCATCCCCGAACTGGAGCCGTCCTCGAGCCGTAGCTTAACGCGTTCCGCACCGACCGCACTGCGCCCCCCGTCACGGGAGCCTGCAGCGCTCGGGCGCACGCCGCGGTGCCGGCGCCCCGCCGCGCCGATGCGAATGCCCCGCACCGGCCCGAGGCCTCGCTCAACGCAGGCTGGCCTCGGCCGCACCGGGTTCGTGGTATTCCTCGCAACCGGCGCCACCATCCACTCGCGCGACCACGAACAACACGCCCAGCCGCCAAGCGGCGAGCGCAAAGGCCAGGATCCAGGCCAGCGCGGCGAGCAGCTGCAGTGCGGGGACGGGCACGTCGGGCAGGCCGGAGGCTGCGCGCAGCACCGCCGCGATTGCGATCGACGCCGCTGCGACACCCACCCACGGACGCTCGTCGAGCGGATAGCCCGCGTGCGTGCGCCCGGCGATGCACAGCACCGCGAGGATCGACAGGCCCATCGCACCGATCGCCAGCAAGTGGGTCCCGGCGCTCGGCGCCAGCGGCGCCCCCAGATGAGAGAGGCCAAGCAGCAGGTAGCCGAGCGCGAGCAGCCAATACACGGCATAGAGCAGGAAGGCCCAGCGCGTGAACAGCGCGCGCCCGACGTGCCAGTCGTTGAGCAGGTTGAACACCGCGGCCGCCGCGCCCAACCCCAGCCAGGCGGTGATCGGCGAGCCCGGCAGGAGGAATTCGGCCACCGTGTAACCCGCGATCGCCGCGATCGCCAGGTTGCGCCGCGGCGGCCGCGCACGATAGGAGGGCAGCTCGAGCTCGGCCTCCTCGTCGTGGCGCAGCGTGTGTGCGGGCAGGCGGCGCGCGCGCTCGGCGTCGAGCGCGTCATTCATGACGCGCATCGAGATCCGGCTCATGGCCACCACCACCAGCGTCATCATCACGCCCAGCCCGGCCAGCACCCAGCGCATCGGGTACTCGCCGCGCAGCACATCGAGGTGGAAACCCGCCACCGCCGCCGCCATCGCCGCCAGGCCCCACAGGAAGCCGAGCTGGCGACGCTCGGGATCGCGCCACAGCCGCGGAGCCACCGCGACCAGCAGCGCGCACGCGAAGCCGATGTTGAGCAGCGCCGCGGGCAGATGCCCGATCCATTCCGCGGCGGGGAGTCCGTCCGCCACACCGAGCCAGCCCCCCGCGACGGCGGCAAGGCCGCCGGACATCCAGAATGCCACGCGTGCTGCCAGCCAGAGCAGGACGAAGCGCACCGCCACCCGCGGTGCGAAGGGCGGCGTGGCCGTGAATTCGGGCACCGCGGTGAGCACGAAGCCGGCGACGGCGGCCAACCCGAAGCCGAACATCAGCTCGTGCGCGTGCCAAACGAAGGGTCCTCCCGCGACCGCCGGCACCGCCAGGTCGACGCCGAGGAAGCCGGCCCAGGCGAGCAGCACCAGCACCGCATAGAGCGCAGTGAGCAGGAAGAAGGGGCGGAAGCCGCACATGAACAGTGGTTGCACCGCAAGGCGCTTGCTCCAGCCCGGCTGCGTGCGCCCCGCACCGGTCTCCGTCACGGCGCCGCTTCCGGCATTCATCGTCTTGTCACCCATGCTCATGCCCCGCAACGCTTGCCGCCCTGCACCGCGACGAGTCCGGACGCCGGACTCACCAGGCGCAGCCCGGACAGCGGCTCCCCGCGCGCAGGCCCTGCAGGCCCGCCCTTCCGTCCCGCGTCCTGCCACTGCGCGGGCTCCTCGATCTCGGCCTCCACCGCCACCACGGGGGGCAGCCCGAAGCTCATGCGCACGTCGGGCGTCTGCAGCAGCTCGGCGGTGTGCCGATACACCCAGGCGTCGTCGCGCCGGGCGGCCGGGCGATCGAGCTCGAAGCGGCACACGATGCGGCCCGGCTCGGGCGCCATCACCAGGATCGCGTCCGACAGGCGCACCGCCTCCATGAGATCGTGGGTGATCATCAGCACGCCCATGCCGCGCTCGGCCTGATGGTCGAGCAAGAGGCGATAGAGCTCTTCCTTGAGGCCGACGTCGAGCGCCGAGAACGGCTCGTCGAGCAGCAGCAGCTCGGGCGCGAGCACCAGCGCGCGCGCCAGCGCCACCCGGCTCTGCATGCCGCCCGAGAGCTGGTGGGGAAACTTGTCGAGGTCGCGATGGGCGAGCCCGAGGCGCAGCGCCAGCGCGCGCGCGCGGAAGTGGCGCTCGGCGCGCTTCATCCCGGCCGCCTTGAGGCCGAGCGCGACGTTGTCGAGCGCGGTCTTCCACGGCAGCAGGCGCGGCTGCTGGAACATGAAGGCGGTGGAGGCGAAGCCGTTGTCCACCTGCCCCTCCTGCACCGTCAGCAGGCCGGCGGCGAGGTGCAGCAGCGTGGTCTTGCCGCAGCCCGAGGGGCCGACCAGAGCCACGACCTCACCCGCGCGCACGCGGAAGTGGATGCCGGAGAGCACCTCGTCGCGCGCGAAAGCATGGGATAGACCGTGTACGCGCAGCTCGGCAGTCGAAATCGTGTTCATGCGCCCTGCTCCCGCCAGCGCTCGACCTCACGCTTGATCGGCTCCAGCCCCAGGTACTCCACCGCCAGCAGCAGCCCCACCACCGCGGCGATCCAGGCCATGGTGGCGGCCGTGTCGAGATGCGAGCGCGACACCGCGAGCGCCGCGCCCACGCCGTCCTGGGTGGCGAGCAGCTCCGCCATCACCACCACCTTCCACGCCGTGCCGAGCGCGGCGATCCAGGCCGGGAACAGGTAGGACACCACATGCGGCAGATAGACGTCGATGATCATCATGCGCCGCGGCAGGCGGAAGGCCTCGGCCATGCCGTGAAGCTGGTTGTCGAGCGTGCGCGTGCCCTGCAGCGCGCCGATGAAGATCACCGGGAAGGACGCCACGAACACCGTGAACACCGGCGTCCCGTCGCTCGCGCCGAACCACAGCATCGCCAGCACCAGCCAGGCGATCGGCGGCGTGCCCATGAGCACGGTGACGAGCGGGCGCGACATCATCGAGGCGGTCATCGACAGTCCGGCGATGAGGCCGAGCACGCTGCCGGCGATCACCGACAGCGCATAGCCGCTGAGCGCGCGGCGGGCGGTGGCGGCGAGCTCCGGCCAGGCCGCGCCACTGTCGATGAGCCCCCACAGCGTGGCAAAGGCCGCGCGCGGGTCGGGCATGACGAGGGGGCCGTACACGAGGCTCACCGCCTCCCAGGCGGCGAGCAGCAGACAGAGGCTGGCGATCGCGCCCCAGCCACTCCACAGGTAAGCCGGCAAACCGGCCAGCCAGGCGCGCAGCAGGATCATGGCTTCGTCGCTCCGGCGTAGAAGCCCTCGTCCGGCAGCTTCCCGCCGACCAGTGCCGGGTTCTTCGCCACCAGCTTGCCGAACATGAACTCGAGCTCGGCGCGCGCCTCCGCGATGGACACCGCCTCCAGCTGGCTCACCGCGATCGAATCCGTGACCGCCTCGGGGCTCAGCAGGTCGATGCGCGCCGCCACCGCCTTGCCGCAGGCCTCGGCGTTGTCCTTGCACCACGCCAGCGAGCGCGCGTACTCGGCCTCGATGCGCGCCACCAGCTCGGGGCGCGCGCGCAGGGCCCCCATCACGGCGATGCCGGCCTGCGGGATGCGCGGAGTGCGCGCGAACACCCGCCCCCACTCCTGCTGCAGGTCCACGCTGCGATGCAGCTCGGGGGCGATCACGCTGAGCGGGAAGGACCCGGTCTTGCGCAGCGCCATCGAGGCCGCCGGCTCGGCGAGCAACGCATGGTCGACGCGGCGCATCACCAGCAGCTGCATCGCATCCACCGGGCTGGCGACGTAGCGCAGCTGTAGGTCCTTCCTCACGTCCATGCCCTGCTGCTCGGCCAGCAGCTGCAGCACGATGTCGGGCATGTCGCCACGGAACGGCATCGCCAGCTCCTTGCCGCGCAGGTCGGAAAGCGACTTCAGCGCCGGGTCGCGTGACACCAGCCACAGCACGCCCCAGGTCGATACGTTGATCAGCTGCAGCTTGGCGCCGCGGTTGTACAGGTTGGCGGCGACGTTGGTGGGCATCGCGAGCACGTCGGCGCGCCCGTCGAGCGCCATCACGCGCAGCTGGTCGGGGTCGCGCCAGGGCACGAATTCGACCACCTCGGCGATGTCGGCGAGCGCGCCCGAGTCGACCATGTGGATGAGTGCGTTCGACACCGCGGCCGAGGGACCGGCAAGGGTAAGTTTGGGAAGCTTCGGCGCCTGCGCATGGACGATGCCGGTCACGAGCAGGAAGGCGCACACCACGCAGACGTGCATAACGGCACGCGTCCATGCCGGCAGGACGAAGCCGCGCCGTGGCCGGATCGCAGCCCCCGCCGCCACGTCGGGGCGGCCCTCGCATACGAGCCGGCGGGCCGAGCGGTCGACGAACACGACTCCGCGTGGCGGGTTCGCATGATGGTCCGCGTGATCGTGGCTGGGGCGGCGGTCGTGCATGTCAGAAGCTCCCGTTCAGGCTCAATGCGATGCCGCGGCCGGGCGCGGCGAGCTCGTTGCCCGAGACGCCCTCGGTCTGGTGCTCGTAGTAGCGCTTGTCGGCGAGGTTGCTCAACTGCACGGCAAGGCCGGCGGACTCGAAGGCGCCGACCTTGCCGAAGCGCCAGCCGAACTCGGCGTCGGCGGTGACGAAGCCGGCGGTGGGGTTTTCGGTGCCGTTGGAGAACTTCGCTGCAATACGGTCCTGCTCGGCCACCGCACGCAGTTGCGCCCGCCACCAGAAGCCACGCTCGGCGGGCTGGCCGATGCCCAGCGTCAGCTCGGGCGCCGGCATCTGGAACAGGGGTTCGTCGTCCTGGTGGTTCTTGCCGCGCAGCCAAGTGAAGCCCGCGTCGGCGACGAAGGCACCGACCGGGACGCTGGCACTGCCCTCGATACCGTAGAGGGTGACCTTGTCGAGGTTCTCGGTAAGCTTGATGCGGGCGCCGGATGGCGCGATCTGCCCGGTGACCCGGCCGGCGATGTAGTCTTCGATCCGCGTGTAGAAGGCGGCAACCTGGTATTGCAGGGCCGCATCAGCCTGCTTCAGACCGAGTTCGAAGCTGGTGGAGACTTCGGCGTCGAGTTGGGGATTGCCAACGTGGTAATACCCGTCCCCGCGCGCCGAATCCTCGAAACGCTCACGCATGTCCGGCGCACGATAGGCCCGACCGAGGTTGGCGTAGGCGCTCAGGCTCTCGTCCAGCGGCTGGATCGCACCGAGCGACCAGGACAGATTGTTGTCGGTGTTGTCCAGGCCGGAGGTCTGCGTCATGCCCTTGCGTGCCGCCTCGCCGCTCACCCGATCGAAGCGGGCGCCGGCGACGATGCGTGTTTCGCCGATCGCGAACTCGTCCTGAACGAACACGCCCGAAGATTCGATCACCCCCTTGTTGAAGGGATCGTTGCGCACATTGTTGTCGAGCGCGGCGTTGTTATCCATGTAGCGCTCGGGATCCCCGCGCATCCTCCAGAAGTCCATCCCGACGGTGAGCAGGTGATTCTCGCCCACCGGGAACAGGTACTTGGCCTTCGCACCATCGGTCACGAAGCTCACATCATTGCGCACGTAGTCCTTCGCAAACCTGTCCGAGCGCGCACGGATCTGGCGGAACACCTCCTGTCGGTAGATCTCGGCCGACAGAGTGCCCTCTGCCAGCTTCGCATCCACGCCCAGTTCATAGAGTTCGCGACGCTGCTCGGGCGAATGGATCGTCACCAGTCCCAGCGGCACCCTGCCGTTCGGCCCCTGCACCGCCTGCACGCGCGCCGACCCCGGGTACCAGACATCCTCGTCCTCGTGCCGCTGCAGGTTCACCCGCAGGCTCAGATCCTCGTTCAGCTTGTGCTTGTACTTCGCCAGCAGCGTGTCGGACTGGTAGCCGGTGCGATCCTCGCGTCCGTCCGGGCTGCGGTAGTCATCCACGTCACGTCCGGCCACGCCCAGCACCAGCGCGCTGTTCGCGCTCGAGCGCGTCAGCAGCGCGGCGCCGGAGACCCCTTTATCCACGCTCGAGAAGCGCGCGCCGATGCGGCCACCAAGCCTCTCCTCGGCCGTGAAACCGACGTCCGGCGTGATCAGGTTGACCACCCCGCCCATTGCGCCGCTGCCGTACAGCACCGAGCCCGGCCCCTTGACCACCTCGGCGCGCTCGAGCAGGCCGAGATCGAGGAAGGAGGCGATCGCGCCCTGCGGCTGCGCCGAGTTCATGCGCACGCCGTCGACCATCACCACCACGCTTTCCTTCTTGAGTCCGCGCAGCACCGGGTTCTGACCCCAGGCACCATCCGACTGCGCCGCCAGGCCCGGCTTGCCGCGCAGCAGCCCTCCCGCAACGGTGCCGCCGGCCGCCGGTGCCTGCAGGATCTCGACCGCCTGCGGGGTCTCGAACGTGTCGGCGGCGTAACCCTTGGCGGTCACGGTTTGGGCGCCGAGCACGGTTTCGGCATGGACGAGGCTGGGAACGGGGAGTGCGAAGAGGCCGAGGACGGCCACCGCGAGCGGGCGCAGACGAAGCACGATGGAAAGCTCCAGGAAGTCGGGTTCCCGGGCTGGCTGGCGACGGCTGGCTTGCCCGAACAGGAAGATCAGGCACGGATGATATAACAATGCGAATTGTTCGCATTTGCTTTTTATCAAATTCCACGCCTATGCCCCGGCCTGCCGCCCGTCGCCGCTATCATGCGTACGCTGAAGCGCGCCGCGAAAATTGAGCGCGGCCGTGCGCGATAAATGGCGGATGACACGCTTTCGCGACGCGCAATGAAATTACGCGCTGCGCAAACTATCAGAACGGGAATGGTCTGATCACGGTCAGCGTGAGCTGTCCGATGACGGTCTCGCCACACCTCCCGGTAGCGGTCAGCGAGTTGCTGCCGAAGCCGCGCGACGCGGGCGGCAGCGAGACGATCAGCAGCGGCCCCGATGATGCTGCGGACTCTCCAAAGCTCGGCGGCGTAGACCACGCGATGTCCCATTCCACCCCGCCTACCGCATCCCCCAGCGGGATACCGACCAGCGTCCAGGTATGCGTGTCACCGGCATCGGAGTCGGGCGCGAGTGTGAACGCGCTGGTGTATGGCATCGACGAGCCCTGGATGGCACCCGAAAACGCGCGCGTCCCGGACTTGTAGACGGGAATCTCGCCCCACGTCACTGCCGTCGCCGAGCACGGGCAGCCCGTCGGATCGGGGGCCGGCGGCAGAGGCAGGGGATCGGAATCCGCCGCCAGGCGCTGCAGGCGGATCGACAGGCCCAGATTGGGCGTGCGCTGGACCACTCGCTTCATACCACCACCTCGATATCGAAGGGGCTGTAGCCCGCCATGTATACAGACAGCGAGTGCGCGCCGCGCTCGGTGCGGAACTGCACGCGTCCGAGCGCATCGGTCTCGCGGGTCTCCTGACCGTCCAGCGTCACTGCGGCACCGGCTAGGTGGTTGCCGGCCGGGTCGCTGATCGTGAACGTGGCCACACCGTCCCGGAACGTCACGCTGTCGTCGGGCCGCGCAGCATCCACGGCCTGCGCGCGCTGGATCATCTCGATCCGCGGCGCGCTGCCCGCCGGCATCCACGCGACCAGATCGAGCGTGCCGCGGCCGCGGTCGCGGGCCGTGCTCAGCACCAGGGCAGAGCCTGCAGGCACGCGTGGATGATCGACCGCGACAGTGTCGCCCGGCGCGATCGCGAGGTATGCATCCACGGTGGCCCGCAGCGTCCAGCCCGGCCGCGCGATCATCGCGAGCCGGGCCTGCGCGATCGCCAGGGCATCGCGCGCCGTGCGCACCGCGCCCATGTCGAGCTCCACCTCCAGCCTGCCATAGGACTGCACGGCATCCGGGGCGGATACGGTCACGGCCTGCCGCGCGCCGCCGGTCGCCCAGTCGTACCCGAACGCCGCCCGCGCCACCGTGGCCAGCTCGCCGGCGGTCGCCTCGGCGGAGATCCGCTCGACGTTCAGCACCATTAGCCGCGCCATCGGGACGCCGATCGCGCGGCGCCGCGCGGTCGGCGGGTCCGCGACCCACACCGCGCCCAGCGGCTCGATCACCTGCGCGATCGCCGCGCGCACCCGCGTGTCACGCTCGGCGAACACCATCCCGAGCTCGAGGGCCGGGAAATCGTCCCGCAGCCCCTGGAACGCATCCGCGGCCGGCGACCACCCACAGCGCCGCAGCAGATCCGCCGCGATCGCCGCCGGGTGCTCGAGCAGCGCGCCGCTCGTGTCGTCGCGCCGGCCCACCACCTGCACCGCAAGCTCGGCCTCGGGCGCCCGCGTCAGGCGCACGGTCGCGATCGCGCGGCCGGTCTCGTCGAGCCGCTGCACCAGCTGCCAGCCGTCGAGCGCCTTGCCCGCACTGCGCACCGCCTCCACGGCGACTACCGGATGATCGGCGACGAGCCAATCCAGCCCCGCGTCGTCGAGCGGCACCGGCGACAGCGTGACGCGCCCATACACCCACGGCAGCACGCGTGCGGCCGCTTCGGCGCGGTACCGCGGCAGATCTGCCGCCACGCGCAGCGGCAGGGGATCGGACAGCAGTCTCATCACGACTCAGCCCTCCAGCGAAAGCGTTGCCACGTCGGCCAGCGTCACCGCCTGAACCGACCCGGTGAACACGGCCACGTCATCGATCAGCAGCACCGCGCGAGCCCGCAGCGGCGGCACCGCCAGCCGCGCGGCCGCCTCGCCGCGAGCGTTGTCCAGCACCACGGCCACGCTCGGCACCTCGCCGTTCAGCGCAGCGCGCTCGGCGCCGGTCTCAAGCACATCGAGCACCACCGGCGGCACCGTCTCGATCCGCAGCTGCGCCCTCATGCCAACACCGCCCTCATGCCAACACCGCCCGGAACGGCAGCTCGACCGACACCATCGGCTCGGCCACGCCCTCGGCCTGCCAGCCCATGTGCTCGGTCAGCACGATCTCGTCCGCATCGATCACCGCGATCGCCGCGCGCGCCGGCACGCGCACGTCGGGCACGATGCACACCGGCTCCATGCCCTGCTCGGCCGTGTGATCCACGATCCCCAACAGCGCGTCGACGTTGGCCCCGATCAGCGCACCGCCCTGGTCGAGCTCCCAGCGCCACGCCCCGCCCGTGCCGCGGCCGCGGTACAGTGCCGCCGGGTTGATGCCCTGGCCGCGCGCCAGGCCGTACTGCCTGCGCATCGTCAGATCCGACGCCCCCACGCTGGGCTGCCAGCCCACGCCGGCCCACAGCCAGCCGATCGACCCGCCCGCGCCGGCACCCGTTACCACGACCCGCAGATAGCGCGCCGCGGTACCGGCCGGCAGCACCGCCAGCACCGCCGATGCATGCCACGCCGGCGTCGCCGTCCATTCGCCGACCGCTGCCACGCCGCCCGAGATCGTCACCGCGCAGCCGGCCGGCAGCGTGTGCAGCCCTAGCAGCACCGCCTCCACGTCGTGCACCGCCAGCAGATCCACGTCGATCGTCACCGCATCTCCGGACCACGCAAAGCCCTGGCCGATGCGCGGCTGGCGCATCCTGCTCGTCCCGTAGGTCGCCACCGCATGGTAGCTCGCCGAGTCGCCGGCGACGAAACTGGGCGCCGCGCCCGGGGTCGCCGCCAGGCTCAGCCCATCGCCCAGGGCGTGCGTCGCCCCGAACAGATCGCCCACCGTCCAGGCCCCGCCGTCACGCCGCCAGCGCAGCGACCCGCCCTCGATCGACACGTCGATCGCGTCGCCGACCTCGAACGGGATGCCACCCGGCGCGAGCGAGGCCGTCACCGGCCCGGCCACGTACTGCGCCGGCGCCGACGGATCGAACAACCAGTCGGGCAGGGAGCCCGACACCGTGCCGCGTACCGTCCACGTCTGCGTCGGGTCGCCCGCTGCGCCGCCGGAGAACGGCGCGCTGCTCGCGGCTACCACCGGGATCACGATCTTGTCGCCCTGCTTGTACCCGGCCATTCCGGTACCCCGGATCGTGACCGTGACCTTGTCGCCGTCCTTCAGCCGGTGCTCGCACGCCGTGACGATGCCGAACCCGAACTCCCGGCTCGATGCCGGCGTGCCGTCGCACCCGAGCACCGCCGACACATACGGCTGATTCGTGAATGCGGGGAGATACTCGCCGGACTCGTCCACCCACCAGTGATCGGACTCCGGAAAGTCGCGCCAGCAGCTGCCCCCGCTCGCACCTGCGCTGCTGGCGTCAGATTTTGGGACGATGCCCGCCATCGCCCGGACGTGGTCCATCATCGAGCCGACGAGCCGCGGCCACGAATCGTCGCCGGTCCATGCATAGATCCTCGTGCGCCCTTCGGCCAGTTCCCAGACTGCCGTGCCGTCCGTGATGTCGCCGGCCTCCGTCGGCCATGTCGGCTCCGTCGTGCCCGTCGTGCCGGCCGTCTTGACCACATAGAAATAGCCCGTACCGGGATCGATCTTGTCGCCGAGCGCCACCGCCTGCGATGCCTTCCAGTAGTACGGCTGCGCCTCGTACGAGATCGATGGCGTCGTGCTGTCCACCCACGGGCCGGATCCCACCCAGTTCGGCTCGGTTGCCCCCAGCGACTCCGGCGGCGAGCTGGAGTCATAGGCGTACGGCACACCCAGGATCCGATACAGCCGCCCCGTTTTCGTCGACGAGCGGATATAGCGCAGCGAGATCGACGACTCAGACGAGGACGGCTGGATCGTCCGGATCGACAGCCCGGGCAGGTACTGCGGGGCGCTGATCGGCGCCCCGCCCAGCAGTTCGTAGGGGTCCAGATCGGTCTGCAGACCAGCCCAGTACGCATCCCACTGAGCCAGAGCACCCGCGTCCTCGTAGATCTCCGACAGACAGCTCGCCAGCGCGCGCACAGTCTGATCTGCGATCTCGATATCCGTCCGATCCGAGAACACGCGATCGGCCTCGCTCGTGCTCTGCTTGATCCCTGTATTGGTCTCGACGAACCCAGCACGCCACGCATACAACTGCACCAGCCGCGTCTGATACGCCGCATCGAGTGCCATACCCGTACCTCCCACATCCAGCCCCAGGCATGCGCCCGAGAGATTGAGCGCCGGCAAGTCTGCGCACACGCAATCGGCCGGCGGGCGCTTGCGGTACGTGAACGTGATGCTCTTATCGGTCGCGGCCGCGCCCAGCGACAGCGGTTTGAAGCACAGCGCCGGCAGCCCCTCGTCCGCCTCGCGCGAGGCCAGCTGCACCAGCGCGCTGATGCGCGCGCCGTCCGCGTTGCTCGCGGGCAGCGGTATCCGAAACCGCACCGGCCCTGAGGTGTACAGCTCGCCGGCCACGGCCGCGGGCAGCTCGCCCGACACGCCGCCGCGGACCGTCCACAGCGGCGCCACGCTCTGCCCCGCGTAGGTCAGCACCAGGTTTTCCGTGGGCGCGGCGGGCGCCACCTCCACCACCTCCACCACGCCGCCGGTCGCCGGCAGCGCATGCGCATCGGTGCGCAGCGGGATATCCGTCACCGCCATGCCGCCCGGCGCCGTATCGCGCGCCACCAGGCCGCGCACCCGCGCCAGCGCACTGCGCGCCTCCACCTGGGCCAGGAAGTCGTAGATCGTCACCGCCGCATACGCCTCGGTGCTCACGCCATCCGTCAGCGACAGCGCGTAGTCGCCCGCGACCTGCAGCAGCCGCACATCCGCCGGAATCTCGTAGGCCGTCGCCGGATCCAGCCGATACACGAACCGGCCGCCCTCCCACGTCTTCCACGCCCGATGCACCGCCGGAAAGCCCTCGAACTGCACCCGCAGCGCCGCATCCGGGATGCCCGCGTCCGTCGCCGCCGGCTGGCCCCAGTCCCACTGCGGCCCCTCCAGGCTGTCCGTTCCGGCCGCAATCGGCTCGATCGTCGCGTACTGCATCGGCGTCAGCGTCAGGTTGCGTGTCACCGACAGCGCCAGCGCGTTGCCCGCCACGCCGGTGGCCCGCGCCACCAGCGCCGCCCCGTAGAACTCCAGCGACGCGGGCACGGGCTCCGTGCCCGCGTCGAGCAGCGCGAAGGTCAGCTCCTCAGGCACCGCGGCAGGCGACAGCGCGTCGATCGACAGCACCCCATTGCCCACGCCCCGAATCACCGGCGCCGACGGCGTCAGCGCCCCCCCCGAGCCCGACACCACCTCCACATCCACCACCGTATCCGCCGCGCCCGTATAGCTCCCGCTCACCACCAGCCGGCCGCCGCCCTGGCGCGACTGCGCCACGAGGCGCACGTCGTCGCTGGCGCGCTGTGCGCTCGCCGTCAGCGTCGCGGCCGACACGCGGTTGTGCTTGTTGGAGAGAATCCGGTTCACCGAGATCGACATTTACAGCGCCCCTTTCCTTTGCAGATCCGTGATCACCGGCCCGAGCTGGCGCGCAAAAGCCTCGAGGCTTGCGCGGTCGCCCGAGAAAATGCCGGACCCCGGCAGATTGATGTTGAGCGTGGTCTGCCTGGCGCCGAAGGTTTGCGACGGCGCCGCCGCCTGCACCCCCGCGCCACCCGCCGAGCCGCTCGAGGTCGCCCCCGTGCCGCCCATACCCGCCGGCGACGCCGCATTGCTGCGGTTGCGCCGCTCCGCGCGGTAGATCTGGTCGATCAGCCCCAGTTGCTCCTGCAGCAAATTGATTTCGCGCTGCAGCCGCTCCACCTCGCCCGCATCCTTGCGCAGCTCGGCTCGGCGCAGATCCAGCCGCGTCAGCTCGATCGTACGCAGCACCTCGGCCTGGTCGCGTGACTGCCGCGCGCTGGCGATCTGCTCCTCGGTCCCGTTCAGCTCCAGCAGCCGCAGGCGCAGCTGCTCCACGCCCTCGGCCGCGTTGCTGCTGAACTCCTGCTGCCTGGCGTCCAGGCGCTCCATCTCTTCGATGTAGAGCCGTGCCGCCGCACGCGCACCGTCGATTGCCCCCGCGCTCGCGCGGAACGAGTCCGCCTGGTCTAGCGCGCTGTTGTAGACCGCCGACGCCACCCGCTTCGCTTCGTCCGCATAGCGGCTCTGCGCCGTCGTCGCATCCACCAGCATCACGGTCACCGACTTCACCGCCGCGTTCTGCTCGCGCGCGGCCTCCACCATCGACTTGCCGGCACCCTTCGCCGCCTCGCCGAGCTTGTCTGCACTTCCGGCTGCATCCTTCAGCGCCTTGTCGGTGCCCTTCACCCCGAACGCCGCCTCGGCCATCGTCTGCACGATCACCTTGCCGGTCTTGTCGACCTCCACCGCCAGGCCCAGCGCCGACGCCTGCGCCTTCACCGTCGCATCCGCCACGCCGCCATTGGCCGCCACCGCCTGCTCGGCGTAGGCGGTGAACGCGGCCCGAAGCTCCTCCGCCGTCGCCTTGCCCGAGTCCCGGATCACCTCGAACGCCTGCTTCGCATCCGCGGCCGCGCGGTCCATCTCCTTCTGCGACGTCACCCCCAGCTTGCGGAAAGCCTCTTCCACCGAGTTGATACCAGGTTGCACCTCGTCGGCCTTCTTGCCGATCTTCTCGATTGCCTCCGCAACCTGGTCAGCCGAGAGCTTTCCCTCACGTCCCAGGCGCTCGACATCCTGGCGCAGCACGGTAAGGGCCGCGGCGGAATCGCCAGCCTCCACCGCAAAGTCGATCGCGCCGATGAGCGCAGCGTTGGTATCGACGCCCGCGGCCTTCAGCTTGTCGAACCCGGCTTCAAGCGTCGCCAGATGCCCCAGAGCCGACTGCGCGCCGCTCGAGATCCCGGAGGAGAGCTGCGCAAAGTCCTGCCCGGTGGCGGCAATGCTCGTGCGCAACGCCCCGTCCATCGCCGCGGCGAGCGCCTCGACATCGCGCTGAGACTGTCCGAACGCGGCTTGGGCGGTGATCATGAACTGGCTCAGCTGCGCACCGTCGAGCTTGGCGAGCGCCTGCTGCCACGCGGCGCCCATCTCGTCGGCGGAGATCTTCCCGGTGTTCCTGAGCTCGACCAGCGCCTGGCCGAAACCTTGCACGCTCTCGAGCGCGCTGGCGTCGAACCCCTGGCCGACTTCCTGCAGGGCCGCGGCTGCATCCTTTCCCTTGGCCGCGAGCTCGTCGAACTGCGCAATGAAGAGCGACGCATCGACGGACAGCAGCGCCTCGATCTCGGCGCGGCTCATCCGCACGCCGACCTCGAACGCGGCCATCCCTTCGCGGGCCCGCTTCATCCCGGCCGCCGTCTGCTCGGCCGAGAACTCGCTTGCAATGCCGAGCTCCTTGGCGCCCTGGATGGCCATCTGCGCGCCAGCGTAGTACTTACGCGCACCGTCCAGGCGCTCGAAGTACGCCGTGCGCTCGGCCTCGGACAGGCGTGCGACCTCGCCCGCCGTCAGCACCACCGCGTTGCGGTAGGCATCGTTCTGGTAGGCGAGCGTCTGACCGTTGGCGATCATGCTGTGAGTGGCCTCGCGCATGGTCTGCTCGGCGCGCCGCATCGCATCGCCCGCCTCGCCCCAGCTCGCGACGGTTTCGCCGATGGCCTTACCCACCGTGGTCAGCACTTCGTAGCCGACCACCGCCAGGGCGATCTTCACCGTCCCTGGTAATGCGGCCAGGCCGGCGCGCAGCCCGCCCACCCCCTTGGTGGCCGCCAGGGCTTCGGCGCCAAACTTGGTCACCTGTGGGATCAGCTTGGCGGCAAACACCGCCAGCCCCACTTCGCCGGCCACGACAGCCAGCTTGGCAATGTCGTCGAGGTTGTTGGCGACACCCTCCAAGGCACGCGCCACGGTGGCGGAAGCCCCGTTCGCCTGGTCGAGCTCGCCGATGAACTGCGTCCAGTTCGTCGACAGGTTGGTGAGCGAGCGGCCAATGGTCAGCGGAAGTTTGGCGAACTCCGCGTCGATGGTGCGCGCCTGCGACTGCAATGCCGAGATCACCACCTCGCTGGTGAGCTTGCCTTGCTCGGCCATTGCGCGCAGGGCGCCGATCGGCACGCCCAGTCCGTCGGCCAGCGCCTTTGCCAGGCGTGGCGATTGCTCCATCACCGAATTGAACTCGTCGCCACGCAGCGTGCCCGACTGCAGGCCCTGGATCAGCTGTGTGAGGGCGGCGTCCGCGCTGGCCGCCGACGCGCCCGAGACCTGGTTGGCCTTGTTGATGGACTCGGTCAGGCGGAGAACGCCTTCTTGCGTCAGGCCCACCTCCTCGCCGGCACGCGCGAGTGCGCCGACCAGGCCGGTGGTGCTCTCGAGCCCCGAGTATGTCGCCCGGGCGAGCTCGGCGGTCTGGGCCAGGGTGAGGTTGAACCCCGCCTGGCTGCTGTTGACCAGGTCGATGCGGGCGCCGAGGTTGGCGTACTCGTCCGCAGTGCGCCCCAGGTCGATTGCGGTCTGCAGGCCGAGCTGCGCCCCCGCGAACTGCAGCAGGCGCGACTGCACGGTCGAGAGCTGCTCGGAGATCGAGCGCACCCCCTTTGCCGCCTGCGAAAACCCCTTTTCCGTCTGTGCGCCTGCCGCCTGGGCAGTGCTGCCTACGCTTGCCAGGCGAGCGCGCAACTCCCCGGCGCGCTGCGCCGCCTGCTGCGCACTGCCCGCCAGGCGCACCTGGGCGCCGGCCAGATCGGTCGATGCGATGCCCGCGCTGGCCAGCGCCTGGCGGGTGTTGTGCAGCGCCAGGCGCTGCGCCTCGTAGGCCGTCTTGGCGCGGCCGGCCTCGTGGCGGTTCTGCTCGAACGCGCGCTGCGCCTTGTCGGCCGCACTCCCGGCTTCTTTCAGTGCTTGCGCCGTTGGTCGGTAATCGCCGGCGAGCGTGCGCACGGCCTGCCCGACGGTCGCGCTCTCCTTGCGCAGCTCCGCAAGCCGTGTCCGCGCCTCGCGGATCTGGCCGGCGTACTCGGCGGTGTCGGCGCCGCTCGCCTTCGAAGCAGTGCGCAGGGACTTGAGCTCGGCCGCGGCGGCGGCCACCGACACCTTCAGCTCGTCGTGACGCGTGCGGGCTTCGCCGAGCGCCGCTGCGGCCTCGCGCTCGGCCGTAGTGGCTGCAGCGAGCGTCGCCTGCTTGGCCCGTAGCTCCTGGGCCGCGGCGCGCGTGGCCGCCTGTGCGGTCTGCAGCGCCTCGGCGTAGGCCACCGTCTCGCGCTTGGCCTCGGCAAACGCGCCGACCAAGCGCTCCTTCGCGGCCAGGCCGTCGATCTCCTCGGCCAGGCGCTGAAACTCGGGCGCCGCATCGCCCGCCCCCTCGCCCAGGCCGGCCACCTCGCGCGACAGCGCCGCCAGCTTGCCATCGCCGGCGGTGTCCACTTTAATGACGACGTTGGTTTCGATCGGGTTCGCCATGACGCGCTTATCTCTTCAATGCTTCGCCCTGGCCTTGCTGCTGTTCCTGGTCAGCCTGGGCGGTGCGGGCTGGGCCATCACCGGCGCCTTGCTGGCGCTCGGCCTGGGCGTCGTGCTGGCCGTGCTGGACCTGATCGGCCAGGCCATGTCGTAAGCCCCGCCTAGCTTCCGGGGCATCGACACAGCCTTGCCGGTATGGGCGCCCGCCTGGATCGCGAGCGCCCTTCGCAGCTGACTCAGATCAACGAGATCCGCATGAAGCCGCCGTAGTCGGCGTCGGACTGCATCTCGCTCACGAAGAGCGCCTCGCCGCTCAGTTCCAGCGACGCCTCGTCGTCGCCGAGCCACGAGAAATCGCCCCCCATCGCCAGACTCACGCGCGGGATCACGATGCGTGCCCGCTGGCCGTCGTCGTTGACGCCATTGAAGATCACCCCGCGCTCCACGTTCGTCGTCGCGAAGGCGGCGATGTTGGTGTATTCGCCGTAGCTGTAATCGACCTTGACCGGCTCGACGTGGGCGGCGGGGTGCGCGATCAGGCGGCAGCGGGCGTGCTTCGCGTCCTCGATCGCATAGTGCGTATCGAGGACGTACACGAGCGGGGTCACCGCAGTGCTGTCCTCGATCACGACGTTGGTCACGTCGGGGTGGCGCAGCGTGAAGTAGTCGCCGACGGCGAGCTGGGGCAGGACTTCGGAGGTCACCGTGCCCGCGGCCTGCAGCACGGCGTCGCCATAGAAAGCGGCGGCGAGGGTGCGGCCCGAGAACTGCACCATGGAGAGCGAGACGGAAAGACTCTTGCCCGTGGTGCGCTCCTTCAGCGTCAGGCGCTGGCCCGAGCAGCTCTCCGCGATCCGCGCCTTCTCGACCGACAGCGACGTGGTGAGCGACGAGGTGCCGCAGCCGATGCGGTACAGGTCCACGAGATAGCCCATGTCGGGCGTGCCATTGATCGGGTCGTAGCGGCCGATCATTACCGGCCCTTGCCCGTCCCAAATGATCGGGGTGTTCTGGTTCATGCGTGTTACTCCTTGGCTTTCGGGGGTTTCGCCGGGGCTTCATCGCCCGCGGCAGGCGGGGGGGCGGGCATGGCCACGCCAATGCCGATCAGCCAGTCGGCCTGCGG
Source organism: Thauera sp. (assembly GCA_016790365.1). Taxonomy (GTDB): domain Bacteria; phylum Pseudomonadota; class Gammaproteobacteria; order Burkholderiales; family Rhodocyclaceae; genus Thauera. The sequence goes on along the minus strand of JAEUNQ010000145.1, from coordinate 45,759 downwards.
CGCCGGCATCGTCAGCTCGGCGCCGGCGGGGTACTTGCGGCCCGCATGGGTATGGGGCGCCTTCAGTTTGATCCGCGTCATCTCGGGGTCTCCATGGTTGCGGTCGGGGGGGGGTGCTCGGAGTCGCGCCGCTGCGGCGCGGCCGGCATGCATTCAGGTCGGCGCTCAGCGTTTCATCGTTACGGCTCTCCTGTGCAGGCCGCACGCACTCGCATCGGCGCGCGCCATCCCAGCGGGAAGTAGCCGAACCCCGCGCGATAGCCGGCGGCCGGCGCCCCATCCAGGCTCAGCGGCTTGTAGCCGCGCAGGTCCGGCCGCCATCCGCCCAGGGCGCCGATCACCGCCCCCATCAACGGGCCTGCATCGGCCCGCACGGCCTCGTTGGTGGCCAGCGTGCTCACGTTGCGCACGGCGATCACGGTGAGCCAGAGCTGATCCAGCTCCTCCCATCCGCTCGCGGGCACGCGGCCCGGGCGGTAGTCGCGGTACAACACATGCACCGCCGGGGTGAGCTGGGTGCCCTCGGTCAGCCCCGCCAGGTCGCGCGCCGCCAGCACATGCACGTGCGCCGGCAGCGTGGCGCGCAGGCGGTCGAGCAACAGCGGCTCGAGCGCCATGAAGTCGATCGGCTCGGCGGCCATCAGCAGCAACCCGTGGCAGCAGGAGGGGTGAAACGAAGGGAGAGAGCGCGGGCCAGCATGGGATCGGTCGCAGGTCGCGGGCAGTGGATGTGCCGCGATCTTCGTCCTCATGCGCCCGGAGCGCTAAATGAAGGGGTTCATTGTCGGCGGAGGTGGCCGATCAGATTGCGCGGAGCACGGCGGCGCGCAGGGATACTCGATCGAGCGTGCCGGCCGGGGGGCCGGCAGAAGGGGTCAGAAGCCGCGCAGGGCGTCGTCTGTGATCTGGCGCGGGGCGAAGAAGTCGTACACCTCGGCGCTGCCCGACTGGGCATCGGCGGCGATCAATTCGCCGGGCGAACCGCCCCAGGGGCACGCGAGCTGCAGGGTGCCGCTGGCAAGGTCGTCCAGCGTGGCCCGGGCCTGCTTGTAGCGACGCACCACCTCGTGCTCGGGGGCTGCGTCGTCGTACAGGAAATAGCGTGCGATGTCGCACGTCAGGCGGGTGAGCTGGGGCGGCGCCACAACAGACGGCTCGGTCGCAGGGGGCACCGGCGGGCGTACGCACCCCGCCAAGGGCAGACGGTAGATGCGTCCGATCGCGCTGTCGACCTCCATCTGCGCATCGTGGATCGCGATCTGCACGCGCGTGGTGTCGATCGTGGTCGGCGGGCGGTGCAGTGTGTCGGTGAGCTGCACCAGTTCGGCCTGCCCGAAGCGGGTGACCATGTCGGCGAGGGTGGCGTATTTCATGGGGTAGTCATCCAATTCGACGCCGGAGGCCTCACCGACGATCAGCGCGAGGAAGGCGGCGAACTCGGTGCCGGGGGCGGTGCCAGCCGGATCGGCGGCGGTCTCCCCGGTCGCCGTTCCAGTGATCCAGGCCAGGAAGGTCTGCCAGGCATGCGCCGGCACGCTCGCTGCGCCGCTTGCTGCGCCTGCGGCGAGGCCGGCGAGCGCGACGACGGTGGCGCCCGGCGCCGCCGCGCCGAGCCCCACGGCTGTCGCACCAGGCAACAGGCTTGTGCCGAGCAAAAATGCTTCGCTAGTGGTTGCTGCAGCTCCTGTGGCCACGCCGGGCAACATCGAGAACGCGGCGACAACGGTTGTACCGTGCGCCGAGCCATTCGCGGCGGCCGAGGCCGCACCGGCGATCAGGCTGCTGGACGATGCGATCGCCGCACCGGCAGCACCTGCGGCGCCCATCGCCGCGCCGGGCAGCACCGAGACGGCAACGACGAAGCTTGCACCGCTTACCGAGCCGTTCGCGCCGGCAGAGGCTGCACCGGCGATCAGGCTGACGGACGATGTGAGCCCCGTACTGGCAGCGCCGGCGGCGCCCGTAGCCACACCGGGAAGGAGGGATGCCGCGGCGGCAGCCATGACCGCGCCGGGCGCGCTGGCCGCAATACCGGCGGCAACGGCGCCAGGGGTCAGCGCTGCAGCAACGGCAAGGCTCGCGCCGCTTGCGACTGCCGCGCCCGAAGCGGATCCAGATACGATCGCTCCCGCTGCGTTCAGCGTCGCGCCTGGCGCAGTTCCGACGCTCGCACCGGTCGCGCCACCGGCGATCAGTGCGCCGGCGACTGGCAAGAGCGCATCCGTTGCGATCGCCGCGCCCGATGCGCTGCCTGTTGCGATGCTGCTCGCGATGGAAAGCGTTATCCCGCCGGCTGCCCCCGCCGCAGCGGCAGCGCCGGCGGTGGCGAGCAACGCCGAGCACGACACCGACGCCCCCGCAGCCGCGGCACCACCCGACGCCGGTGCGGGCAGTAGCGTGGTGGCGCATGCGATGGTGGCGCCGCCTGCTGCCCCCGCGACGCCCCCACTGACCTCGGCGGCTCGCGTCCCCAGCGCCGTCGTGCCGAGCGGCGCCGTGCCCAGCGTCACAGCGGCCAGCCTTCGTCGATACGGTACGCCGCCACGGCTGCGAACGTCGTCAGTGCGCCGATCTCGTCGCGCTTGCGTCCGTCCGTACCCGCGATCGCCGCGCGGGCCTGCTGGAACGCGGCGGCGTTGCCTTCGATCTTGGCCACCAGCGTCTCGACCGGGATCCCGCGAATCGCCGCCTCGGCCTGGATTGCCGTACCGACCTCGCCCGACGCGCGATAGGCGGCCGACTCAGCCAGCAGGATGGGCCATCCGGCCATTTCGGCCGCGCTAATGCCTGCCGTCACCGCGTCGTACAGTGCGCGCGCCTGCGCCGCCACGCGGCGTTGTTGCTCGGCCTTGGCCTGCTCGAGCGTGTAGCCGTCGATGATGCGCTGCACGGCGTCATCGTCGCTGCTAATCCACACGCCGTCGCGCTGCTCGAGCCAGTGCCCGGCATCGGTGACCGCGCGGTGAAGGCCGGCGCCTTTTTCGATGTAGTCGATCATGCCTGCACCATCGCGATCATGGGGTCGGTCTGCGTACGGTCTTCCCCGTTATCCACACCGGCCCGCACCATTGCGTCGGTGATGCTCGTCCAGCCGGCCGCGACGTTGTTCGACGAGCCGCCACGCGGGAACAGATTGCCTCCGAACTGCAGCACGTACGGGTCCATCAGCCCTGCATGCGCCGCCAGGATGTTCGGCGCCCCGTCGCACAACACGCCGATGTAATAGCGCGCGAGCGGCATCGGTACGGGCGCCGCAAACGTCGCCGTCTTGATGCCTGACGTAGACGTGGGAATATCCCCGGTCTGCGCGATGATTCGGGACGTCGTGACGGGGTCCCCGGGTTCGACGATCGCAATGCGCATCTTTGTGCCCCCCGCGCTGAAGAGGCTCAGTCGCACTCCGGTCGCAAACCGATCGATGCCGGACGGCCAGACAAACGGGAACCACATCAGGCGGTTTGCACCGAACGGGGTGTAGCCGGAGTTGTCCGGGTTGCCGGACAACTTCACCATATGCGCCGACAACACCGTAGCTTTGGTACGGTCGAGCGAGCCGCCCCCTGCGCCGATGCCGTTCGTGTCCGCATGTGCAGTGCAGAACACATCGCTCGTCCCCGCCAGCGGCAGCCGGGTCGCCGGGTTCTTGGTGTACGTGCCGCTCTCGAATTTCGCGGTTACCGCGGACCGCTCGAGCGTGTTCCCCGCAGCCAGACGGCCGACGCCCCACTCCCAGTTTTCGCCGGACTTGATCGCGTAGTCGACGAACTGACCGACACCGAGCACCTGCGCAAAGCGCGGGTGCCCGGCCACGGCGGCGAGCGTGACCGTGCCGGTGCCCGTGGTGGCAGTCGTCTCTCTGGCCGCGTTCGCGAGCATGTCAGTTCTGCTTGCGGTAGGTCGATGCCGCCAACGCAAAGGCGGCCGCAGTGCTGGCGACATCGGCGCCAAAGTCATTCACCGCCACCAGCTCGTCGGCCGTCGCCGCGCCGCCGCGCGCCTTGTAGTACACCGCGTAGCGCGCGGTGATGGTGGCGTTGGCCCACGTCGCGCCGCCGAGCGAGATGTCGACACGGTCGTTTGCGGTGTCGACCGCGCCTACTGCCACGACGACTGCGGCACCGCCGGCGGTGTAACCGGCACCGACGACTTCGTTGGTGACGTCGCTGCGCTTGGCCCAGGTGTCCTTGTTGGGTGCGGCAGCCGCGGTGAGCAGCATGACCTTGAAGTTGTCGGTGTCGTAGTCGATGGCGCCGGTCGCTTCGTCGCGGACGGCGCTGTTGAAGATGAAGCTGGGCATGTCGGCTCCTCGGGGCTACGCGTTACGCGTGCAGGTGGCGGTACAACACCACCTCGATCATCTGCCCGGCCGCGGTAGCAGCCTCGAGCGCCTTGCCGCAGTGGTCGGTGTTGCTACCCACGGCAGCCTTGCCGCTGCCGTCGGCCGCGGGCTTGACGAAGGCGTGGGCGGCGATCGGGGCGCTGGCCTCGACCAGCGCGCTGTAGCCGGTGATCACCGACAACGTGCTGCCGATGGCGGCGGCGTGCTCGCTCACCCCCATCGAATCGGCCGAGGTGCCGCCGGCGGCGGTGGCGTGCGCGCCGCCGAAGCCGACGAAGCGGGCTTTCTCGATCGCGGCGGTGGCCACCACGGTGGCGGCGTGTTGCTTGTCGTACTGGCGTCCCATGGCGGGCTCCTAAGTGGTGGCGGTCAGGTCTTCTTCTTGCCGGCAGCGGGCACGGCGGGTTCCGCCGCGGCCTCCGTCGCAGGGGCCGCGGCAAGCTCGGCCGCGGCCCCCGAGCCTTCGCCGGCGGAGGTATGGGTGCCGGGGATTGCGCCCCCGGCTGCGCCCGCCTCATTGCTGCCGGCGGCTTCGCTCACGAAAGAGGTCGGTTCGGCGATGCGCTTCTCGACCGCGCCCAGGCTCACGAGCTCGTCGAGCACGGTCAGCGGCAGCGCGTCGGGCAGCGTCTCGCCCGGCTTGAAGTTGACGCGCACGCCGTCGAGCAGCAGCGCGACGCCGGCGACGCACACATGGGCGATCAGGTTCTGGCTCATGTGCTCGCGCCTCACTTCGGGTTCTGAAACAGGAAGGCGGCGGTGTTGTACGCCACGTTCGGGCGGCGCTCGTAGGTGGCGCCATACACCCAGCTCTTGAGGCCGGCCTCGTAGTACGGCGTCTCGGCGAAGGGGTGGCCCTCGAGCACGTTGGTGAAGGCAAAGCCGGGCTCGGCCAGGCTGATGTCGCTGGTGCCTGCGCCGCCGATGCGCGGCACGTAGGCCAGCACCGCGTTGTTGCCCCACACGTCCTGCCCGGTGTCGGTGTCGTCGATCCACACCGCATCGCCGACGTGGATCTCCTCGAGGTTGAGGATGTTCTTGAGCTGCTCGTTGGTGGCCGGGCCCATCTGGCTGTCGGGCAGGTAGGTGCGCACCTGCTCGTTGAAGCGCAGCGCGTTCCAGCCGTCCGCGCTCAGCGTGAGCGTGTTCGGGCGCTTGCCGATCTTCTTGCGGATGATCTCGCTGGCGGCGGTGATGTCGGTCACCGGCGTGCCGGTCGAGGCGCTCCACTTGGTGCCGGCGGCCAGCGCCAGGGTGTGGCCCGCGGCATAGGTGCCCACGGTGGTGGCCAGCGTGGCCACCTCGAGCTCGTAGTCCAGGCCGAGGATGTCGTTGGCCGTGGTCATGGCGATACGGCTGATATCGAGGTTGGCGCCCACGTTGAGCCGGCGCGCCTCGTCGGCCTCGCGGATCAGCTCGCGCGGAATCGGCACCTCGACCGAGTACTGGTCGACCGAGTAGGTCTTGTCCTGGTACTTGATGTTCACGCGCTTGGTCACGGTGCCCGGCGCGCGGCGCAGGCTGTAGCGGCGGAAGCGCTCATCGCCCATCTGCGCCAGCGTCACCGACGACAGGCTCTGCGGCAGGCGCGGCATGAGGCGCTCGGCCACGTAGCTGCCCTGGCCCATGCCGAGCAGCAGGTTGGTGAGGATGGGGTTCTGCTTCAGCCGGATCTCGGCGGGGGTCATCATGGCGGCGGCGTCCTTCTATATAGGGGGGTCAGGCGGTGAAGCTGGCGACGGCGGAGACCGCCTCGGCGTAGCTCACCTTGTGCTGCGCGGCGTAGGCGCGGGCGCGGGTGTCGATCTCGGCATCGGACAGGCCCTGGGCGCTGCCGGCGGTGGGCGCGGCGGTGCCGGGCGCGAACTCGCCGAAGCTCACCACCGGCTTGGCCGCGGCGAGCAGGCCCTTGAGCCATTCGGCCGGGGGCACTTCCTTGGTGGCGCCGCCCTCGGCGAACTTCACCGGCTGAGCGTCGGCCAGGGTTTCGAGCACGGCCACGGCGGCGTCCTTGTCCTTGGGCAGCAGCCGGCCGGCCTTGACCTGGTCGTCGGCAAACGACACGAAGCCGGCATGGCGGTCGCGGCGCGCCTGCTCGGCGAACTGCGCCAGTTGCGCCTTGGCGGCGGCGGCCTCGGCCTCGGCCGCGGTCTTGGCGTCGAGGGCGGCCTTGGCGTCGGCTTCGGCCTTGGCGGCGCGGTCCTGCGCGTCCTTGATTTCCTGCGTCATGGATTGCTCCTGGTGGGGGGAATGGGGTGGATTGGCGGCCGGCTCCGGCGCGCCCTCGGAAAAGCTCACGGTGCCGGCGTCGTCGTCGGCAAAGTCCTTGAGCCCGGCAATGGCCGGCGGCTGCGCGCCCAGAAAGGCGACGTGCCGCAGGTACCACTGGCCGGGCTTGGGGTTGTTAGGGTGCTGCGGGGGGTAGAACGAGGCCGACCGCTTCTTGAAGCGCCCGCCGACCACCATTTCGGCGAACTGCGGCTCGACCTGGTGCGCATCGACGACCAGGCGGCCAGCGGCGTTGCGCGCCACGCGCTTCACCCAGCCGTAGGCCGGGAGGTTGTGCGCGGGATGGCCGACGGTGAGCGGCGCTTCGCGCACGGCCGGGTCGTAGGCCTCGACCATGCCGGCCACGTCGGCGTCGGAGAATTCATGCACCGCGCCCGCGTCGTCGATATGCCGACCGGGGCGGAAGATCTCGATGGAGGGAGGAAGCTGTGCGGTAGCCATGCCCCGCACTGTGTCCGCGCGGGGATGGGGGCGCTAAATGAAGCGCTTCATTGCTTTCCGGCCGGCAGCGGATACCGGCCGAAGTGCATGCGCACATACAGCGCGCACACCAGGGTGCCCAGGGCGAGCACCGACTCAGTGTACGCGTTTTGCGGGGTCACCCCGAGCGCGCGGCCGAGCTCGGCCAGCGTGCAGTGGGCGTCCAGGTGCTTCGACAGGATCACCCCGATGCGGTAGCGGGTGCTCCAGTTGGCGGGCGCCCCGGGGCGCAGGCGAGCGAACAGCGACAGCAGTTCGGTGAGGTCGGGCGCATCGGCCGCGTTCGATTTCACCGCGGCCACCCCTGCGCCTTTTTATAAAAGCCCCTGGCGCCACGAACGCCCTCGCGCGCAGGCATCCGGGGCGGCAGCGCCCCGCAAACGGCACGGCGGGCCGATTTCACGATCTGCCCTCGGCGCCGCTGCCTGCGTCCAGCCCCGGCAGCTTGGCCTGCCGGCGCTCGAACTCTTCGCGGCCCCGCCGCTCGACGATGGAGTACACGTGGCGCTCGGTCACCCCGAAGGCCTGCGCCAGGGCGCGGTGGTTGTGCCCGGTGAAGCGCGCCAGGATCTGGCGGTCGCGCAGGCTCAGCTCGTAGCCCTGGCCCTTGGCCAGATAGAACTGGCTGCCGCCGAGCTCGGCGCGCAGCCCTTCGGCCAGCTCGAGCGCGAGGTGAGCATGCGCCGTGGCCTCACCAGGCAGGCGGTCGCGCAGCGACAGGTACAGGCGCTCGGCGATGCGCGCCCAGTTCTCCGGGTAGGCCGGGTCCAGCAGCGCAGCGAGCGGGGCCAGCTCGTCGACCGTGGCGCGGGCCAGGCGGCTCGGCGCGGCGCTCATGTCAGCGGGCCTCCCATTGCTTGAGGGACTCGATCAGGGTGTGCTCCTGTGCCGGGGTGAGCCACTCCAGCCGTTGCACCTGGTTGTCGGTCTGCCCGGCGATCCAGCCCAGCAGGCCCGCCATGCGGCGGTTGCGCACCTTGCCCTGGTCGGCCAGCGTCTGCCACAGCGCCCACATCTTCTTTTGCCGGGGCGAAAGCGGCTTTTGATGCGCACCGCCGGCCCGCGGCCAGCCCGAATCGTGGAAGTGCTCGATGACGGCGTGCAGCTCGGCCGCGCTGCAGTCCTTGCTGCTGGTCTTGCCGGCGGCAAAGCGCGCCAGCGTAAGGCGGTAGGTGTCATCATCCAGGCCGAGGTCGCGCTTGGCGGTGTGGATCTGGCGGATCAGCTGGGCGTGCTGTGCCGCCCGGGTGGCAGTCAGGGTTGCCGAAACCATGATCAACCCTCCAGCATGAGATTTGTGGTGGTCGCTACGCCTGCATGCAACCGGGCCCCACGCCCGGACAGGCGCCCCGCGACCAACGCGGCTTCGTCCTTTGCCGACAAGTTCCGACCGGCGTTCCGGTCAGCCACATCCAGCTCGCCAAGACTGGGGTGATGCAGCTGCATGTGCGCGTCGATAGCGCTCTCTGCGCCCTCCGGCGGCGTTGGTGCGGCGACATTGGCGCACGCCGCATACACCCAGCTCTCGCTGAACAGGTCGGCCCGGCGAGTCTTGTTCGACTTCTTGATCCGCTTGAGCGTCGTCGCGATGAACTCGCCTCGCGCCTTGAGTGCCTGGCGCAACAGAACCTCGAACGAATAGGCGGCAATCTCGTTGGCGGGGGCTACGCCAACGAAGAGCCAGTGCGCCAAATCCCAGTACGACCTGATGAAGATGAGTTTGCAGCCAAAGGCGCCGGCAACTCGCCCGGCAAGGCCACTCTCCCACTTCGCGGGTCGAGCGACTGCGCCGCTCTTCGCCCTCGATTCACCGACGCCGACAGCGAGCATCTCAGCGCTGCTGACCTGATGCATCTCCATCAGCTTCTGCGCTTGCCGTAGTGCAGCCGCTGCCTCGTGCTCACTGCTGGACTTGGCCAGATCCATGCACTTGCGAATCTTGGCGAGGATGTCGTCACGTTTGTCCATACTTCACCTCCAATTCGATAGGCATGATGTGGAAATGGGTGGTGTCGCCGCCGCGGGCGATCTGCGTTGCGCGGTGCGTGCCCGGCGGCCACAGCTTGTCCATCAGACGCTCGACGGCGACCTGCGCGCTGTTCGTGCTGCTTGCCCGCGTTTTCCCAATGCGGCAGTTGTACGCGTTGTAGCGATGGCGCACCGCCACTTCGATCGGATAGGTCATGTCACACCGCCGCCAGGTCGAGCGCGATCGCGCGGTACTGGTCCGAGTCGCCGATGCGCTGGTACACGCGCACATAGGTGGCTGTGCCGGTGCTCTGGATGCTGTCGCGGATGGCCTCCATGGCGCGTTGCCATTCGGCGTCGTCGATCTCCAGGCGCAGCAGCTCGAGCACCGCGGTGGTCTTGATCTGGCCCTTGGTGTCGGTGCGGAAGGCGCGATCGACCAGGGCGCGGATGTGCGGGTTGGCGCCTTCGCTCCAGCGGTCGATGCAGCCGTTGATGAGCGCCTTGGCGGCCTCTAGCTCTTCGGTGAAGGCGATGCGCTCGGCCACCTTACGCACCACCTTGTAGCGGCCGTCGTAGGTGCTGATCTGCACGTTCCCTTTCTTGCCGCCGAGGTTCACCTCGTACTTTTCGCCGGCGATGCGCACCAGGTCGGCCACGTCGCCGAGGGCGCGGGCCTTGAATTCGCGCAGGCGCTGGTTGAGGGCGACCGCCTCGACGGCGATCTCGCGCGCGACCTGGTCGCGCAGCAGGTCCTGTTCGCGCACCTGGTCGATCGGCACCAGGTGGTTGGCGGCGTTGCGCATGTAGCCGGCGGGGGCGTCGTCATGCGCCGAGGTTGCGCGGGTGGCGCTGGGGGTGTTCGGGGTGGTCATGGTCGTGTCCTGTCATGCGGGTGGAAAGCTGTTGCATCAGTGCGGCAAGGCGGGCGCGGTTGGCGGCGCGTTCTTCGGCCGTCATCGGCGGGGGCGGCAGCGCGGTGGGCGGTGCGCGGATGGGCAGCGCATCGAGCAGCTGGCGCGGCGCCGGCCAGGTGGTGCATTGCGCGTACAGCGTGCGGAAGGCGGCCTGCAGGCGGGGCGCGTCCTGCGCTTCGGCCCAGCTCGCGGCCCGCACGGCCAGCGCCGCCAGCCAGATGTCGAGGGTGAGCGTGACCGCGTCCTCGCCCGGTGCACCGGGCAGGCGCAGGGCGACCAGGCCCTGCAGGCCGCGGGCCACCTCGCGCTCGATCCAGCGGGCGATCTCAGCCACGGGCGCGGTCCTCCAGGGCGGCGATGGCGCCCAGGGTGCGCGAGGGCTGCGCGGGGCGTGCCGTGGGCAGGTTGGCGGTCCCCTGGGCGGGCAGCGGCGCCGCCGCCACGGCGGCCGGGCGCCAGCCGCTGATCACCTCGTACAACCAGCCATGGGAGGTGAGCGGTAGCTTGAGGCGGCCCGTGTCGCGCGCCTCGAGCGCCTGGCCGATGGCCCAGATCCAGGCCTCGGGCGGCGCCGGCCAGGTGGCGCCGGCACGCTCGATGCGCTGGGCCTGCAGGTCGGGCACGATCTCGCGCAGCAGCTTGGCGACACGGTCCAGGCTCAGCTCGCGCTGCGCCGGCCGGAACAGGCCGATGTAGCGCGTGACCGCCGCACCCAGCGCCCCCGAGAGCTGGAACACCAGGGCGAGCGCCTCGCGCGCGCCCTCGTGCGACATCAGCGCGTCCAGACTCATCACGGCGCCGCAGTTGGGGCAGCGGGTTTTCATGCGGCAACCTCGCTGGCCCGCACGCGGCCCAGGCCGTCGAGCAGGCGGGCCAGGCGGGCCACGTCGGCGGGCGCGATCTGCAGCAGGTCGTCGCCGTCGTAGATCGACAGGCCACCGTCGTCCCACAAGGCAAAGTGGATCTGCACACGCGGCGCCTCGGCCACCTGGGCCGCGGCGGCACCGATATCGATGTCGTCGGCGGGCTCCATGCCGCCGAGGGCATCGGCGATGGCGGCCAGGCCGGCGACGACGTTGGCTGCCGGCACGGCGGGCGGTGTCGTGGCGGCAGGCACCTCGACCCTTTCGGCGGGGACGACGGAATCGTCGATCGCTGCTGCTGGGTCGTACAAACGGTGCGCACGCTCGCCGGCCAGGCAGCCCCGGGCTACGCGCAGGCCGCCCAGCATCTCCTCGACCAGATAGCCCACCCCTTGGGAACTCAGACCCAGCTCACGCGCCACCTCGGCGTAGGTGAGCCCTTGCGCGAGCGGGCGGCCGCGAACGAGCTCGGCGATGCGGTCGCGGCGGTCTTTTCCGGAGGTGCGGCGGCAGGGCTTGTTGCTCATGGTGTTCTCCTCGATTGCGCGCCGGGCGGCCGGCGACTGTGGGAAGCGGCGCGGGGTTTCGGTGCGATGCACCGCGAAGCCGCCGCGGACGTTGAGGTCTCGCCAGCTGTGGTGTGCGACGGGCAGCCCGGTCGGCCAGATGGCCAGCCAGGGGACCGGATCGGCGCCGCGCTGGATGTGCGCGGTATTGATGGCGCATCCGCGCCGCAACTGCTCGAGCGCCGCCCAGAAGTGCCGTTCGTCGCCGCCGAGCTGGGCGGCGATGTCGGCCGCCCGGGCCGGGCGCTTGCTGTTGTTGGGCGCGATCGCGGCGAGGATGCGGTCGGCGAGTGCGGCGGCGGCGGCCGGCGCGGCGGATGCGAGCGAGGTCATAGCCCGAGCGCCTCCCCCAGCTGCACGGTCAGCGCCAGCGCGGCAGCCTCGCTCAGGCGCAGGTGGCCGATGCGGCGCGGAGTGCTGCAGCCGCTGACCAGTTGCACTACCAGGCTGATGTCGCCGTTGTCGAGCTCGCCGGCGGTGACGGCGACGCGAGCGCCGCGGTCGGCGATGTTGAGCGCGGTCTCGATCTCATGCTGGGTCGCCATGGTCAGCACCCCGCGATCACGTCGGCGGTCACGCGCGGCATGGCCACCGCGGCTGCGGCGTTCATGGCGCGCACCACCAGGTTGTTGCACACCAGCGGGTAGCAGATGCTGCGCGCCTCGGCCGGGCTGCCGCCACGCGGGCGGCGCACCAGGCGCACGCGGATGGCGTCGATCGCGGCCTCGTCGAGCACGCTGTCGATCGGCGTGCCGGCGCGGGCGAACTTGTGCGCCAGGTAGGGGCGCAGGTCGTCGTCGAGCGGCAGCATTTCGCGACGCTCGCAGCGCTGCACGATCTCGCGCACGTCGCCGAGCTTGTCGCTGAGCGTGTTGTCGAGTTCGGGCTGGCCGATCAGCACCACACCGAGCAGGCGGCGCAGGCCGACCTTGAGCTCCATGTAGCCCTTGAGCGCGCGCAGCGTGCTCACCGGCAGGCGGTGCGCCTCTTCGATCACCAGCAGGTTGTTGTAGCCGGCCTGCTGGCTGGCGGCGAGCAGGTCGCGTACGCGCTTGTTGCGCGCCTGGGTCGAGCTGGGGATGCTGCCCGAGGGGTCGAACTCGCGGATGATGGCCTCGGACACCTGCCCGGCCCACATCGGCTTGCCGCTGCGCTCGGTCTTTTCCATCTCCATCACGTAGGGCTTGATCACCACCACCGGGCGGCTCTCGATGCGGATGCGCTCCTCGAGCTCTTCGAGCAGGGTGGTCTTGCCGCTGCCCGATTCGCCCACGAGGGCCAGAAAGCCCTGGTTGAGCGCGCAGTCCATCAGCGCGGCACGGGTGCGGCGGGTGGCGGCGCTGGCGAAGACGTCGTCGAGCGCGCGCACGTCATCCACGAAGGGGCTGCGCGGCAGGCCGAAGTGCGCGCACGCATCCGGGGTCAGGGTTTCGTTGCGAAGTAGCATCTGCTCGTCCTCGTCGTGCGGATCAGGTGAGTCGGTGGGCTCGGGGTGTTCCAGGGCATCGGCCGCGCCGGCGGCGCCACCCTTGCGCGACCGGGGCCCGTGTTCGAATGCGCTTTCCACTTGCGCCGGCGTGGCGCCCGCGGCGGCAAGCGCCTGCTCGATGGCGGTGCGCAGCGCGCGGCGGCGGGCGCTGTTGCGCGGCCACATGCCGTGGTTGGCCAGTTGCGCCACGGTGGCCGGGCTGACTTCGGCGGCGCGCGCCAGCTCGCTCTGGTTGGTGCCCAATTGCAGCAGCAGCAGTTTCAGGTTCAGCACAGGATCTCCAGGGTTCATTGCCCACCCACCACGCGCAGACCGCTGCGCACGGTGAGGCGGTGCTTCAGTTGCTCGATGTCGGTTTCGGGCACGCCGTCCGGGTACCACTCGGCGATGCGGGCGTGGGTGTCGGCGGTCAGCGCCAGGCCGGCGCGCAGCAGCGCCTGGGCGGCCTGGAAGTGGGTCAGCAGCACGGCCGGGCTGCGGTCGATCGACACCACCTTGGTGTCGAGCTCGGTGCCGCGGCGTGGCAGGTAGGTGGGCACCTGGGTCTGCTCGATGACCTTGGCCGGGTCGATGCGCCCGCCAAAGCTCGCCGCGCGCGTCTTGCGCACGGCCGCGGCCTCGGCGTCGGTGTCGGCACCGGTGGCCACGCGCTCGACCAGCTTGCGGTGAGTGTCGGCGGCGGTGTCGGCCTGGGCGGCGTAGTCCTCGCCGATCACTGGCGCGTCTGCGCGGAAGCCGACCTCGTCGCGCTCGACGCGCGGCACGGTGTGCAGCAGTTCGCTGCCGTCCTCGGCGCGATCGACGATCACCGCGGTGCCGGGCTTGTAGGGGTTGTAGGTGACCTCGAGCTTTTCGCCGACCATCACCCCGGGCAGCTCGCGCACGTCGTATTCGGCGCCCTTGAAGCTCACCGTGAGCGTGCCGCTGACCTTGCGCGACTCGGGTGCGTGGGTGAGCAGCTCGCGGGCGAGCTCGGCGTCGACCGTGCGCAGCTGCTCGGGCGTGATGTCCATCCAGGCGTCGAAGCGGGTGCGCCGGGTGCGGCTGTGCACCTTGCTGGCGTTGTACCAGCGCGCCCAGCGCACGGCCGCGGCGTTGAGCTCGTCGAGGTTGGCCACCGGCGACAGGCGCAGGCCCGACTCGAAGCTGCGCTCGATGATGTTGCGGGCGTTTTCCACCTGGCCGGTGGCGCGCGCATTGCCCGGCATGTGCGCCTCGAGCCGCACCTGCAGCCGGCGCGCCAGGTTCTTGAAGGCGCCCGCGGTGTTGGCGCTACCCATGTCCATCATCAGGATGAAGGGCACGCCGTAGAACGGGCTGCCGCCCACCTGCTGGGTGAAGGTGATGAAGCTCTCGGCCAGGTTGGCGGCGCTCTCGGCGCCCAGCACGTAGTGCACGCGCAGGCTGCCCGAGTAGTGGTCGGTGGCCTCGTACGACCACACCCGGTCGGCCTCGATGCGGGCGAGGTTGCGCGGCTTGTTCTTGTAGAACTTGTCCGCCTCCATCACCTGCAGTCCGGCCTCGCGGGCGTCGCCCGCCTGCAGGTAGTACAGCACGCACAGCGAGGCGTCGATTTGCCACACGTGGTTGGGGTGCAGGCTGCGCAGCTCGGTGTGGGCGCTGGGGCGCAGCAGCTGGTCGGGATGCAGGCGGTAGGTGCGCAGGGCGCGGGCGATGGCGCTGTCCGACAGCGGGCGCAGCTCGCCGGTGGCGGCGTCGAGCGCCTCGGCGCGGATCTCGCCGTTGGCACGCAGCAGCTCCACCGCCTGGGGGATGCTCATGAGGCGCTTGTTGTTCTTGCGCAGGCTGTCCATCAGCAAGGCGCTGACGAGCACCGCCTCGGCGCGCGGCAGCGTGACGGCGCCGGCGTCGGAGCGTTGTTTGCGTTCGGGTTTCACGGTGATGTCCTTCAACTTGCGAAGCAGCGTGGCGCGCGCCATGCCCAGCTGGCGGCACGCCTCGTCGTACACCGCCGTCTTGCCGCCGTGGCCGGCGAGCTGGGCGCGGTGGTGCACGTCGTACAGGGCGTGGAGGAGCGCGGCGTTCATCGGATTCAGTCCCTGGCGTCGATCCAGCCGTGTTCGTCCGCCGACACCTCGGGCAGGGCAAACTCCGCACGCAAGGCGCGCAGGTCGTCTTCGAGCTGGCCGACGAGTCCGGCCATGAACACCGTGGGGCGAGCCTCCTGGAGGTCGAGCGCGATCAGCGCCTGGCGCAGCGCGCCGATGATGCCGCCGCGCACGTCGTTGGCCATGCGCGTGGCCTCGGCCTGCAGATCGGCCAGCACCTGGTCGGGCGGCGCCGCGGCGATGCGCTTGGCCTCGCGCTGCAGCGTCTCGATGCGCTGGGTCTTCTCGGCGGAGATTTCTTCGGTGGCCTTGAGCTCGTGGCGCAGTTCGCGCAGCTTGGCGCGCAGTTCCTTGACCGACATCGCGGCCACGTCGTCGAGCGTGAGTTCGCCGGTCTGGCCGGTGAGCTCGAGCTCCTCGACTTGATCGTCGTCGAGGATCAACAGCTCGAAGAGCTTTGTTTGGCTGCCGGCCGCAGTCAAAACGGACGTCGACGACCGATTTGAGAACTTTCGAGTAGCGCTCATGAAGTTTCGGGCGACACGATCGTTCAGCCCCAGCACGTCCAAGCGCGCCATGAACTGCCCGTGCTCGCACGCCGCCTTCAGCACCGTGAGCCCGCGCCCCACCTCCAAGCACGCCTCGACCGAGCGCCGCATGTTGGCGCTGATGTCGCGCTGGATCAGGTCCGGGTCGGTGCAGTCGGCTGGCAGCAAATAACCGACCTGCAGCGCCACGGCGCGTACGTGCTGTTCGGCCTCGACGTTGCGCACGGCGAGCTCGCGCACTTGCTCTCGCATCACTGCGAGCCCGTTGCTTGCCGATTCCGATTCATCCTCGACGTCGACAATGTCGGGCACGGCGAGGGGTTTGCGTCCTGCGGTCATTTTTTCTGGCTCCCTGGATAGGTGGTTCAGTAATCGCTGTTGCGGTGAATGGCAGCCTTGGCCTCGGCCAGGCGGGTTTCGGCGCGGCCGATGGCCGTATAGACCTTCACGGCCTGCTGCGGCAGGCGGGCGGTGAGGCGCCACAGGCCGGTGTCCTCGTCCTTCTCGGCGACGCCGGCGGTGCGCAGGTTGTCGAGATCGCGCGTCATCACGCCGGGCGAGCAGCCCACGGCCTTGGCCAGGGCGCCGGCGGCGTAGCCGTTGACCACGTCGCCGAAGAGCACCACGAGCAGGCGCAGCAGGCGCTGCTGCGCGGCGTTGGTGTAGTCGGTGTTGCGGCTCATGCGGCCCTCCGCGCGGCGGGGCCGTCGAAGAGGTGGCGCTCGCGCAGCACGTCCTGCAGGGCCTGCAGGGCGGCCTGGGTGGTGTCGCGCAGTTCGGCCACCTGCGCCACAGCACCGGACACGCCAGCGGCGTCAAGCACGGCCTCGAGCGTCCAGCTGGTGGTGTTGACCATGGTCTGCTGGGCGCCGACCAGGTGGTGGGCGGTAAGCCAGTCGATGCGCCCGGCGCGCAGCAGGTCGGCGGCGATGCGGGCGTCCTGGAGGCAGGTCTGCATGCGCAGACGGGCGTGGTCGACAACGAGGTCGGCGGGGATGAAGGTGCTCATGGTCAGAACTCCAGTTCGGGTTGGTCGGCCTTCTCGACGTTGGCGCGGTGCCAGGCGAGCGATTCGAGGCCGGTGGTGAGCCGCCCCAGGGTGCTGTCTCGGTCGAGCGAGCCGCGCAGGTAGTCCAGCAGCGCGCCGATGGCGTCATTGACGGTGGCCTGCAGGGCATGCACGTCCTCGGCGCTGGCGGTGCGCCCGGTGGGGATGGCGACCACCACCGCGCCCTCGCGGCTGGCGAGGTAGCGCACCACGTGGACGGCGCCGGTGAGGTGCTGCCAGGCGATGAGCGCGCGCACCGGCATGGTGTCGGTCTCGATCCACTTGTAGAGGGTGGCGGGCGTCGTACCGAGCAGCTCGGCCAGGCGCTCGACGTTGAGGCGGCGGTGCTTGAGCGCACTCAGCTTGTCCGCTTCGAACGCGGCGCGCAGCGAGCTGGGGACGGGGGAAGAATGGCGGCGGGTCATTGGAAGGGCTCGATCGGGGGCGGGTCGAAACAAATGGCGTTTTCGGGACGGGGAAATGACTTTTGCGTTGGCTAAGATGCGGGTGTCACAAACCCGAAGGAGGCCGTGATGAACGACGAAGAACTGCGGCAAGAAGTCGCGCAGCTGCGCGCCGAACTAGACCGACTGGACGACTGGGCAAGTGGGGTGCTGATGGCGCTGTCGGATGCGCTGTTGCCGCTGCTGAAGGCGAACCCGGAAGCGGCGCGCTATCTGGAGCCTCTGTGGCGCTCGGCGGCCGAGCGCTTCGAGCAGCTGGAAGCGGAACGTGGCCAGGCAGGGCAGTTTGCGGAGACGGCCGAGCTGCTCGAGGCGAAGACGATCCTGTATCGCCAGCTCCGGACGCTTGGCGCATGGCGCGGGCCTGGCGGCGAGACATGAGGACCTTGCCGTTGCGGCGCACACTCGCGGCGACGAGCGCGTCTTCCTGCGGATCGGCGGTGGCGCGCAGCACGGTGACGAGCTCGCCTACCCTGCCCTCGGCCATGCGGTAGCGTTTTCCCTGCACCGTCACGGTGAGATCGGCGGCGATCCTGCGTTGCTGGCCTTCCCAGCCGGCGGGGAGATCGGGAATGAATACGGTGAGCATTTTTTCTGCCTTGAAAATCATTTGCCCGTCGTAGAATCGAGGGCGCGATGAAGAAAGGGAGCCACGGATGGACGGGTCATGGATCGGCGGCGTCGCCAGCAGCCTCACGGTGCTGAAGGAGCTCGGCGGCTTGCTGCTACACGAGCAAAGACCGCCAGAAAGCGGCGACCATCCACATCGAGTTCACGGAAAAGCTCATCGAAGCGCAGGCCCAGCTTTTGCAGGTGCTCGGTGCCGTCGCCGAGCAGCAGCGGCAGATTCCCGTCCTTGAGCAGCGCATACGCGAGCTGGAGGCTGGCCGTGCCGAGAAAGAGCGTTATGAGCTGGCCGTACTGGGCGTCGGCGGGGAGTTCTTTGCGTATCGCCTGCGTCGCGCCGGAGAACTGCTGGAGCGCGCCGACGAGGTGCCCCACTTCGTCTGCCAGCCGTGCTTCGAGGCGGGCAACAAGGTCGTGCTGTGCGGCAACGGGGACGGCTACTGGTGGTGCCCCGTGTGCAGGCATGGCGGGGGAAGCTGAATGGGTGGTCATGGCGGGCCTCAGGCGGCGAGCTGCTCGTCGACCGGCAGGCCGAGCTTGAGGCGGATGTCACGGCCGGTGCCGTAGTTGCCGCGGCGGATGCCGCGGATGACCTCGGAGACGTCGCGGTACTTGAAGCCGTTGGCTTCGGACCACGACTTGAGGGTGTGGCCCTGCTGGCGCAGGGCGTGCTTGATCTGGTTGGGGGTAAGGGGCTGCCCGCCGGCAACTGTTTCGAGCGCTTCAGGCTTGCCGGTTAGCGCATGGTTTGGACGGGGGCGGCGAGCGGAACGGAACACGGCCGGAAGGTCGGTGCGGTCGAGAATGGCGGGATAGGTCATGGCTGCGATCCTCAGGCGGCAAGCCGTTCGTCCGGCTGCTTGATTCCGGCGCGGGCCAGAATGTCGTGGGCGCGGCCGTGGTTGCCCTTGAGGACGCCGTTGAGCACGCGATAGACGGCCTCGGGCGGGAAGTTGTTTTCCTCCGCCCACTGGCGGATGGTTTTTCCCTGGCGACGCAGCAGGGACTTGAACTGATCGATGGTCATCACGGGCCTCGTTCGGTGTTGTGAGGGGAACAGCGGCCGGCTGTGCTTGGCGGCAAATTCGGCGCTGTTTGTGTGTTGAATTATGGAAACCGTTCGGTTTCCTGTCAACTGGTATTTTTATGGAACTTTCGGTTCCCATCGGGGTGCGACTGCGCGAGGAACGTGACCGCTTACGCCTGAATCAGACGGCGTTCGCTGCTGTTGGCGGGGTCACCAAGAAGACTCAGATGCTCTACGAGGCAGGTGAGCGGGCACCCGACGCTCGATATCTGGCCGCTGTGCACGAGATCGGGGCAGACGTGCGCTATATCGTCACGGGACTGCGAGATACGCCGCCGCCTGAGGTCCTGCCCACCGACGAACGCGAACTCCTCGCCCTCTTCCGCGCCGCGCCGCTGGCTGTGAAGGCGGCGGCGATCGGGGCGCTGCAGGGGGGCACGGGCAAGCCGAGCGGGGGCGTGGTGGTGACGGGCAGCAACAACCGCACCGCAGGCAGGGACTACGACGAGAAGTAAGGCAATGGGCGTTTCGGTCGAAGGCGAAGGCAACCGCACGGCGGGCAAGCTGTATATCGAGGACCGCTCGGTGCGGACGGTGCATCACCACTACTACGCGGAGGCCGCGGGGCGCGTGCCCGAGAGCCAGCTCCAGGCGGAGTTCCATGCCCACACCGGGATGTGGTGCCCGCGCTGCGCGCGCGAGGTGCTCGAGACGCTGATGCTCGAGCACGGCTTTACGGCCAAGGATCTGGCTGCGGCGTGGAAAAACGACAGCGTGTGCTGGGATGCCCACGCACACCGCTTGGTGGTGCGCGCGCCGCTGGTGGAGGCGCTGTTCGGCTGGGGGCTGGTCGCCACCTGCCTGGGGTATTTTCTGTCGCTGGTGGTGCCGGCGATCAACGGGCCGAGCGCGGTGTTCGGCGCTTCTCTGGCGCTCGGGGGCGCGATCTACCTGAGCGCGTGCTGGATGGCGTTTCGCTTTGTGCTGTGGCCGCGGAGAGTCGCGCTGCGTGTGCGGCGCCTGATGGAGCTGGAGGGGGTGAGATGTCAAAGCTGCGATTCGCTGTCGTAGCGGGGCTGGCGTTGGCCTTGCTGCCATGGGCGCCGTGCGCGCAGGCGCAGGTGTACAAGTGCCAGGAGGGCGGACGGACGGTGTTTTCGGACACGCCTTGCAGCCTTGATGCCGAGCGGGTGAAGGTGCGCCCGGCGACTGGCGAATATGACCCGGAGGCCGGCGCACGTGTGCGCCAGGAGACCGCGGAGACGCTTTCGCGCTTTGCGGCCGAGGATGCCGCCCGGCAGGCTGCGCGCGAGGAATCGGTCGTACGCCGCGCCGCGGAGCGTGCGGCAGGGCAGGATCGCTGCATTGAGTTGCGCAAGAAGAAGAACGATGCCGAGTACTGGGCGAACGAGTTCCGCCACCCCGACAACATCCGCCGCGAACAGCAGAAGGCCAAGCATTGGAAGGATCGGCTGTGGTGGGAATGCAAGCAGGTGAACTAGGCGTCGAGTCAGGAGGAGCCGATGAGTACGACGTGCCCGAAGTGCAACTACACCCGGCAACCGACCGACCTGGCGCCGGACTACGAGTGCCCGCAATGCGGTGTCATCTACGCCAAGTTCGACCCGAACTTCGTGCGGCCGGTCTCCGCGTCGGAGCGCGCGCGGCTGCGCGAGCAGAACGATGCCGAGACACGCATGCGACTGACGCGGATGTGCCTGACGACGACGCCGACCGTGCCGAACCGCGAGATCGACGCAGTGATCGAGGTCGTGTCGGCCGAGTGCGCATACGGGATGAACCTGTTCAAGGACATTTTCACCGCGATCACCAATACGGTCGGCGGCCGCAGCGGGGCGATCCAGAATACGCTCCGCGACGCGCGACGCCAGGTGATGACCGAGCTGCGGCACGAGGCGTTTTCGGTCGGTGCGGATGCGGTGGTGGGGGTGCGCCTGGATTACAGCGAGTTCTCGGGCGGCGGGCGGGCGATGCTGTTCGTGGTGGCGACCGGGACGGCGGTGAGGCTGAAGTGATGCCTATCAACGCCAGACAACAAGGACGGAGACCTTTGGATGGCCAACGAGAAAAGCTCGCGCAAGCTCTTCTGCAAGCGTGCTGAGATCACTCCGCCGGGCGGGACCTTGCAGGGTCGTCTGGCAACTGCACTGGCTGGCAAGGCCATCGTTCGGGATCGGGCCGAGCCGACGAGCCCGACGGCCTTCCGCATCGTGGCGCAGCACTATCCCGTCGATGGGGGGATAGCGGGCATTTTTACTGCGTTCGAGCGCGGCGCAAGTGCCGTCTCGGTGCTGGAGGACCTCACGGCCGAGTCATTGACGGTCGATCAGATCAAGGCCCCGCCTGGCGAGGACGGCAAGGAGCGCCAGTGGGTCGACGGGCTGCTTTACTTCTACGTGCATGGCGACTTGGTGATCGTGATCCAGTCTGCAGCCGTGCGCGCTGGGCAGTTCGAGTCGCATTTGTCCTGGCTACTCGGTACCGACAGCCACAGCGATACTTGTTCCGTGAAGCTGGCCAACCAGTACGGGCGTTCGGCGCTCGAGCAACTCAATGCATCGCATGTGAAAGACGTGAAGGTGGGCGGGCCGTTGCTGCATGCCGTATCCGCGGCTTCGACTTCCGGCTCTGTAGTATCGGACAAACGAATCGAGGTCGAGGGGGTGATGCTCGAGGCCGTATCGGCCTTGTTGGAGCAAGGTAATGGGCCGGGCTTCAACTGGGCCGCGGCATTGGACGGCAACATCGAAGCGTGGCTGCACGTGTCTTACAGACGCAAGACAAACGAGGACGGTCAACGCCTGCTCGACAGGATTGCGACGAGCCTGCGAAACGCTGAGGACGTCGAAGCGGTCATCACCCTGAACAACGGGCAGACGATTTCGGACGGCGAACTCAAGCTCTCGAAGAACTGCAGAATCGAGTCCAGAGAGGGGGTTTTGTTAGCCGACAAGGCTTTCTCGGCGATGTCTGTGTGGTTGAAAGAGTTGGTGGAAAGCAGACAGATCCCCGTATAAGCTGAAGGCATGAAGATCAAGCTCAACCCGGCGGGACGTGTTTCTCAAGCGAGCCTCATGCTGCTGGGGGCGCTCGCGGGGTGGGCTGTTTTTCTCTGGTCGCCTTATCACCTGATCGGGGCGGTTTCGAAGACGTCCGCTGTTTTCATCGGCACGGTGTGGGTGACGGTGATGGCGTTTGCCCTCAAAGTTGCGGATGTGACCGAGGCGCCGAACCTTTCGCCGGCAGAGCACAGGGAACTCGAGGCGAAGGCGCGCAAGGCCGTGAAGACCGTGTGGCTGTACGCCGCGGGCAATGTGCTGGCTGCGATCCTGGTCCTCGTGCCCTCGGTGCTTGTCGAGGGGAAGATGCCGGTCTATGCGTTCGCTGTCGCAATGGCGGGCGCTGCCGTGGGGTTTTCGACCCACTCGGTTTTGGCGCACGCGTATTGGCAGGAGGAGCTAAGGCGCTTCCGCTCCTCGCTCCGGGAGCGCGAGCGCGTCGCCAAGGCAGAAGAGGCACTTGCCGCGTCGATTAAGCACTCTGGAATCGGTGAAGATGTCCAGTGTCAGATTGCATCGAAGAACAGGTCTATCGGGTGGCCGGCGACCGGATCGAAGCATTGATCATGCTCTCCGGTCAGCATTGAACCCCTTCATTTAGCCCCACCCCCACACGCCCTCGATCATGAGGGCGTTGTCATTTTCAGGGGGTGGGCGCCGTGGAGATTCTGCCGAACAGTGCACTGCACTGGCCGATCATCTGGCCGGGGGTGGTCGAGGTTGCGCGCAGCGAGGGCTGTCGGTTGCGGGCGTACCGCGACATCGCAGGGGTGTGGACCATCGGCTGGGGCGAGACGGAAAACGTTCGCCCCGGCGATGTGATGACCCAGGACGAGGCCGATCGGCTGCTGTGCGCCCGGCTGGGCGAGTTTGCGCAGAACGTGGAGGCGTTGCTGGCCCGCCCTGCGACGCCGCACCAGCTCGCGGCCATGGTGAGCCTGGCCTACAACGTGGGCCTGGCGGGCTTTGCGCGCTCGAGCGTGCTGCGCGCCCACAACGCCGGCAATGCGCTGGCGGCGGCGCGGGCCTTCGGGCTGTGGAACAAGGCGCGCGTGCGGGGTGTGCTGGAAGAGGTGCGCGGGCTGACCGCGCGGCGTGCGCGCGAGGCGGCGCTGTACCTGAGCCGTGACAGTTCGTATCACCCGCCGCTGGATGCGCTGCCCGATGCGGCAGCGGGTGCGATGGCAGACATGCCGGCGGCCGAGCCCGAGTCGCGCATGGCGGCGAGCCCGATCGCGCAGTCGGGGGCGGTGTCGATGGCGACGGGGGCGATTGCGATGGCCTCGGCGACATCCGCCGATGTGCGCGCGGTGGCTACGGGCCTGGGCATCGATCCTTTGCTGGTGGTGGCGGCCGTGGCGCTGATCGTAGGCGCCGTGGTGCTGTGGAATCGCTACCGGCAGCGGCACGAGGGCTGGGCATGATCGGCAAGTACTTCGACGGGGCGCTTGCCTTGGCGATGGGCGCGGCGCTGCTGGTGGTGCTGACCGTGGTGGGCTGGATGAGCTACCAGGCCGGCGCGGCGAGCGGCGCACGCGCGGCCGCTGCCGAGCGCGAGCGCACCCTGCAGGCCGAACAGGCGGCGACCCGCGAGGCGCTCGAGCGCCTGCAGGCTGCGCAGACGCGCGGCGACACGCTGAGCCGCCAGCTGGCCGCCACGATCCGCGAGACGGGGCGGCTGCGCAAGGAGCGAGACGATGCGATTTCCCGCACGACCACTGGCCGTGTGTGCCTGGACGAGCCTGCTTTGCGGGTGCTCGACGGCGCCCCCGGCCTCGATGCCGATTTGCCCGACGCCGCCGGCGGCGCTGCTCGAGCGGATGCCGGACACGTTGCCACCGATACCCACGTCGCCCGCTGGGCGCTCGATGCCGGCGGGCGGTACGACGAGTGCCGGCGCCGGCTCGATGCGTTGATCGGCTGGCATGAGGAGGGGGCGCCTCGATGAACATCGAGCAGCTGAACTTCGGCTTCGGGACGATGCAATGGGTGGTGATCGGGGTGATCGGCATCTATTCGTGGCTGATCGGCCGCCAGGCGGCGAGCGCCAAGGAGTTGCTGGAGCTGCGCACGCGCATCACCACGCTGGAGGCGGAGATGCGCGCGGTGCCGAGCCACAACCAGCTCAACGAGCTGATGGGCCGGCTGGAGCGGCTGGACGCCAAGCTCGAGGGCGTGACCGACAGCATGCAGCCGCTGGCGCGCAGCCTGGACCGCATCAACGATTACCTGCTGCAGCACAAGTGAGGCGCCGATGAGCTATTCCGACTTTCTTCGCCGTGACATGCGCCTGGTGATCCTGCGCATCTTGTCCGAGTTGCCGAGTTACCGGGGCAACAGCTCGGTGATCACGAACCTGCTGCACCAGCTCGGACATTCGTGGACGCGCGACCAGGTGAAGGCCGAATTGCGCTGGCTGGCCGAGGTGGGCACGCTCGCCGTGGACGAGGCCGGGTCGGTGCTGGTGGCGACGCTGGCCGAACGCGGGCAGGACGCGGCCGAGGGGCGCGTGGTGATCGACGGCATTGCGCGGCCGAGGGCTTGACCGTGGGCCGCAAGTCTTCCGTGGATAAGCAGTCGCCGGGCGTGCGCGCGCACATCCTGCGCCGGCTGCGCGAGAACCGCCTGACGCTCGACGAGCTGATCGCGGACCTGCACGCGACCTTTCCGGCCGCCGCAGCCAGCGGCGAGCTGCCCAGCCGCAGCGCGCTGCATCGGTTCGGCCAGGGCGTGCAGGAGATCGTGGCGCACGAGCGCGAAATGGCGGCCGCGGCCGAAGCGCTGGTGGCGGAGCTGGGCGAGGAGTTCGACGCCAAGAGCGGCGCGCTGCTGGCCCAGGCAGTGACGACGCTGGCGAGCAAGACGGCGATGAACGCGATCCAGTCCGACCAGACGCTGGAGATCGGCGACGTGCTCGACCTGGCGCGTGCGGCGAAGGCTGCGCAGGAGGCGCGCAGCCTGAACCTGAAGGAGCGCCAGGCGGTGGCGAAGGCGGCGCGCGAGAAGCTGCTCGAGGAGCAGAAGGCCAAGCTCGAGGCGATGGGCAGCAAGGGGGGCGTGACCGAAGACACCAAGCGGGCGATCCGCGAGGCGCTGGGGATCGTGTGATGACCACCAAGCCCAAGGGCCGCGCCCGCGTGATCCCGGCCAACCCGGACGCGATCTTTCTGCCGTTCCAGTCCGCATGGATTCAGGATCCATCGCGACTGAAGCTGATGGAGAAGTCGCGCCAGATCGGCATCAGCTGGTCGACGGCCTACGGCGCCGTCGAGCGCGCCGCCGCCAAGGGGGCGCGCCACGACGAATGGGTGAGCAGCCGCGACGACATCCAGGCACGGCTGTTCATCGAGGACTGCAAGCTGTGGGCGGGCATCATGCACATGGCCGCGCAGGACCTGGGCGAAGTGGTGGTCGATGCCGACAAGAAGCTCAGCGCCTACGTGCTGCAGTTCGCCAGCGGCCGACGCATCCATAGCATGAGCAGCAACCCGGACGCGCAGGCGGGCAAGCGCGGCAGCCGCATCCTGGACGAGTTCGCCCTGCACCGCGACCAGCGCAAGATGTGGGCGATCGCGTACCCGGGCATCACCTGGGGCGGCAGCATGGAGTTGGTGAGCACGCACCGCGGCAGCAATTCGTTCTTCAACGGGCTGGTTCGCGAGATCCGCGAGAAGGACAACCCGAAGAAGATCAGCCTGCACCGGGTGACCTTGCAGGACGCGCTCGACCAGGGCTTTCTCTACAAGCTTCAGCAGGCGCTGCCGGCCGACGCCGAGCAGCAGGACATGACCGAGGCCGAGTACTTCGACTTCGTGAAGGCCGGCGCGGCCGATGCCGAATCGTTCGACCAGGAATATATGTGCATCCCGGCCGACGACGACGCCAAGTTCATCGAGTACGAGCTGATCACCGGCTGCGAGTACGGCGCGGGTGCGGACTGGCAGCGGGATGTGGACGACCCCTTCACCGGGCGCGTGTTCTGCGGCGTGGACATCGGCCGCAAGAAGGATCTGACAGTGCTGTGGGTGGTCGAGCAGCTCGGCGACGTGCTGTACACGCGGCACGTGGAGGCGCTCGAGCGCATGCGCAAGAGCGCGCAGGAGGCAGTCCTGTGGCCGTGGTTCGCGCGCGCGGACCGGATCTGCATCGACGCCACGGGCATGGGTATCGGCTGGGCCGACGACGCGCAGGATGAGTTCGGCGAGCACCGGGTGGAGGCGGTGAACTTCTCCGCGCAGGTGAAGGAGGCGCTGGCCTACCCACTCAAGGGCGCAATGGAAGACCGGGTGCTGCGCATCCCGGACGATCCGATGATCCGTGCCGACTTGCGCAAGGTGCAGAAGGTGACCACGGCGGCCGGCAACGTACGCTTCGTGGCCGAGAGCACGCCGGATGGCCACGCCGACCGTTTCTGGGCGCTCGCGCTGGCAATTCACGCCGCGGCGAGCCCGGCGGCGCCGATCGAATACATGAGCGCGTCCCCGCGCGGCGCCGACATCCAAGGATTCCTGCATGGCTAAGAAAACGACGCGCCTTCCCTCGCCGGAGCTGGGCACCGAAGTCGCGAACCGGCTACGCGACCCGTTCGAGAGCACGTACATGGGCGTGCTGCAGACGAACGATCCGTTGTTGTTGGAGAAGGGCGACCCGAACGGCGAGCTGTACCGCGACCTGAAGCGCGACGGGAAAGTCTTCGAGGGGTTGCAGAAGCGCCAGTTGGCGCTGATCTCGCGCCCATGGCAGGTGGAGCCGGTGGAGGACGGCGAGGCCGGGACAGCCTCCGCGGAGGTGGTGACCGATATCCTGAAGCGCTGTGCGTTCGACCAGGTGTGCTGTGACCTGATGGACGCACTGCTCCGCGGCTTTGCGGTGAGCGAGATCGTGTGGGCGGTGCGCGACGGGAGGATCGTGCCCGAGCGGGTGGTGAAGCGGGCGCAGCGCCGCTTCCGGTTCGTCCAGCAGGACGAGAACGCGCCGCCCGAGCTGCGCCTGCTCACGCGCGAGAACATGCTGACCGGCGTGCAGCTCAAGGACCGCAAGTTCATCGTGCATCGAGTCAATCCCGAGGACGACAACCCGTACGGAACGGGGCTGGGCCTGCAGCTGTACTGGCCGGTTTTCTTCAAGCGCAAGGGCATCATCGCCTGGAACAAGCTCAACGACCGCTTCGGCAGCCCCACGCCGTGGGGCAAGTACCCGCGCAATGCCGGCCCGAAGGAGAAGGGCACGCTGTTCGATGCGCTGCGCGCGATCAGCAACGATGGCGTGGTGATGACGCCCGAGGGCATGCAGATCGAGCTGCTCGAGAGCAAGCTGACGGGGTCGGTGTCGACGCAGGAATCGCTGTGCAACTACATGGACGACTGGATCGCTGGCGTGCTGCTCGGGCAGGAGCCGCGCACGAGCGGTGGCGGCGCGTTGGCCGCGGCGAGCAAGGAGCGTACAGCGGTGCGCCTCGACCTGGTGCAGGCCGACAGCGATCTTTTGAGCGATACGCTCAACAGCACCTTGATCCGCTGGATCTGCGAGTACAACGGGCTGGCACCGTGCCTGGTGTATCGCGTGATCTCCGAGGAGGAAGACCTGAAGGCGAGCAGCGAGACGGACAAGAACGTGTCGGAGATGGGCTTCGAGCTCAACCTGGACGCGGTGCGGGCAAAGTACGGCGAGGGCTGGGAGAAGAAGGCGCCGGTGCAACCGCCTGCTCTGCCGGGGCGGCGTCCCGCAGGCGTTCCTGTTGTCGACAACGCGAATTCTGATCGCGAAGTACAGAAATCTGCAGCCGAGACACAGGAAGGGGCGACGGCGAGCTTTGCCGAGCCCGGCGGGCGCGATGCAATCGACGATGCCGTGGATGAGGCGCTGGGCGAATGGGAGGAAGTCATCACGCCGATCACCGACCCGGTGCTTGCCGCGATCGCCGACGCCGCAGCCGCCGGCGAGACCGCCGAGCAGGTGCTGCAGCGCATCAGCACGTTGCTCGCCGCCGAAAACGCCCCCGATGCGGGCCCGCTTGCCGAGCGCCTCGCCCAGCTCGCCGGCGCGGCGCGTCTCGCCGGCGCGGCCGGAGCCGATGCATGACGCCCGCCGAGTTCGCGCAGATCTTCCGCCTCCCGCCCCAAGAGGCGATCGCCTACCTACAGGCGCGCGATCTGCTCACGACCACCGACGACTGGTACGAGCTGTGGCAGGACGAACATGCCGCCCAGTTCACCGTGTCGCGCCTGGCTCGAGCGGACCTGCTCAAGACGATTCGCGATGCGATCACCCGATCGGTCGATGGCGAGTTGTCCCGCCGGGACTGGATGCGCGACATCAAGCGGGCACTGGTCGATGCGGGCTGGTGGGGCGAGAAGACGATCCCCGGCAAGGACGGTGAGCAGCGCACCACCACCTTCGATGCCCGCCGCCTCAAGCTGATCTACGATACCAACACCCGCACTGCCTACGCCGCAGGCCAATGGGAGCGCATCCAGCGCACCAAGACGGCCTTTCCCTACCTGCGCTACATCACGATGGGCGACGAAAAGGTGCGCGCCTCGCATCGCGCGCTCCACAACCTGGTGCTCCCGGTCGATGACCCGTTCTGGGACTACTACCTGCCGCCCAACGGGTGGCGCTGTCGGTGTCGGGTGGTGGCGGTCTCGCAGCGAGACTACGAGCGGGGGATGGCGCCTGACGGATCGAAGCTGAAGAAGGCGGCCCCTGATGTCCAGATGCGCGAGTGGGTGGACCGACGCACCGGCGAGATCCGCCAGGTCCCGATCGGCGTAGACCCCGGCTTCGGCTACAACGCCGGCAAGGCGGCAGCCCGTGCAGCTGCACTCGCCGACCTGATCCGCTCGAAGACGAGATAGGAGACACCATGCACGCGCCCACCCAAAACGAAATCGACGAAGTACGCAATCAGTGCATGGAGGCCTTCGACGCCGGCTCACGCTGGCCCGGCGCGACCTTCGAGCAGGGCGTCGAGGCAGCAATCCGCTGGATGCTGGGCGAAGGTGACAACCCGATGGAGGATTGAACGCATGCCCCTCACGATCACCGCCGACACCAAGTTCATTACCGACTACCTCGACCAGGTCGGCAAGCGCATCGACGATCCCGCGCCACTTCTGGACCAGATTGGCATGCTGATGGAGACCCGCATCAGCAACCGTTTCGAAACCATGACCGATCCTGGAGGAACAAAGTGGGCCCCGTGGGCCGAGAGCACCAAGGCGAACTACCCGGACGACGGGCACGGCCGGCTGCTCGACCGCTACGGCGACATGCTCCGCAGCCTGACCCACACCGCGGACGCTCGATCGGCGAAAATCGGCTTTGGTTCGGCGACGGCCGCGTACCACGAGTTCGGCACCAAACGCATGCCCCGCCGCGGCCTGCTGTTCGATGACCCCGAGTCCGCCGATCTCGCCGACGGCGACCGTCAGGCTATCCTCGATCTCGTCTCCGACTACCTGCAGACCTGAAGCCGCCGGGCGTGCAAATCTGCAACCCTTTTGAAATTCCGACGCCGATAAATCCCCAAACGTCCCACCAGATCCCAGATTTATCGCGCTCGTCCCCCTGGGAATATCTCACTCGTTCTTAGTACGCACCCTTCCTCCCGTACTTGCCCCCGATGAAGCTCTCTCGCCTCTACCGCCCGCAGGATCGCCGCTTCTGGCTGATGATCGTGCTGAACCTGCTCTCCGCCGTGCTCGCCTGGTTCCTGCGCAGCTGGCCGCTCGTGCCGCTGGCGACGGTGGTGGTGGCGCTATTCGCGCTGGGGAACGCCGCGCTCGGGATGTTCATCGCCTGGGACCTGCTGCGAGACGAACGCGGGGATTGAGCCGACTGGCCGCTGGCCCCAGCCCGCGGGACGCGGTACAGCCCGGCGGCCCTGTTCGCGCCTGGCGGCGCTCCTACCGAAAACCGCTGCGCCTCGTACCGATGCAGGAGCGCCGCAAGGCGCGAATGCGACCGCCGCATTTCGTGGCGATGTAGGAGCGCCGCGAGGCGCGAATGCGGCCGCCGATACGGTGAGGCCGATCCCTCGCAGGAAGGCCCTGTTCGCGCCTGGCGGCGCTCCTACCGAAAACCACCGCGCCTCGTACCGATGCAGGAGCGCCGCAAGGCGCGAATGCGACCGCCGCATTTCGTGGCGATGTAGGAGCGCCGCGAGGCGCGAATGCGGCGACCGAGAGGCGTCACGGGCTCAGATGTCCGGCATCAGGTAGATGCGCTCGGCGCCCGCCGGGACCGGCGCGGAGCGCGGGGGAAGGGAGGGACGTTCAGGCGCGGGCGGCGCCGGGAGGGCCGCGAGCGCGTGCGCGCCCTGCACGCCCCACTGCAGCACCTCGATGCGGCCGTCGTGGTGCTCGACCACGGCGCTGCAGCTATCCACCCAGTCGCCGCAGTTGAGGTAGCGGATGTCGCCGATGCGGCGGTCCGAGGCCCAGTGGATGTGACCGCAGATCACCCCGTCGACCCCGCGCTGCTGTGCGGCGTGGGCGACCGCGTCCTCGAAGTCGAAGATGAAGCTCACCGCCTTCTTCACCTTCTGCTTGGCGTAGCCGGCGAGCGACCAGTAGCCCGGCACGCCGAGCAGGCGGCGCGCGCGCGACAGCAGCAGGTTGATGCGCACCAGCGCGTTGTAGGCGACGTCGCCCAGCAGCGCCACCCAGCGGTGGTGGCGGGTGACCTGGTCGTACTCATCACCGTGCACCAGCCAGTAGCGCCGGCCGTCCGCCGTCTGGTGGATCCATTCGGACTCGACGCGGATGTCGCCGAAGGCGATGCCGGCATGCTCGCGCAAGGCCTCGTCGTGGTTGCCCGGGATGAAGATCACCTGGCAGCCGTGGCGGGCGCGGCGCAGCACCTTCTGCACCACGGTGTTGTGGCTTGGCGCCCACTGCACACTGCGCTTCATCGCCCAGAAGTCGACGATGTCGCCGAGCAGGTAGAGATATTCCGACTCGTGCTCGCGCAGGAAGTCGAGCAGACGCTCGGCCTGGCAGGCACGGGTACCGAGATGAACGTCGGAGAGGAAGATCGCGCGTACGCTGCTCATGGTCAGGCCTCCTCCGGGCGGGGTTCGGACAGCTCGACGGGCAAACCGCTGCCCGCCCGCCACACGCGCAGCAGGGCCGCGGCGAAGTGGTCGTTCACCCGCTCCCAGTCGATCGCCTCGGCGCTGTGACGCGCGGCGCGCGCGAGCTCGGCACGGAGCGTATCGGCCCCGGCCAGCTGCACCGCGCGCGCGATGAAACCCTCCTCGTCCCCGCAGGCCACGCTCGCGCCGTTGCCGAGGTCGCGGATCACCTCGGCCGCGGCGGCGTAATCGTAGGCCACCGGGCACACGCCACTCGCCATCGCCTCGAGGGTGACGTTGCCGAAGGTTTCGGTGAGACTGGGGAACAGGAACAGGTCGGCCGACGCATAGTGCGCGGCGAGGTCCTCGCCGTGGCGCATGCCCACGAGGACCGCGTCGGAGTGGGCACGTGCCAGCGCCGCGCGCTGGGGGCCGTCGCCGACCAGGATCATGCGCGCGTCCGGGCGCAGGCGGCGGATCGCGGCGAAGGCACGCATCGTAAGGCCGAGGTTCTTCTCCGGCGCCAAGCGGCCGACGCTGATCACGGCAAGTCCCCCCGGGGGAACGCCCCAGGCGCGGCGCAGAGCCTCGTCGCGACGCGCCGGCGAATAGAGCGCGGTGTCGACCCCGCGCGAGATCACCTCCACCCTCCGGTAGCCCTTTGCCGAGAGCTGCGCGGCGAGCGCCGCGGTCGGCACGAAGGTCACCGCGCTGCGGTTGTGGAAGCGACGCAGGTAGGCCGCCACCGGCTGGCGGAGCCAGCCCATGCCGTAGTGGCTGCTGTAATGGTCGAAGTTGGTGTGGAAGTCGGAGCTGACCGGGATGCGCAGCTTGTTGGCCGCGGTGACCGCCGTCCACCCCAGGGGCCCCTCCGTCGCCACGTGCACCAGGTCCGGGCGCTGGCGCGACCACTCGCGCAGCAGCCTCACCCGCGCCGGCAGGCCGAGCTTGAGGCCGTCGTAGCGCGGCAGGCGCAGGCCGCGGGCGAGCACTTCTTCGAGGCCCTCGCCGCGCAGCGCGGTCTCGCCGGGCTGCTGGCGCGGGCGGATGAGCTGCACGCCGTGGCCACGGCGGATGAGGCCGTCGACCATGCGCCCCAGGGTCATGGCCACGCCGTTGACCTCGGGCGCCCAGGTCTCGGTCACCAGGGCGACACGCAGACGCGCCGCCCGGCAGAGGTCTTCGGTGGTGTAGTCGAGGGTTCTCATGGCCCCGCAGACTAGGGGGGCCGTGAGACAGCGGTGTTACGCGCGCGTTGCCACGAGCTTACGGCGACGCGTATCGGAAGGACGCAGGCTCAGCGCGAGCCGAGCCCCACCGGCACATCGAGCGCGGCGACGATCGCCGCGTCGTAGCCGTAGATGTCGTTGCGCAGCAGCACCCTCCCCGTCTCGTCGAGCGCCGCGGTGGCGTAGTGCAGCAGGACCTTGACGTCGCGCCCGACATCGACCGTACGCGTGCGCCCGCTGTCGAGCGCCGCCTGCAGCGCCTGGGCATTCCATCGCTCCTCGTCGGCGAGCAGGTGCACCGCCAGCTCGGCCGGCTTTTCCACGCGCACGCAACCGGAGCTGAGCGCGCGCTCGGCGCGGTTGAAGAGCGAGCGCGCGTTGGTATCGTGCAGATAGATCACGTAGGGGTTGGAGAGCGAGAACTTGATCCGCCCGAGCGAGCCGTCAGCGCCCGACTGCTGCTCGATCCGATAGGGGAAGCCGCTCTGGCGGGCGCCGCCCCAGTCGATGGTGGCGGGATCGACCGTGTGTCCGCTGCGATCGACCACCCGCATGCGGTGGTTCGCGAGATAGGACGGGTTACGCGCCGCGCCCGGGATCACGTCCTCGCGCAGGATGGTTGGCGGGACCACCCACTTGGGGTTGAACACGAGCTGGGTGACGCTGTCGAGCAGCGAGGGCGTACGCCGCTTCGGCTTGCCGACGATCACGCGAGAGGCCCACACCGACCGGCCGTCGAGCACCAGGTCGGCATGATAGCCGACGATGTCGACCAGCAGGCGGTCGCCCTGCAGGTCGCTCGCCACCCAGCGCAGGCGCTCGAGGTTGGCGCGGACCTGAGCTACCCGCTGCACCGGGCTGGCGTTGAGCGCCTCCAGGGTCTGTGCCCCGAGCACGCCGTCGGCCTGCAGGCCGTGTGCGGCCTGGAAGCGCTTCACCGCCTCGACCAGGGCATCGTCATAGTGGGTCTTGTCGCGCGCCTCGAGCACGGCCTCGCCCGCGGCGGCCAGGCGTGCGCGCAGGGAGGGCACGCGTGGAGTGCGCGCGCCGGGCTTGAGCGTGGGCCCGGCGGCGACCTTGGGCCAGTCGCCCGCACCGAGCCGGGCTTGCTGAGCGAGCAGTTCGGCGCGCAGCGCGCGGTAGAGTGGCAGATCCGGCGCATGCGCCTCGACCGCGGCGGCCAGATCGGGCGCCTGCAGCACGCGTGCGAGCGTGCCGGCGCGTTCGTAGGGGTTGGGCGGCGGGGTGAAATTCCACTCGCGGTATAGCGTGTGCGGATCCACCTTGCCATGGCGAAGCCGATACAGCAGCGCAGCCAGGGTGTCGGTCAGGAGCAGCTCGCGATCGGCTGCCCGGTCTGGATCGGTCTCGACAGCCAGCGCCGCGCGCAGGCGCGTCGGGACGAAATCCGCCGGATCCAGCCCGTGCCCGCGCACCCCCTCGACCGCGGCGAGCAGCGCCTCGGCACGCGCGGGCTCGGTCCACACCGGACGGTAGGCGCGCGCGAGGTAGAACAGCGCGGTGGTCTCGTCGGCCGCGGCGGCGCGTTCACGCAAGCGCTGCTCGATGCGCAGGGCGAGCGCGGAGTCGGCCGCGGCGGGCTCGAGCAGCGCGACGCCTTCGCCGGCCGCCATCGCCTGCACGCCCGGCGCCAGCAGCGCCATCGCTGCGAAGGTCGCAAGCGTTACAAAACTTTTGCCCAGCCCAGGCTTGCTTTGGATTAGGATCCCGGGCTCAAGTACTTGTTCGGATTGCTTATTATCCATGTCTAATACCATCCGGAATCAGGTCGTACCGCATCGCCGCCTGTTGCTCAAAGGCCTTGCCACGCTGCCGCTGGGGTTCTCGGCGGCCACGGCCCAGGCCGCACAACGCGATCCGCATCTCGCCTTCCGCCACACCCACACCGAAGAACGCCTGCGCGTCGCTTTCCGCAACCGCCACGGCTACATCCAGCCGGCCCTGCAGCGCATGGACTGGCTTCTGCGCGACTTTCGAACCGGAGAGTCTACACGGATGGATCCCCGGCTCTATGACATGCTTCACGCATTGAGCCTCGCCTGCGGCGGCGATACCTTCGAGATCATCTCGGGGTACCGCTCGCCCACCACCAACACCATGCTGCGCAAGACGCGTGGCGGCGGGGTGGCCAAGCGCAGCCTGCACATGGACGGCAAGGCGATCGACATCCGCCTGGTGGGCATCGACACCGCCCGCGTCCGCGACGCAGCGCTCGCGCTCGGCGCCGGCGGCGTCGGTTACTACCCCGACTCCGATTTCCTGCACATCGACACCGGCCCGGTGCGCAGCTGGGGGCCGAAGTCGGCCTGAGCCCGCGCTGCCCCGGCTCGGGGCCTTCGGTTCAGAACAGCAGCAAGCTCCACACCACGGCAGCGTTGAGCAGTGCGACCAGCACCGCCGCGCTGCCGACGTCCTTTGCACGCTTGGCGAGCTCGTGGCGCTCCAGCGATACCCGGTCGACCGTGGCTTCCACCGCCGAGTTCAACAGCTCCACCACCAACACCAGCAGCACGCTCCCGATCATCAGCGCGCGCTCGACCGCCCCCTCGCCCAGCCAGAGCGCAAACGGAACCGCGACCACGGTGAGCCATATTTCCTGGCGAAAGGCATCCTCGTGCCGGTAGGCTGCGCGCAGTCCGTCCATCGAATAGCGGGCCGCGTTGAGGATCCGGCGCAAACCGGTCCTGCCTTTGAAGGGACTTTCCATCCTGGCTCATCCATCCATGCTCGAGAAGTCCGCGATCATCCCACGAAACCACGGCATCACCCGCGCTGTGGCGTCGTTCCCACGCGCTCGCCACGGCGCCGGCGGGGATGCGGAGGGAGGCGCGCGATGACGCGCACGATCGGCCGCTTCGAGGTCCGCCGCGAGCTCGGCCGGGGTGCGCAGAGCGTGGTTCATCTCGCCTGGGATCCCCAGCTCGAGCGCGAGGTGGCGCTCAAGGCGCTGCACCTCGGTCCCCGCCCCGGTCACGACAACGCCTCGCTGCTCGCCGAGGCGCGCGCGGTGAGCCGGCTGCGCCACCCCGGCATCGTGCCGGTGTTCGAGGCTGGCGAGGACGATGGCGACCCTTACCTGGTGTTCGAGTACGTGCCCGGCGAGAGCCTGGCGGCGCTGCTCGACCGGCGCGGGCCGCTGCCCGCCGGCGAGGCGGTCGACCGCCTGCTGGAGGTGCTCGCCGCGCTCGCCGAGGCGCACGCGCAAGGCGTCATCCACCGCGACCTCAAGCCGAGCAACGTGTTGCTCGACGCCGCGGGCCATGCGCGCGTGATGGACTTCGGCATCGCCCGCCGCATCGAGGCCGCCGGTACCCGCGAGGGGCTCTCGGGCACCCCGGGCTACATGGCCCCCGAGTACATC
Organism: Thauera sp.; assembly: GCA_016790365.1. Classification (GTDB taxonomy): domain Bacteria; phylum Pseudomonadota; class Gammaproteobacteria; order Burkholderiales; family Rhodocyclaceae; genus Thauera. Next base: position 10,298 of record JAEUNQ010000145.1, on the reverse strand, counting down.
GAGCGCCGCGAGATCGGCCCGCGCAACGACGTGTTCGCCGCGGGCGTGCTGCTGATCGAGTTGCTCGCCGGGCGCCCGCTGGCGCGCGAGGGCGGGGTGAAGAAGATCCTCGAGCGCACTTGCGGCACGCCGGTCGCCCTGCCTGCCGGCAGCCCTCCGGTCGATGAGGCGCTGGCCGCGATCGCGCTGCGCGCCGCCGCGCTCGACCCGCTCGCCCGCTTCGCCGATGCCGCGGAGTTCCGCCTCGCGCTGGAGGCCTGGCGCCAGCCGGCGGAAGCCGACACGGAGGCCGAGGCCAAGCCCGGCGCGGTGGATTTCCTGATGCGCCGGATGAAGCATCGCGGCGACTTTCCCGCGCTGTCCGAATCGGTGGTGGCGATCAACCGCATCGCGGCCAGCGAATCCGAGAGCGTGGGCACGCTGTCGGCGCTGATCCTGCGCGACTTCGGCCTCACCAACAAGCTGCTGCGAGTGGTCAATTCGGCGCATTTCCGCCCCGCCGGCGGCGGGCGCATCAGCACGATCTCGCGCGCGGTGGTGGTGCTCGGTTTCGACGCGGTGCGCAACATCGCGATCACCGTGCTGCTCTTCGAGCACCTGCAGAACAAGTCCAACGCCAGCCAGCTGCAGGAGGAATTCCTGCGCGCCTGCCTGGCGGGCCTGTTCGCGCGCGAACTCGCCCAGCGCCTGCGCCTGCGCGACGGCGAGCAGAGCTACATCTGCGCGGTGTTCCACAATCTCGGCCGGCTGCTGTGCCAGTTCTATTTCCCGGAGGAGAGCGAGGACATCCGTCGCGTGGTGCAGCAGCAGGGCTGCAGTGAGGAAAGCGCGGCACAGCGCGTGCTCGGCGCCGGCTACGAGGAGCTCGGCGTCGCGCTGGCGCGTGCCTGGGGCTTCCCCGAGCTGATCCAGAACAGCATGCGCGCCCTGCCCGAGGGGCCGGTGCATCCGCCGCGCACCGCCGACGAACGCCTTCAGGCCCTGGCCGCCTGCGCCAACGCCTGTTGCGATGCGGTGTCGCGCCTCGCCCCGGCCGAGCGCGAGCGTGCGCTGGCCGATATCGCCGCGCGCTTCGACGTGGCCGTGCCGGTACCCGCGCGCGAGGCGCGCGAACGCCTGCGCAGCGCGGTCGACGAGATCGGCGAGTTCGCCCGCGTGGTCAAGGTCAGCCTGGCGCAGACGCGCTTCGGCCGCAACCTGCGCCATTTCATCGACGGCAGCGCACCAGCGGCGAACACCCGGGCAGACGCCACCCTGATGCCCTCCTCCGCGCTGCTGGAGCAGTCGCTGCCCGCCGAGGGCGGTGCAGCCGGCCAGCGCGCAGCCGACCCGCAGGCGGTGCTGAGCGCCGGCATCCAGGACATCAGCAACACCCTGGTCGAGGACTTTCGCCTCAACGACGTGCTGCGCATCATCCTCGAGACCATGTACCGCGCGATGGGCTTCAAGCGCGTGCTGCTGTGCGTGCGCGATGCGCGCAGCAACACCATGTGCGGGCGCTTCGGCTTCGGCCCGGAGGTGGGCGAGCTCGCCAAGCAGTTGCGCTTCAGCCTCGCGGCCCAGCCCGACAACGCCTTCAACGTGGCGACCGCACGCGGCGTCGACGTGCTGATCAGCGATGTGGACGACCCCAAGATCGCCGCGCGCGTGCCGGCCTGGTACCGCAAGTCGGTCGCCGCACGCACCTTCGTGCTGTTCCCCTTGACGATCAAGGGCCGCCCGGTGGCGATGATCTACGCCGACAAGGACCGCGCCGGCGAACTGTGCATCAGTGAACAGGAACTGGCCATGCTGCGCACCCTGCGCAACCAGGCGGTGCTGGCGATCAAGCAGGCGGGGTGAGGCGGACCGTGCCGGCCGGATTGTCGGCCCCGGTGCGAGCCCGGCTCACTGCGGATCGATCCGCAGCACGCGCCCGGCGCTCTCGTCGAGCAGCCACAGGCGGCCGTCCGGCCCCTGGCGAACGTCGCGGATCCGCCCCACGCCCTCGAGCAGGCGCTCCTCGTGCACCACGCGCTCGCCATCGAGAACCAGGCGGGCGAGCAGCTGGAACTTGAGCGCGCCCACGAAGAGGTTGCCCTTCCACTGCGGGAAGGCGTCACCGGTGTAGAAGGCCATCCCGGAGGGCGCGATCGAGGGCGTCCATTGCAGCACCGGCGCTGCCACGTCGGTGCGCTCGCTCCCGGCGCCGATCTTGCGGCCGGTCACGTATTCGCGGCCGTAGGTGATCTCCGGCCAGCCATGGTTGCGCCCGGCGAGCGTGCGGTTGATCTCGTCGCCCCCCTGCGGACCGTGCTCGTGCGTCCACAGCTCGCCGGTGAGCGGGTGCAGGGCCGCGCCCTGCACGTTGCGGTGCCCCCAGGACCAGATCTCGCCGCGCGCGTCGGCACGCCCGACCAGCGGGTTGTCGGCGGGCACGCCGCCATCGGGCTCGATGCGCACCACCTTGCCGAGATGGCTGTCGAGCGCCTGCGCGCGCTCGCGATGGTGGAAACGATCGCCCAGGGTCACGAACAGGCGGCCGTCGCGGCCGAACACCAAGCGCGAGCCCCAGTGGTGGTTGCCCGAGGGATCCTCGTCCTGGGCGAAGATGCGCCGCACGTCCTCCAGGCGCAGTTGGTCGGCGTCGAGCCGCGCACGTGCCACCGCCGTGCGTGCGCCGCGCGCGGTCGGCTCGGCGTAGGAGAACACGATCAGCCCGTCGTTGACGAAGTCCGGCCCGAGGGCGACGTCGAGCAGGCCGCCCTGCCCGCGCGCATGGACCTCCGGGACACCGGCGATGGGTTCGGAGACGCGCCCGTCCGCATCGACGATGCGCATGCGCCCGGGGCGCTCGGTCACCAGCAAGCGGCCGTCGGGCAGGAAGGCGAACGCCCAGGGGCGCTCCAGGCCGCGCGCCACCTCGGTCACGCGCAGGGGCCCAGCCTCGCTCGCGTACACCATGTCACTCGCGGCTGCGAGCGAGGCGAGCGCGCTGCCGGCGACGAACGCGCCGGCCAGCACCGCGGCGCGCAGCAAACCGCACGCACTCGTGCGTGCGCTTGAAAAGTTGCGAGCTTTGCCATCCTGCATCGAGTCATCTCCCCAGCTTCTGCCGCAGTGCACCACGCACCGCGCATTTGTCGCTAAGCTGCTCCGACCTCGCGCGCTGCGGAGCGCCCCGCACAGTTTCCTGCGCCGCTGCGCACAGCACGCCGCCCGCGACCGACCGACCACTTTTCTGGGACCACCGATGCCCGCATCCGTTCGCACGCTGCTGCGCATGCTCTTCATCGCCGCCCTCGGCGCCGCCTTCTGGCTCGCGCTGATGCCGATCGAGCCGGTGATCAAGCTGTTCTCCTGGCAGGACAAGGTCGAGCACGCCCTGCTCTTCGCCGGCCTCGCGATCCTCGGCATCGCCGCCTGGCCACAGCGCGCCGGACTGCTCGCGGCGGGCCTGCTGGCCTACGGCGCGGCGATGGAAGTGGCGCAGTCGACCACCACCTACCGCTACGGCGACCCGCTCGACTGGCTGGCCGACGCGGTCGGGCTGCTGGTGTTGCTGCCCTTCGTCCTGCGCCGGAAAACAGGCGGAGGCTAGCGGCATGCCCGCCGCGCCACCTGCGCAACTCGTACGGACGGGAATCCCGTCATGCGAGGTCGTGCATCGGGTCCGCGGCAATCTCCAGCGCAGGGCGAGCCCATCCGGGGACAAGAGGACTGATGGCGCGGGACTTGGCGCCGTAGCGGTGTCATCGCTCTTCGCCCCACTCCGATAGACTCGCTACTCCCATGCGGGCCCATGGTCCGCGCTCGACCCCTTCCGAACAGCCCTGCCCCCTCATGCCAAACCTTTCCCGCATGGCCCTCGTCACCGGCGCCATGATGGCCAAGCCGGACACCGAAACCCACTTGCTCGTGGCAGCGCTCGCACGGCGCGGCATCGTGGCCGACGTGCTGCCCTGGAACAGCGAACAGGACTGGGCCGCGTACCCCCTCGTGGTGGTGCGCACGCCCTGGGACTATTTCCGCCACCTCGACGCCTTCCTGGCCTGGGCCGAGCGCACCAGCGCGCTCACCCGCCTCGTCAACCCTGTGGCGGTGATCGCCTGGAACAGCCACAAGGGCTACCTGCGCGAACTCGCGGCCGGCGGCGTCGCCATCGTGCCCACGCTGTGGATCGAACACGCTGCAGCCGCCCCCGGTGCGCGGCTGGCCGCGCAGGGCTGGGACGAGGTGGTGGTCAAGCCCGCGGTGTCGATCGGTGCCATCGGCGCCCTGCGCACCCGCGCCGACGACCCGGCCTGCCTGGCACATCTGGAAAGCCTGGTCGCCGAAGGCGACGTCATGGTCCAGCCCTTCGTGCGCAGCATCGCGGAGGCGGGAGAGGTGTCGCTGATCTATTTCGGCGGGGTCTTTTCCCATGCCATCTGCAAACGCCCTGCCGCGGGCGACTACCGTGTGCAGGACATGTACGGCGGTACCGTGCATGCGCACACGCCGACCGTGGCCGAACGCACGCTGGCCGAGGCCTTGCTCCAGCACGCGCCCGCAGCGACGACCTATGCCAGGGTCGACCTGGTGAGCTACGAGGGCCACCCGGCGCTGATGGAGCTGGAGGCGATCGAGCCCGAACTCTTCCTCGGCGCCACACCGGACGCGGCGGCAAACTTCGCCGCCGAACTGGTGCACCAGCTCGAGGTGGCGCAGGCCCGAGGATAGGCTGCCGGGGCGCAGGGCTACAGATCGCCCCATCACACGCTCCGGCGGCGCGCGCTTTTTTGCCCACGGGCGCACCTGCCGGGGCGCGGCTTGCTATCATCGCGGCCTTTCCAATCAAGTGCTTGTGCACCCCATACGCCGATGAGCACCGACCGCCAGACCCTCGAACTCCTCGCCCCGGCCAAGACCGCCGACTTCGGCATCGAAGCCATCAACCACGGCGCGGACGCGGTCTACATCGGCGGCCCGGCCTTCGGCGCGCGTTCGTCTGCGGACAACTCGGTCGCGGACATCGCCCGCCTCGTGAAGCACGCCCACCGCTACCACGCGCAGATCTTCGTCGCCACCAACACCATCCTCTTCGACCACGAGCTCGAGCCCGCGCGCAAGCTGATCTGGCAACTCTACGATGCCGGCGTCGACGCCCTGATCGTGCAGGACATGGGCCTGCTCGAGTTCGACCTGCCGCCGATCCAGCTCCACGCCAGCACGCAGACCGACATCCGCGACGCCAGCAAGGCGCGCTTCCTGCAGGACGTGGGCTTCTCGCAGATCGTGCTCGCGCGCGAGCTGTCGCTCGCTGAGGTGAAGAAGATCGCCGCGGCCACCACCTGTCAGCTCGAATACTTCGTGCACGGCGCGCTGTGCGTGGCCTTCTCCGGCCAGTGCTACATCAGCCACGCCCACACCGGGCGCAGCGCCAACCGCGGCGAGTGCTCGCAGGCCTGTCGCCTGCCCTACGACCTCAAGGACGCCGCCGGCAACACCGTCGCCAGCAACCAGCACATGCTGTCGATGACGGACAACAACCAGAGCGCCAACCTGCGCGCGCTCGCCGCCGCGGGCGTGAGCTCGTTCAAGATCGAGGGCCGCTACAAGGACCTCTCCTACGTCAAGAACATCACCGCGCACTACCGCACGCTCATCGACGACATCCTCGCGCACCCCGACGCCGACGGCACCGCCTGGCGCCGCGCCTCGAGCGGGCGCACCACCTTCTTCTTCACCCCGCAGGCCGACAAGACCTTCAACCGCGGCTACACCGACTACTTCACCCACGACCGCCGCCACGGCATCGAGGCCTTCGAGTCGCCCAAGTTCGTCGGCGAGCCGATCGGCCGCGTCAGGAAGATCGACACCAAGGGGCGCAAGTTCTTCGACGTCGAGCGTGCGGCGCCGATCCACAACGCCGACGGCCTCACCTGGTACGACCCCAGGGGCGAGCTCACCGGCCTGCGCGTAAACCGCGCCGAGGCCGACGGCGGCGGCGCAGGCATCGACCGCATCTTCCCCGCCGATCCGCTGCCCGCCGACCTGGTTCCCGGCACCTCGCTGTTCCGCAACCACGACCACGAATTCGAGCGCACGCTGGAGAAGAAATCCGCCGAACGCCGCATCGGCGTGAATGCGCTCTTCGCGGCGAGCGCGGACGGCTTCGCGCTGACGCTGACCGACGAGGACGGTGTCGCCGTCACCGCCACGCTCACCGCCGCCTTCGAGCCGGCGCAGAACGCCGAACGCGCGCTCGCCACCCTGCGCGAGCACCTCGGCAAGCTCGGCAACACGATCTTCACCGTGGGCGAGATCGAGCTCGACCTGCCCGCCGCGCCCTTCCTGCCCGCCAGCCAGCTCAACGCCTTGCGCCGTGACGCCGTGGAGCAGCTGGAAGCTGCCCGCCTCGCGGCCCATGCCCGCCCGCCGCGCGCAGCACCCGTAGAGCCGCCGGTACCCTACCCGCAGGACGCACTGAGCTATCTCGCCAACGTATCGAACGACAAGGCGCGTGCCTTTTACGCCCGCCACGGGGTCAAGCTGATCGACGCTGCCTTCGAAGCCAACGAGGAGCGCGACGACGTCTCGCTGATGATCACCAAGCACTGCCTGCGCTACAGCTTCAACCTGTGCCCGAAGGAAGTGAAGGGCATCCGCCCCGACCCGATGCAACTGGTGAATGGCGACGAGACGCTGACGCTGAAGTTCGACTGCAAGCGCTGCGAGATGCACGTGATCGGCGCGCTGCGCCCGCACGTGGCGAAGATGCGCGATGCCGTGGTGGCACAGAAGGTGAGCTTCGTGCCGCGCAGTGTGTCGCGAAACTGACATCCAGTCCGGCGCGCGCGCGTGATCCCGATCACATGCCGCACGCTTTCCGGCACAAGAGGGCTGTGGAAAGCCCTAGGCTGACCGTGAACAGGGACAGAGGTATCGTTTCCGCTCCCCGCCACAGAGGTCACCATGAACACCCGCTCGCTCGTCGTCGTCGAAGGAACGTGCCCGCAGTCGCGCACCCGCAGCCAGCGCGATCCGGTGGGAGGGTCGATCCATCGCGCGATCGACGCCGGCTTCCGCATCGGGCGCCGCGTCCGCATCGGCCGCGTGCCGGGCAGCGTGATCGGCTATAACATCGCGAACTCCGGCCGCTTCGGCGGCGCCGCCTACCCGCTGCTGGTCGAGACCGAGTTCGGCATCGCCAAGTGCAGCATGCTGGAAGTCTGCCCGGCCTGAGCCTCGCGCACGGGCGGGCGTCCAACCCGAGCCATGAACGCCACGTCCATCCCCCCCACTTCCGCAGCTTCGACGTCTCCCGCTTTCTCCGCCGCGGCGACGAGGAGCGCCTCGTCCGCGCCTTCCGGGCCGACGCCCTGCGGGGCTATGCCCTCTCCCGCCACGCCTGCACAATCCGGCGCGTCCGCCCGGGTCGTGCCGGTAAGCCGGCTCGCCGCGCAGCCTGCCGCCAACGCCCCCCTTGTCGTGCTCGCGCTATGCGCACAGTGGTGCGGCACCTGCAGGGAGTTCCGCAGCACCCTGGAGCGCCTGGCCGAGGCACGACACGACATCGTCTTTGCCTGGGCGGACGTGGAGGACGATGCCGAGCTCGTCGGCGATCTCGACGTGGAGAACTTCCCCACCCTTGCGCTGTTCCGCGCCGGCGTGGCGCTGCATTACGGCGTCAGCCTGCCGCACGAGAGCGTGGTCGCGCGGCTGGTCGAGACGCTCGCCACGGCAACGGAGCGAACCAGCCCCGAGCTGCCGACGGAACTCGGCGAACTCGCACGCCGGCTGTCCTAGCCCGGCGCCGGGCTTTCGACACAGCCGAAGCACTCGACGCTTCTAGGCCGCCCTCGCCGCCGCCTGGCAAGCCGCCGCGGTGAACAGCACGTCGGTCGAGGAGTTGAGCGCGGTTTCCACCGAATCCTGGACCACGCCGATGATGAAGCCGATCGCCACCACCTGCATCGCGACATCGGTCGGGATGCCGAACAGGTTGCAGGCCATCGGGATCAGCAGCAGCGAGCCGCCTGCGACACCGGACGCACCGCAGGCGCCGAGCGCCGACACGACCGACAACAACAGCGCGGTGGGCAGGTCGACCGCGATCCCCACCGTGTGCGCGGCGGCCAGGCTCATCACCGCGATCGTGATCGCCGCGCCCGCCATGTTGATCGTGGCACCGAGCGGGATCGAAATCGAATAGGTGTCCTCGTGCAGGTCGAGGCGGCGGCAGAGCTCGAGGTTGACCGGGATGTTGGCCGCCGAGCTGCGCGTGAAGAAGGCGGTGACCGCACTCTCGCGCAGGCAGGTGACTACCAGCGGGAGAGGATTGCGGCGGGTCTTCCAGAACACCAGCAGCGGATTCATCACGAAGGCGACGAAGAGCATGCTGCCCACGATCACCAGCAAGAGCTGGCCATAGCCCAGCAGCGCGCCGAGGCCGGACTCGGTGAGCGTGGCACCGACCAGCCCGAAGATCCCGAAGGGAGCGAAGCGGATCACCACACGCACGATCTTCGACACCGCCTCGGCAAGGTCGGCCACCACAGCCCGCGTGCCGGCGCCGGCATGGCGCAGCGCGGCACCGAGCCCGATCGCCCACGCCAGGATGCCGATGAAGTTGGCCTCCATCAGCGCGCGCACGGGGTTCGAGACCGCGTTCAGCAACAGGTTCTTCAGCACTCCGACGATACCGCCCGGCGGCGTACCGGCGACCTGGGGCGCATCGAGCACCAGCGTGGTCGGAAAGGCGAAGCTGGCGAGCACGCCGACGAGCGCCGCGCCGAAGGTACCAATCAGGTAGAGCACCAGGATCGGGCGCACGTGCGTCTCGCTGCCGTGACGATGGCTCGCCACGGCGGAGGCGACGAGGACGAAGACCAGCACCGGCGCGACCGCCTTCAGCGCGGCGATGAACACGTCGCCGAGGAGCGCGGTGGCACGCGCGACCTCGGGCGCGACGAGGGCGAGCGCGATGCCGCAGGCAAGGCCGATGGCGATCTGCAGCACGAGGCTGGTGTGGAGGAAGAAACGGAAGACGGGACTGGCGATGGGCTGGTTCATGATGGAAGAAAAGGAAAAACGCGCCCGCTCCCGCCGGGAGGCGGAAGGAGGCGCGACGGGAAATTGGGGGATCAGCGCAGCGGGATGGGGAGCGAGGCGGGGACCGGAACCGCGGTTACGTTGTTCTGCGGGCTGCCTTCGATCAGCTTGTCGCTATAGACGAGATAGACCAGCGTGTTGCGCCTGGGGTCGACCATGCGGACGATGCGGACCTTCTTGAAGAGGATCGATGCGCTCTGCGAGAACACCTCCTCCTGCTCGCGCAGCGGACCACTGAAGCTAATGTCGCCGACCTGGCGACAAGCGACCGACGCGTCGGCAGTGTCCTCGGCGAGCCCGAAGCTGCCCTTCAGGCCGCCGGTACGCGCACGCGAGACGTAGCAGGCCACGCCCTTGACCTTGGGATCATCGAAAGCCTCGACCACCACCTGATGGTTGCGGCCGATGAGCTTGAACGCAGTGTCGACGCTGCCCACCGTCTCGGCCGCGGCCGCCCCGGGCAGGGCGATGCCGAGGGCGACCAGCGCGGCTGCGAGCGGGGCGGAAGACAGATTGCGGCGCGACTCGGTTATCGAAAAGGACCTGGCCATGAAGGCCTCCAGAATGCGATCAGGCCTTCATTATCGCACCGCAGCACGCCGCAAGGCGCCGCACTCGCCCACAATCGGGCAGATTGGAGCCCTTGCGGCGACGCCGCCTCGTCAAAGACTGTCGCCGAAGTCCTTGCGGAACTGCGCGACGAGCTCGTTCTGCCAGTCGGAGACCGGCGCCAGACGGCCGTAGAAGAAGCGCAGGATCTCGGGCTCCTCGGTGAACACCAGGCCGCCGATCAGGCGGCGGTTGGCGTACAGCCACTCCAGGCGATCCACCGCGTACTTGACCTGAGACAGCGTGAACACCCGCCGCGGCATCGCCAGGCGCACCAGTTCCATGTTGGCGAAGAGCTCGCTGCCGTCAGGCTCGCGCTGCTCGGAGAGCGTGCCGCGCTCCATGCCGCGGATGCCGCCGGCGATGTAGAGCGCCGAGGCCAGCGCGCCCGCCGGGTACTGCGCCTGCGGGATGTGGTCGACGAACTGCATCGCGTTGATGTGGCAGCCCAGGCCGCCGGCCGGGGTGATCACGGGGATGCCGCGCTTGACGAGCTCGTCCACCATGAAGCCGATGAACTGCGGGCCCTGGTTGATGACCTCCTCGTCCATGGTCTCCTCCAGGCCCACGGTGAGCGCCTCCATCTCGCGCACCGACATGCCGCCGTAGGTCAG
>JAEUNQ010000320.1 GCA_016790365.1 Thauera sp. | reverse complement strand
TTGTAGACCGACTCCGACGGCGCACCGGTGAGCAGGTTCTTGAACTTCATCTTCACGACCGCGGAGTTGCGGCCGGACTTGTTGTATTCGGCCTTCTGCACCACCAACGGGTCGCTGCCGACCATGATGACGTTGCCCGAACGGAGTTCCTGAGCGGTTTTCATGCGGTTTCCTGAATGGTTCGACGCGACTCGTGGTCGCATGTCCTTGAAAAAATTAGCGCGCGATTCTACCGCGGGGCGTGCGCGATGTGGGAACAGAATGCGTCGAGCACGGTCGCCAGATCCGCCAGGGCCGCCTGCGCGTCGCACCAGCGCTGCGCCTGCAGGTCGAGGGCCGGCCAGGCCGCGGCGAAGCCCGGCCAGGCCGCGGCCGGGCTCGCGCGATCGGGCGCGCAACCGTTCCAGGCGCGCCAGAACCGCGCCAACGCATCCGCCTCGGCCGCCGGCACCCCCTGCAGGTAGCGCGCGAGGAAGGCCTCGAGCTTGTCGTGGTGGGCGGCATCGGCCTGTGGATAGATCTGCCAGACGAAGGGCCGCGCCGCCCACTGCGCACGCACGAAGGAATCCTCGCCGCGCACGAAGTTGAGCTCGCAGGCCCACAGCAGCTCGTCGTAACCCGCCTGGTCGGAGAAGGGCAGCACATGGGTGACGAGCGCGCCGCGCTGCACCCGATCGCCCGCCTGCAGGCGCTCGTGACCGAGCGCGCGGCGGACGTCGCCGAGCACGCGCGACTCCGGCACCAGCACGCACACTTCACGATCCCCACAGGCCCAGGCCTCGAACAGCGCCGGAAGCTCCGCCTGCTCGTAGGCGAACAGCGACACCCGCAGCGCATCGGGACTGCTGTCGATGCCGCGCGCGGCGAGCCAGGCGGCGCGGCCTTCGGGGCGGACCCGCCAGGCGTCGCGGCGCGCGAGCAGGTCGGCCTCGCGCAACAGCCCGCCACCGCCCGCATCGAAGCCGGGAAAGAAGAAATGCTTCACCAGCGGCAGGTGCGGATGCGGCGAGGCCATGCCGTGGCAGCCCGCGACCCATGCCTCGGCCGACAGGTACTCGAGGTTGATCCACACCGGCGCCGGCCGCAGCGCCACCATGGCCTCGAGCTGAGCGGGCGGCAGCTCGCAGGCGAAGGCCTCGACGACGATCTCACCCGGCACGAGCGGCACGAAGGCGCTCGTCCAGCGCCTCAGCTCCACGCCCTCCACGTCTCCACCCACCCGCTCGTCCACCGCGTGCGCCCCTGGACAGATGCGCCGCAGCGCCGCCCAGTCATCGACCCAGAGCCGCACCGATCCGCATCCACGACGTACCAGGTCGGCCGCCAGCCGCCAGCACACGCCGATATCCCCAAAATTATCCACAACCTGGCAGAAGATCTCCCATCTCGGGCGGCTGGCGGACAAGGGGGAATGCATGATGGGGACAATCCTGCGCAAAAAATGGGGATGGCTTGTGAACAAGCCGGTTTCCGGCGCAAAGCCGGAAAAGGCTCAACAATACGCACACAGTCGACCAGGGGCCTTTTCAACCGCTTTCCAGAATGCTGCAAGTCGCTGCCGACGTGCCCTCCAAAGACTTATCCACAAGAAGCGCGTCACTGTTAACTTCTTTGTTATTTAAATCAATAGAAAAACAGAAGAACAAACCAGGTCCTGCCGTAGCTCGGCGGGCCAAGCTTGCCCATCGCGCGACACTGCCGGCATGATGTGCCATGGCTGCGCCCATGAACCGCTGGAGAGGCCGTAAGGCCCGTGAATCAGGATCTTTCCCAATGCCCGTTCGACCGCTGCTTTCAATCGCGCTCCTCCTCGCCCTTCCTTCCCTCGCGATCGCTCAATCCGCCACAAACCTGCCTTCTCCGGAGGCAGCCCAGGAAGAGGACCTGCTGGAACAAAGCCGCAGCCAGGTGCGCGGTTTCTCGGTCTGGCTGGGCGAAACCGTGAATGACTGGTTCGGCGATCGTCCCTTCGAGGAAGGCGGCAAGGTGACCCATGGCCGTCTCGGTCTGCGCAACCTGTGGCGGCAGGACGAGGGCTGGGACACCAACGTGCGTTTCCGCGCACGCTTCGATCTGCCCAACCTGCGCGACAAGGCCTACGTCTTCATCGGCCGTCAGAACGAGCGCGAGCTCGTCACCGACCAATCCGAGACTTTCACCCGCGAACAGCTTCTGCTCGAGGAGCGTCGAAAGGAAGACCAGACCGGCTTTGCCGGTGTGGGTGTGGCCTTGCGCAAGAACCTCGATTTCCGTGTCGGTGTGCGCGGAGGAATGAAGTTCTACACCCAGGCGCGCTTTCGCAAGCAGTGGGCGCTGACCGAGCAGGACCGGATCGAATTCCGCGAGACGATCTTCTGGAACAACAAGGACAAGTTCGGCTCGACCACCGCGCTCGATTACGAGCACGCCTTCACGCCCACGCTCTCGCTGCATTGGCAGAACGCGACGACGATTTCCGAGAAGACCGACGACTTCGCCTGGGGTAGCAGCTTGGGCTTGTTCAAGCGCTTCGGCGACGATCGCATCCTGTCGGGCGAGATGGTGGTGACCGGAGAAACCGGTGCCGAAGAAAACGTCGACGAATACGGCGTAAGGATGAAATGGACCCAGCCGGTCTATCGCGAATGGCTCATCGGCGAGTTCATCGTCGGTCACTACTGGCCGCAACGCGAGGATCGCGAGCGCGAACGCGCATGGGCGATGGGGGTGAATCTGGAAATGCGTTTCTGAGCATCCCATCCGCGCGTCCCGCACGCCCGGCGTTCCGGAAGAAACGACTATGGCTTACAAGGAGAACGGCAGCGCCGCGATGACCGACACGTCATTGGTGCGAGCTCGCGGCGTTAGAGGACGCTGTGGAGCGA
>JAEUNQ010000319.1 GCA_016790365.1 Thauera sp. | reverse complement strand
CGCCGGCGGCCTGGCGGCACATCCTGCTGAACGGGCATTACACCTTCCAGAGCGACGGCAAGATGATCGACCTGGATGCGCTCGTGGCGGGGCTGGAGCTGGGATGACGGAAATTTCGGCGGTTCTGGCTTAGAACCCCATGCTGGTCGAGGCGGTCACCGCCGATCCGGCGCTGGCCGCCAGCGTCGGTGCGGCGTCGCTGCAGGGCGTGCCCGAGGCGAGCTTGCAGTTCGTCGGCGGCGCGCAGATGCTGCGCGACGGCGTGCTGCCGCTGATCTTCACCGTGGCACCGGGTGCGCCACTCCCGCTGGCGATCGGCCAGCCGGTGACCGTGATCGCGCAGTCGAAGCAGCGCGTCAAGGGCATCGTGCTGCCGGCCCAGGCCGTGGTGCGCAACGCGACCAACGAGCCGATCGTGTGGATCAAGTCGGGGGCCGAGCGCTTCATCGCGCAGCCCGTCCGGCTCCAGGCGCTGGATGCGAGCACGGTGGTGATCACCCAGGGGCTCGGCGCGGATAACCGCGTCGTCGTCCAGGGCGCAGCGCTGATCGCCCAGATCCGTTGAACGGGAGTCACCTTCATGTTCAACTGGATCGTTCGCTACAGCCTGCATAACCGGCTGTTCGTGCTTGCCGTGGCCGCGCTGCTGATGGTGTACGGCGCGATGACCGCCTGGCGCACGCCGGTCGACGTCTTCCCCGACCTCAACAAACCCCTGGTCACGGTGCTGACCGAGGCGGGCGGGATGGCGCCCGAGGAGGTGGAGCAACTGGTCACCTTCCCGCTCGAGACCGCACTCAACGGCATGCCCGGCGTCACCCGCGTGCGCAGCACCTCGGGCGTGGGCCTGTCCATTCTCTACGCCGAGTTCGATTGGGGCACCGACATCTACCGCAACCGCCAGCTGGTGGCCGAACGGCTGGCGCTGGTGCGCGAGCAGTTGCCCGGCGACATCACGCCCGTCATGGGGCCGGTGTCGTCGATCATGGGCGAGGTGATGCTGATCGCGCTGCCGCTGGGTGCCGGCGACGGCCAGACGCCAGCGGTCAGCCCGATGGCGGCGCGCGAGTATGCCGACTTCGTGCTGCGACCGCGCCTGCTGTCGATTCCCGGTGTGTCGCAGGTGATCCCGATCGGGGGCGAGGTGCGCACGCTGCGCGTGGCGCCCGACACGGCGCGCATGGCGCAATTCGACGTGTCGCTGAACCAGCTCGAGAAGGCGCTCGAGGGCTACGCCGGGAACGCCGGGGGTGGGTTCATCGACCTCAACAGTCGCGAGTACCTGATCCGTCACCTGGGGCGCAGCAACCGCATCGAGGACCTGGCCGGCATCGCGGTGGCCTGGAAGGACGGGCGTTCCATCCTGCTCGAGCAGGTGGCAGCCGTCTCGTTCGCGCCCGGACTCAAGCGCGGTGATGCGGGTTACGGTGGTTTGCCGGCGGTCGTGATCAGCGTGCAGAAGCAGCCGCAGGCCGACACGGTGGCGCTCTCCGCGCAGATCGAGTCGGCGCTGGCCGAGCTCAGGCCCGGCCTGCCCGCAGGCCTCGCCGCGCCCAGGGTGCTCTTCCGTCAGGCCGACTTCATCCAGGCCTCGATCGGCAACGTGGCCGAGGCGCTGCGCGACGGGGCCATCATGGTGGCGATCGTGCTGTTCGCCTTTTTGCTTTCGGCGCGCACGACGGTGATCTCGCTGACCGCGATCCCGCTGTCGCTCGCGGTCACGGCACTGGTGTTCCAGTGGCTCGGGCAGTCGATCAACGTGATGACGCTGGGCGGGCTGGCGATCGCGATCGGTGAGCTGGTCGACGACGCGGTGGTCGATGTCGAGAACATCCTGCGGCGACTGAAGCAGAACCGCGCCGCGCAAGACCGGCTGCCCGTTCTCGAGGTCGTCCGCAGCGCCAGCGTCGAGGTGCGCTCGGGCATCGTCTATGCGACGGTGATCGTCGTGCTGGTCTTCGTGCCCCTGTTCGCGCTGCCGGGCATCGAGGGACGGCTGTTCACGCCGCTGGGCATCGCCTACATCGTGTCGATCGGCGCGTCGATGCTGGTATCGATGACCGTCACGCCGGTGATGTGCTACTACATGCTGCCGACGATGAAACGCCTCGATCACGGCGACAGCCCGCTGGTCGCCTGGCTCAAGCGTCAGGACACGAAGCTGCTGCACTGGTCCTTCGGGCGCGCGAAGCTCTTGATCGTGGTGGCGATGCTGGCGGTGGCGGGCGCGGCCGCGACGGTGCCGTTCTTCCCGCGCGCCTTCCTGCCGGCCTTCAACGAGGGTTCGCTGGTACTGGGCCTGGTGATGCAGCCCGGCACCTCGCTGGCCGAAGCCAACCGGATGGGGCGTGAGGCCGAACTGCTGATCGGCCAGGTTCCCGAGGTGACCCAGGTCGGCCGCCGCACCGGCCGTGCCGAGCTCGACGAGCATGCCGAAGGCGTGCACTCGGCCGAGATCGACGTGGACCTCAAGCGCAGCGGGCGCGACCGCGAGGCCATCATGGCCGACATCCGGGACCGGCTCTCGGTGCTGCCGGCGCAGGTGGCCATCGGCCAACCGATCAGCCACCGCCTCGATCACCTGCTGTCGGGCGTGCGCGCCCAGGTGGCCGTGAAGATATTCGGCGACGACATCGACACGCTGCGCGGCCTGGCCGAACAGATGCGATCCGGGCTGAGCGGGGTGCCCGGCCTGGTCGACCTGACGGTCGAAAAGCAGGTGCTGATTCCGCAGATCACCGTGCGGCTGGACCATCGCAAGGCCGCCCAGCTCGGGCTGTCGCCCGGCGAGGCGATCCGCGTGCTGCAGGCGCTGACCGATGGCGCTCACGGCGCGCAGATCGTGGACGGTCCGCGCCGCTACGAGCTGGTGCTGCGTCTGCCCGATGAGCGGCGCGGCCCGCAGGATCTGGCGCGGATGCTGATCGACACCCCTGCCGGCCGCGTGCCGGTGTCGGCCATCGCCAGCGTCGAGGAGACCGATGGGCCCAACCAGGTCGGACGCGAGAACGGTCGTCGCCGCATCGTCGTCTATGGCAACACCGATGGCAGCAACATGAGCGAGGTGATCGCTGCCGTGCGCGGCGTGATCGCCGGGCAGGCGTTGCCCACCGGCTACTTCATCAGTCTGGAAGGTCAGTTCCAGGCCCAGGAGCAGGCCACGCGCCTGATCGCGGGCCTGTCGGTGGTGTCGCTGGTGATGATCTTTCTGGTGCTGTACTCGCGCTACCAGTCGGCGGTGCTGGCCGGCATCGTGATGGCGAACATCCCGCTGGCCCTGATCGGCTCTGTGCTGGCGATGTGGATCGCCGGGGTACAACTGTCGGTGGCGTCGATGGTGGGCTTCATCACGCTGGCGGGTATCTCCACGCGCAACGGCATCCTCAAGATCAGTCACTACATCAACCTGTGCAAGTTCGAAGGCGAGACTTTCAGCCAGGCCATGATCGTGCGCGGCTCGCTCGAGCGGCTGACGCCGGTGCTGATGACGGCCCTGGTTGCAGCCTTCGCACTGACGCCGCTGCTGCTGGCCGCCGATGCCCCGGGCAAGGAGATCCTGCACCCGGTCGCGGTCGTGATCTTCGGTGGCTTGGTCAGCTCGACGCTGCTCGATACCCTGCTTACCCCGGTCATGTATTGGATGTTCGGTCGCAAGCCGACCGAGCGGCTGCTCGGCGAGGATGCGCAAACGCCGGCAGTGGCCGACGCGCGCGAGGCTTTCTGAGCATCCCATCCGCGCGTCCCGCACGCCCGGCGTTCCGGAAGAAACGACTATGGCTTACAAGGAGAACGGCAGCGCCGCGATGACCGACACGTCATTGGTGCGAGCTCGCGGCGTTAGAGGACGCTGTGGAGCGA
>JAEUNQ010000122.1 GCA_016790365.1 Thauera sp. | reverse complement strand
GCGATGACCTACCAGGCGGCCTCGGGCGCCGGCGCGCAGAACATGCGCGAACTCATCAGCCAGATGGGCACCATCCACGACTCGGTCAAGGACCTGCTCGCCGACCCGGCCTCGGCCATCCTCGAGATCGACCGCAAGGTCGCCGAGACCATGCGGTCGGACGCCTTCCCGAAGAAGAACTTCCGCAACACCCCGCTCGCCGGCAGCCTCATCCCCTGGATCGACGTCCCGGTCGAGCATGGCCAGAGCAAGGAGGAGTGGAAGGGCGGCGCCGAGTGCAACAAGATCCTCGGCAACCCGGCCTTCCGCACCCCGGGCTCGATCCCGATCGACGGCCTGTGCGTGCGCATCGGCGCGATGCGCTGCCACTCGCAGGCACTGACCATCAAGCTGAAGAAGGACGTGCCGCTCGACGAGATCACCGAGATCATCGCCGGCGCCAACCCCTGGGTGAAGGTCGTCCCCAACGATCGCGAGACCACCGAGCGCGAGCTCACCCCGACCGCCGTCACCGGCACGCTGACCGTGCCGGTCGGCCGCCTGCACAAGATGGCGATGGGCCCCGAGTACCTCGGCGCCTTCACGGTCGGCGACCAGCTGCTGTGGGGCGCGGCCGAGCCGCTGCGCCGCATGCTGCGGATCCTGCTCGAGCGCTGAGCGCGTTTCGCGGTAGTTCGGGAGCAAGGGGGGCTGGAGCCCCCCTTTTTGTTGCGAACTCGCGTCGAAACGCGGTATTTCTTCACGCCGGACAAGTAGCAATCAGCCCCGGCTAATGCGACGCAGGCCGGGAAATGCTAGATTCGTAGGCCAGATACGGTGAAGTAGTCCGTGATGCTCCGTTGCGGGGGAACGAGTTTTGAAATCCAAAATGACAACGTCGGCCAAGGCTTCCCTGCTCGCCCTCTCCATCGCCGCGCTTCCGCTGTCGGTGCAGGCGGCCGGCCTTGGTCAGATCAACGTGTTCAGCGGACTTGGCCAGCCGTTGCGCGCCGAGATCCAGATCTCGGCCACCGCGCAGGAGTTGCAGTCGCTGAGCGCCCGGATCGCCTCCGCCGAGGCTTTCCGGCGTGCGAACCTGAGCTATGGCTCCGCAGTCAATGCGATCCGGGTGAGCGTGGACACGCGTGCCTCGCGTCCGGTCGTCCGTCTGACCAGCGATCGTCCGGTCAATGATCCCTTCGTCGACCTGCTCGTGGAACTCGACTGGGCGGGCGGCAATCTGGTCCGCGAATACACCTTCCTGCTCGATCCGGTGGAGCTCTCGGCTCCGCGCCCGCTCGCGGCGGCGGTCGAAGCCCCTGCGGTGCGACCGGCACGCGGTGCGGCACGCCCCTCCGCGGCCGTGTCCGCTCCGATGCGTGCCGCATCCGTCACGCGTGCGCCCGCCGACACCTGGACGGTGCGGCGCGGCGACACCATGCACCGGATCGCCAGCGCGACCGCGCATTCCGGCACCACCCTCGACCAGATGCTGATCGCGCTGCTGCGTGCGAATCCGCAGGCCTTCGATGGTGGCAACATCAACCGCCTGCGTGCCGGAACCGTGCTCAACGTGCCGGGCGCCGATGCGGTACGCGCGATCGACGTTGCCGAGGCGCGCAGCGAGATCCGGGCCCAGGCGGCCGACTTCGACGCCTACCGGCGCGGCCTCGCGACTTCGGTTGCCGGTCGCGCCCCCGCACCCGCGGCGGCGGCCGTGCAGGAGAGCGGTGGGCGCATCGTGCCTCGTGTTCAGGAGTCCGCTGCGGCGACTGCCGCGGGTGACAAGGTCACGGTCTCGCGCAGCGATGCCGGCGCAGGTGCCGACGCCGGCGCGGAGGCGCGCCTGCAAGTGCTGGAAGAGGAACTCACGACGCGCTCGAAGGCGCTCGAGGAGGCCAACGATCGCCTCGTCCAGCTCGAGCGCAGCATCCGCGACCTGCAGCGACTGCTCGAGGTGCAGAGCGGCACCATGGGCCAGTTGCAGGCCGCGGCGGGCGCGCCTGCGGAAAGCCCGGCAGTTGCCGAAGCGCCCGCTCCCGCACAGCCCGTCGATGCGCCGCCGGTTCAGGCTTCGGCTCCGGCAGGTGCTCCCGCCACCGCGACCGAAGCGGCTCCGACGCCTGCAGCCCCGGCGGCTGCGCCCGTCGCCGCGGCCCCGGTGCCTGCGCCCAAGCCGCCCGCAGCGCCCGTCGCCGCGCCCGTTGCGGCCGCCGAGCCCGTGATCGAGCCGACTTTCGTCGACACCCTGATGGAGGATCCGACCCTGCTCTACGGGGGCGGGGGCATCCTCGCGCTCCTCCTCGCCTACGCCGGACTCAAGGCGCGCCAGCGCCGCAAGGAAGAGGAGATCCGCGCGGCGGAGGCCGCCCTCGGTGCCGCCTCGGTGGGCACCGGCGGCCAGAGTGTGTTCGCCGGCACCGGCGGACAGAGTGTCGATACCGGTGCGACCAGCATCATGCACACCGACTTCAGCCACTCCGGGCTGTCCTCGATCGACACCGACGAGGGCGTGGATCCGGTGGCCGAAGCAGACGTCTACATGGCCTACGGCCGCGATGCCCAGGCCGAAGAGATCCTGCAGGATGCGCTCAAGGCCGACCCCGGACGTGCCGCGATCCACCTCAAGCTGCTGGAGATCTACGCCCAGCGCCGCAGTACGCGCCAGTTCGAAACCATTGCCAGCGAGCTTTTCGCACGCACCGGCGGACAGGGGCGTGACTGGGAGAAGGCCGCGGCGCTCGGCCGCCGGCTCGATCCCGAGAATCCCCTCTACGATACCGAGCGCGCCGAGGCCGGTGCGCAGCGCCCGCCGGAGACCGCGCCGGCGCCGGTTGCCGCCGCGGCTGGCGTAGCTGTGGCCGCTGCGGCTCCGGCTGCCGCCGTCGCACAGACCGGGCCGGAGTTGGCTTCGCTCGACTTCACTGCAGCCGCTGCGGCACAGCCGAGCCATTCGCAGATGCGCGATACCTGGACGCTTCCGGGAGAGCTCAACAAGCTCGCCTCCGGCGAGCGCGAGGGAGACGCGGCTGCGGGCGAGGGCTCCGCGGCGCTGGCCGGCGCGGGAGACGGCGCGCCGTCCGAGCCGATGGCCGACGAGATTCCGTTCGAGACGGGCGCGCTCGATTTCGAGCTCGACCTTGCAGACGAGACGCCCACCGCGATGCCGGACCTCTCTGCGACCACGCCCGGTCTCGGACGAGAGTTCGATCTCACCCTCGAGAGTCCGGACGAGGAGCCGCCCGCTCCCTTGCCTGCCGATGATGGGGTACTGACTTTCGATCTCGATCTCGGCGAGCCCGACGAAGCCGAGGGCATCGCGCCGGTCGAGCCCCGGCCCGTGGCCGCGTTCGAGACGACGCCTGCGATGGCGCCGGAGCACGCCGCGGCGGAAGCGTTCGCTTCCGCGCCGACGATTTCCGTGGAGGACTCCGGCACGATCAGCAATCTCGAGTTCGAGCTGCCCGGCATGGAGGCGCCGAGCGGCGAGGCCTTCGATCTCGATGCCACCATGGTCAGTTCCACCGGAACGCTCGACGACGAGCCCGCGGTCCGGCAGCCTGCAAGCCCGCCCGATGCCGGGGAGGCCGTGGTCGACCTCGAGAAGACCGCCTTCGACTCCAGTCTGCTCGATTTCGACTTCGAGCTCGACGCGCCGGCCGCGCCGACAAGTGCCGCGATGCCGGCCGGGCTTGACCTGACCTCGATCGATCTCGACCTGGAGGCCCAGCCTGCCGATGCGGCTGTCGGCTTCGACGCGGTTCCCTTCTCGGTGGCCGAAACGCAGTTCGACCAGCCTGCCGGTGGAGGCGTGGAAGAGGCGGAGCCGGTGAACGAGGAAGCCGAGACCAAGCTGGAACTGGCGCGCGCCTACGAGGAGATGGGCGACAAGGAAGGTGCGCTCGAATTGCTCGAGGAAGTGGTCTCCGAGGGGTCACCGAGACAGCAGGTCACGGCCCGCGATATGATCGCGCGCCTGGGCTGAACACCCCCGCCGGCAGGCCGCCACGAGCGCGGGCTCGCGGCGGCCTTTTCCGTTTACCGATGCACTCCGGTCTTGTCCTTCTGCTTTGGCTCGCGGCGGTCGCCGCCATCCAGCTCCTGTCGCCACTGGCGCTCAGCGTCGCGGTCGCGGCCTGTGCGCTCATGGCCGTACTGTTCGCGCGCGCGCGGACCTGGCGTTTGGTGCGGCGGATCCGCGTGCTCCTGATCGCAATCACCGTCTTGTTCGCCTGGTTCACCCCGGGTGAGGCGGCGCTGCTCGACTGGCCCCGCCTCGGGCCGACCCGCGAAGGCGTGGCGCTCGCAGCGGTGCATGCGGGGCGACTGCTCGCGGTGGTGTGCGCGGTCGGCATCCTGCTCGAACGCCTGCCGCTGGCGCGCCTGGTCGGCGGCCTCTATGCGCTGTCGCGCCCGCTGCGCCTGATCGGCGTGGCGCCCGAACGTCTCGCGCTGCGCCTCCTGCTGGTGCTGCGCTACGTCGAGGCCACGCCGCGCGGGCAGGGGCCGGTGGACTGGCGCCACTGGCTGGCCGACGAGTCCGCCGCCGACGCCTCTGCCGAGGTGGCTCCGGTGGTGCTGGCGCGCGAACGCCTCGGGCTGGGCGAGGGCCTGCTGGCCGGCGCGCTCTTCGCCGGCCTGCTCTGGTGGAGCCTGGCATGAAGCGCATCGTGCTCGGCCTCGAGTACGCCGGAGACGCCTTCTGCGGCTGGCAGAGCCAGGCTCATGGACGCACCGTGCAGGACGTGCTCGAGCGCGCGCTCGCGCAGATCGCCGGCGAGCCGGTGCGCACCCACTGCGCCGGGCGCACCGACACCGGCGTGCATGCGAGCGCGCAGGTGGCACACTTCGACACCGGCGCGGTGCGCCCGGCCTCGGCCTGGGTGCGCGGCGTCAACGCGCTGCTGCCGCCCGCCGTGGTGGTGCGCTGGTCGACCGAGGTGGCCGACGACTTCCACGCCCGCTTCCTCGCCTGCGAGCGCCAGTATCGCTACATCCTGCACAACGCACCGACGCGGCCCGCGATGCTGGCCGGGCGGGTGGGCTGGTACCACCTCCCGCTCGACGTGGCGCGCATGGCTGCGGCTGCGGAGTGCTTGGTCGGCACCCACGATTTTTCCAGTTTCCGCGCTGCCGGCTGCCAGGCGAAGACGCCGGTGCGGGTGATGCGCGAGGCGCGCGTCGTCCGGCAAGGCGAGTACCTGCTGTTCGACTTCCGCGCCAACGGCTTCCTGCACCACATGATCCGCAACCTCGTCGGCGCGCTGGTCTACGTGGGCAAGGGGCGCTATCCGGCGGAGTGGATGCGCGAACTGCTCGACGCCCGCGACCGCGCGCACGCGGCGCCGACCTTCTCGCCGGACGGGCTCTACCTGTGCGGCGTGGCCTACCCGCCGCGCTGGCCGCTGCCCAACGATGGGCGTATCATCGCGCTGCCCCAGCTACCCCTCGTCTGAATGTCCCGTACCCGAATCAAGATCTGCGGCCTGACGCGGCCGCAGGACGTGCGCGCGGCTGTCGACAATGGCGCCGACGCGATCGGCTTCGTGTTCTACCCGCCCAGCCCGCGCGCGGTCTCCATCGAGCAGGCCGCCGAGCTCGTCGCGCTGCTGCCGCCCTTCGTCGTCTCGGTCGGACTCTTCGTCAACCCCGCTCCCGGCGAGGTCGAGGCGGTACTCGCGCGCGTGCCGCTGCAACTTCTGCAGTTCCACGGTGACGAAGGCGAGTCCGACTGTGCCCGTCACGGGCGCGCGTGGATCAAGGCGGCGCGAATGCGGCCCGGGGTCGATCTGCTAGAATTTGCGGCTTCGTACCCGCGCGCGAGCGGCATCCTGGTCGACGCCTTCGTCGACGGCTATGGCG
>JAEUNQ010000119.1 GCA_016790365.1 Thauera sp. | reverse complement strand
TCCGATGTTAGCCCTCTAGCCGGAGCATCCATGGCGTATTCCTACACCGAAAAGAAACGTATCCGCAAGAGCTTCGCCAAGCGCGCGGCCGTGCTCGATGCGCCTTTCCTGCTCGCCACCCAGATCGAGTCCTTCGCCGAGTTCCTGCAGGCGGACACCCCGCCGGATGTCCGGCGCAACCAGGGTCTGCAGGCCGCCTTCACCTCGATCTTCCCGATCTCGAGCCACAGCGGCAACGCCCGCCTCGAGTATGTCCAGTACATGCTGGGCGAGCCCGCCTTCGACGTGAAGGAATGCCAGCAGCGCGGCCTGACCTTCGCCTCGCCGCTGCGCGCGCGCGTGCGCCTGGTCATCATGGACCGCGAGGCACCGAAAGAGACCATCAAGGAAGTCAAGGAGCAGGAGGTCTACATGGGCGAGATTCCGCTCATGACCACGACCGGCTCCTTCGTGATCAACGGTACCGAGCGCGTCATCGTCTCGCAGTTGCACCGTTCGCCGGGCGTGTTCTTCGAGCACGATCGGGGTAAGACCCACTCCTCGGGCAAGCTGCTGTTCTCGGCACGGATCATTCCGTATCGCGGCTCCTGGCTGGACTTCGAGTTCGACCCCAAGGACTACCTGTACTTCCGCGTCGACCGTCGGCGCAAGATGCCGGTCACCATCCTGCTGCGCGCGATCGGCATGACGCCGGAGGAGATCCTCGCGACCTTCCACGACACCGACACCTTCCACCTCCAGGGCGAGGGTGCGCAGTTCGAGCTCGTGCCCGAGCGCCTGCGCGGCGAGGTTGCTCGCTTCGACATCACCACCGCCGACGGCAAGATCATCGTGGCGCGCGAGAAGCGCATCACCTCCAAGCACATCCGCGAGATCGATCAGGCGGGCGTGAAGACCATGGCGGTACCGGACGACTTCCTGCTCGGTCGCGTGGTCGCGACCAACGTGGTCGATCCGTCGACCGGCGAGCTGCTGGCGCGCGCCAACGACGAGATCACCGAGGACCTGCTCGACAAGCTGCGACTGGCCGGCGTCACCGGCCTGAGCACGCTGTACATCAACGACCTCGACCGCGGCGGCTACATCTCGCAGACGCTGCGCATCGACGAGACCGCCGACCAGTGGGCGGCCAAGGTCGCGATCTACCGCATGATGCGTCCGGGCGAACCGCCCACCGAGGACGCCGTGGAAGGCCTCTTCAATGGCCTGTTCTACGCCGAGGAGCGCTACGACCTGTCGTCCGTGGGTCGCATGAAGTTCAACCGCCGTGCCTATCCAGAGAAGATCGACGACAAGGCGCCGGGCTGGCTGAAGCGTTTCTATGAGCGCGTCGGCGCCCAGGGCGAGGACGGCCCGGGCGTGCTGGTGAACGACGACATCCTCGCGGTGGTCGGCGTGCTGGTCGAGCTGCGCAACGGCCGCGGCGAGATCGACGACATCGACCACCTCGGCAACCGCCGCGTGCGCTCGGTTGGCGAACTCGCGGAGAACCAGTTCCGTGCCGGCCTGGTGCGCGTCGAGCGCGCGGTCAAGGAGCGCCTGTCGCAGGCCGAATCCGACAACCTGATGCCGCACGACCTGATCAACGCCAAGCCGATCTCGGCCGCGATCAAGGAGTTCTTCGGCTCCAGTCAGCTGTCGCAGTTCATGGACCAGACCAACCCGCTGTCCGAGATCACGCACAAGCGTCGCGTTTCCGCACTCGGCCCGGGCGGCCTGACGCGCGAGCGTGCCGGTTTCGAGGTGCGCGACGTGCACCCGACGCACTACGGTCGCGTGTGCCCGATCGAGACTCCGGAAGGCCCGAACATCGGCCTGATCAACTCGCTCGCCGTGTATGCGCGCACGAACCGTCACGGCTTCCTCGAGACGCCTTACCGCAAGGTCAACGACGGCAAGGTCACCGACCAGATCGACTTCCTGTCGGCGATCGAGGAAGGCCAGTACGTGATCGCGCAGGCCAACGCCGAGATCGACGAGGCGGGCATGCTCGCCGGCGACCTGGTTTCGTGCCGCCACAAGGGCGAGTTCCTGCTCGCCACCTCGGACATGGTGCAGTACATGGACGTGGCGCCGGGCCAGATCGTGTCGGTCGCGGCCTCGCTGATCCCCTTCCTCGAGCACGACGACGCCAACCGCGCGCTGATGGGCGCGAACATGCAACGCCAGGCCGTGCCGTGCCTGCGTCCGGAAAAGCCGCTGGTCGGCACCGGAATCGAGCGCCGTGTGGCGGTCGACTCGGGAACCGCCGTGCAGGCGACCCGCGGCGGCATCGTCGACTACGTGGATGCGAACCGGGTGGTGATCCGGGTGAACGACGACGAGACCCTGCCGGGTGAGGTCGGCGTCGACATCTACAACATGATCAAGTACACCCGTTCGAACCAGAACACCAACATCAACCAGCGTCCGGTGGTGAAGGTGGGCGACCTGATCGCCCGTGGCGACGTGGTGGCCGACGGTGCTTCCACCGACCTCGGCGAACTCGCGCTCGGCCAGAACATGCTGGTCGGCTTCATGCCCTGGAACGGCTACAACTTCGAGGACTCGATCCTCATCTCCGAGCGCGTGGTTGCCGACGATCGCTTCACCTCGATTCACATCGAGGAGCTCACCGTCGTCGCCCGCGACACCAAGCTCGGGCCCGAGGAGATCACCCGCGACATCGCCTCGCTCGGCGAGGCCCAGCTGTCTCGCCTGGACGAATCCGGCATTGTCTACATCGGTGCCGAGGTCGAGGCTGGCGACGTCCTGGTCGGCAAGGTCACGCCCAAGGGCGAGACCCAGCTCACTCCCGAAGAGAAGCTGCTGCGCGCGATCTTCGGCGAGAAGGCCTCCGACGTTAAGGACACCTCGCTGCGCGTGCCCTCGGGTATGGTCGGCACCGTCATCGACGTGCAGGTGTTCACCCGCGAGGGCATCGAGCGCGACAAGCGCGCGCAGTCGATCATCGACGACCAGCTGCGCAGCTTCAAGACCGACCTCGCAGACCAGATGCGCATCGTGGAACGCGACGCCTTCGCGCGTATCCGCCGCATGATCGTCGGTCAGGCGGCCAACGGCGGCCCGCGGAAGCTGGCCAAGGGCACTGCGCTGACCGACGCCTACCTGGACAGCCTGGAGCACTACCACTGGTTCGACATCCGCCTCGCCGACGAGACTCTGGCGGTCCAGCTCGAGGCGGTGCGCGAAGGTCTCGAGAACACCCGCAAGGACTTCGAGCAGGCCTTCGAGATCAAGAAGAAGAAGCTCACCCAGGGCGACGAGCTGCCCCCGGGCGTGCAGAAGATGGTGAAGGTCTATCTGGCGGTGAAGCGTCGTCTGCAGCCTGGCGACAAGATGGCCGGCCGTCACGGCAACAAGGGTGTGGTGTCGAAGATCGTTCCGGTAGAGGACATGCCCTACATGGAGGACGGCACTCCGCTCGATATCGTGCTCAACCCGCTCGGCGTGCCGTCGCGGATGAACATCGGCCAGATCCTCGAGACCCATCTGGGTTGGGCGGCGAAGGGACTTGGCCAGCAGATCGACAAGATGCTGCAGGCGCAGGCTTCGGCGCAGGAGCTGCGTGGCTTCCTCGATCAGATTTACAACAGCAGTGGCCACCCCGAAGACATCGCCAATCTGAAGGACGAGGACGTCCGCGAACTCGCGAGCAACCTCAAGAAGGGTGTGCCCTTCGCGACTCCGGTGTTCGACGGCGCCAAGGAAGAGGAAATCCAGCAGATGCTGGAGCTGGCGGGTCTGCCCACCGGCGGCCAGGTCACCCTCTACGACGGCCGCACCGGCGAAGCCTTCGAGCGCAAGGTCACCGTCGGCTACAAGCACGTGCTGAAGCTGCACCACTTGGTCGACGACAAGATGCACGCGCGCTCGACCGGTCCGTACTCGCTCGTCACCCAGCAGCCGCTCGGCGGCAAGGCGCAGTTCGGCGGCCAGCGTTTCGGCGAGATGGAAGTGTGGGCGCTGGAAGCCTACGGCGCGGCCTACACGCTGCAGGAGATGCTGACGGTCAAGTCGGACGACGTGACCGGCCGGACCAAGGTGTACGAAAACATCGTCAAGGGCGAGCACAAGATCGACTCCGGCATGCCGGAATCCTTCAATGTGCTGGTGAAGGAAATCCGCTCGCTCGCGATCGACATCGACCTCGACCGCGGATGAGCGTCGCGATTTCCTTCCCGTCCCCTGCCTGCGATTGAATCCCGGGGTCGCCGCGTACGCGGCGGCCCGGATGGAGTGAACCATGAAAAGCCTGCTTGCTGACCTGTTCAAGCAAACCCTGCCGAACGAGGAAGAGTTCGACGCGATCACGATCGGCCTCGCCTCGCCGGACAAGATCCGCTCGTGGTCCTATGGC
>JAEUNQ010000315.1 GCA_016790365.1 Thauera sp. | reverse complement strand
TCGCTCCACAGCGTCCTCTAACGCCGCGAGCTCGCACCAATGACGTGTCGGTCATCGCGGCGCTGCCGTTCTCCTTGTAAGCCATAGTCGTTTCTTCCGGAACGCCGGGCGTGCGGGACGCGCGGATGGGATGCTCAGAAGATCAGGCGCAGGCCGTGGTTGAGCAGGCCGCCGATCAGGAAGGCGGTCTGGATGATCATCGCCACCATCAGCAGGGCCACCTTCATGCCCTGCTCCTTGAAGATCATCATAAGGCTGGCGATGCAGGGCACCAAGAGCGTGATCGTGACCATGCCGACCACCGCCTGGATCATCGACAGCTCGCTTTGCAGCGCGAACAGGCCGCTGGCGCCGAAGTCGCGGCGCAGGAAGCCCATCACGAAGGCCGCGCTCGCCTCCGGCGGCAGGCCGAGCCAGCCCACCACCAGCGGCTTGCCCGCCTCGATGATCCACGGCAGCGCACCGCTGCGGTCGAGCCCGAACATGATCAGGGTACCGATGAGGAACAGCGGGATGACCTCGATCAGGTACCACTTCAGCCGCCCGCCGGTCTTCTTGAGCACGTTGCCCAGCACCGGCATGCGCATCGGCGGCAGCTCGGTGACGAGCGGGACGCGCTTGCCGGGCACGACCTTGCTCGCCAGCCAGCCGGTGAACAGCAGTACGCCGATGATCGCCAGCACCCAGATCACCGTGGCGCCGAAGGAGATGCCGCCGAGCAGGCCGAGCACCACGCCGAGCTGCGCCGAGCACGGGATCGCCAGCGCCATCAGGTAGATGGTGATCAGGCGCTCGCGCGGGGTGTGCAGGATGCGGGTGGTGAGCGTGGCCATGGTCACGCAGCCCAGCCCGAGCACCATCGGCAGCACCGCGCGGCCGTTGAGGCCGATGGCGGCGAACATGCGGTTGGCGATCACCGACAGGCGCGAGAAGTAGCCCGAATCCTCCAGCACGCCGAAGGCGAGGAAGAAGGTGGTGACGATGGGCAGGATCAGCGCCAGCGCGTAGGTCATGCCCATGGTCCACAGGCCGTATTCGCCGACGATCAGGTCGGCCAGCCAGGGCGTGGAGATGTGGCTCGTGACGAAGTCGGTGACCGCTGGGTTGAGCACCTCGCCGAAGAAGTCTTCTTCGAGCAGCCCGACCAGGGTGCTGGCGCCGAAGTCGCCGACGAAGAGATACACCAGATAGAGCACGCCGAGCAGCATCGGCCAGCCCCATCCGCGGTGCACTGCGACGCGGCCGAGCAGCATCGACAGCGTGCGGTCCTTGCCGGCGGCCTGCTGGGTGACGGTGCGCGCGAGCGCCTCGGCCGCGCCGCCGCGCTCGCGCGCGAGGCGGGCCGGCAGCGAGTCGCGGCCGATGGTGGCGGTGAGCTCGGCGAGCACGCTGCGCACGGGGCCGCTGCCGGGCTGCGTGGCGAGCCAGGCGTCGACCTCCGGGTCGCGTCCGATGGCGAGCACCGCCAGCCCGCGCGCAGCCAGCCGCGGGTGCGGGCAATGGGTGGAGATGAGCTCCTCCACACGGGCGATGTCGCGCTCGAGTACCGCGTCGTAGCGCAGCAGCGGCGCCGTTACGGCCGCCCTGCCGATCGCCTCGGTCAGCGCCGCGACGCCCTCGCCGCCGGTCGCCACCGTCGCCACCACCGGCACGCCGAGCGCATCCGCCAGGGCCTCGACATCCACCGTGACCCCGCGCGCCTTGGCCTCGTCGGTCATGTTGAGCGCCATCACCATCGGCACGCCGAGTTCGGCCAGCAGCGCGGTGAGGTTGAGCGTGCGGCGCAGGTTCTTGGCGTCACCGACCTGGATCAGCGTGCGCATGTCCTCATTGAGCAGCGCGCGCATGGTGGCGCGCTCGTCGTCGCTGCGCGAGGGCAGGGCGAGCACGCCCGGCGTGTCGAGCAGCGAGGCCTCGCGGTCGAAGCGCGGGGTGGCGCGCGAGACCTCGACTGTGGTGCCCGGGTAATTGGACACCGTGACGTAGGTGCCGGTGAGGCGGTGGAACAGCACCGACTTGCCGACGTTGGGGTGGCCGACGAGGGCCAGGGTGCGCAGCACGGCGGCGGTGGCGGGGGAGGGCGAAGTGGCGCAGTCCATGAACTCGGGTGTCCGGAGGGCGGGGTAAGCCTAGAACGATAATGGGTCGCATTATTTCCTGTGCTGATCCAGCTCAAATGTGCTGCGGATGAAGCCTCCTCGGTGTGCCTGGGCCTGCAGTGATCCAGGCGCTTGACAGGCGCCCGGATTTTAACGATATTGCGAATCATTCGCAAAAACGGAGACCGTGATGACCCAGCCTTCCTCGCATGAGCAGACCCGCTTGCTCGCCGGCGTGATTGCCCACGTCTCGCGCTATCTCGATACCGGCTGCCCCCGTGCCGCGCACCAGGCGGCGCTGTTGCTGCGCTGCCTGGATGGCGGAGTCCTGGATCCGGAGCTGATGACGTCGTGCGAAGAGCTCGACCGCGTGATCTCCCTTCCTCGTCCTCCGCAGTGCGCGGGCGCCACTCGCACATCCACGACTTCGCGACGTCCTCGCGTGCGCTCTATGCCTGCTTCGGCCTCCGTGGCTGCCTTTCCGAACTGACTCAAGGAGAACGACTTGTCCCGATACACCGGCCCCCGCCTGAAAGTGATGCGCGCTCTTGGCACCGAGCTGCCGGGCTTGTCGCGCAAACCGCTGGGCGAGCGCAATTATCCGCCCGGGCAGCACGGCCAGCGGCCGAAACGGAAGTCCGGCTTCGGCGTGCAGCTGATCGAGAAGCAGAAGCTGCGCTTCAACTATGGTCTGGGCGAGAAGCAGATCCAGCGCCTGTTCCGCGAGGCCAAGCGCGACCGTGGTCCGACCGGCGACAAGCTGCTCGAGCTGCTCGAGCGCCGCCTCGACAACCTGGTGTTCCGCGCCGGCTTCGCACCGACCGCGGTGGCCGCGCGCCAGCTCGTCCGCCACAAGCACGTGCTGCTCAACGGGCGGGCGGTGAACATCCCCTCCATCCGCATCCGGCCAGGCGACCGCGTTCAGCTCGCCGAGCGTGCGCGCAGCATCCCGGTGGTGGTGGAGTCGCTCGCCGAGCCGGCGCTGAGCCGTCCCGAGTGGCTCGTCTTCGATGCGGCGGAATTCGCAGCGACGGTGACGCGAACTCCTGCGCCCGACGAGGTCCCGTTCCCGGTCGACGTCCAGCAGGTCGTCGAGTACTACGCGGTGCGGCTGTGAGCGCGCAAACGTCTGCCGGCTGGCGCAGCGCGGCCGTGACCGAGGGGCCCGAGTACGACACCGATCCGGAGCTCGCGCTGGCGGCGGCGCTGCAGCTGTTGTCGCGTTTTCCGGCACGGCGCTCGCCGGCCCTGGCGCACGCGATCGCCAGTCATTTCCGCGTGATCGGCAGCGATCCTCGCCTCTCCGCGTGCTTGCGCGAGTGCGCCGCCCGGCTCGTCCAGGACTGGGAGGCCTATGCGGTGCTCGGCGAGGCAGATGACGTCAGCCAGGGTTCGCGGGTGCTGCACTGAACGGCGCGCTTCGCCGCGGTCCATCTTTCCCTTTCACCAGGAGAAACCGATGAGCAAGAAATGCTGCAAGAAGGACAAGCCCTGCAAGGGATGTCCGCGGCGCGCGAAGTAAGCCCTCATTCGCGGCAATCGGGACAGCATTGATATTTATCAAATGATAACGATTGTCATTGCTGCTACGATTTTGCAACTGCTCCCGAGGGTCCGCTGACGCTGCCGCGTCGCCGCAACGGAGCCGCTACCGACTACAAGGAAATCCCATGAAAAGCCTGATCCTCGCCGCCACGCTGGCTCTCGTCCCGCTTGCCACCCCCGTGTGGGCGTCGGGTGCGGGCGAGCGGAGTGCCCACTTCGAGGGCAAGCCCTCCGCGACCCTGGCGCAGGCGGTCGCCAACTTCAACGAGTACAACCTCAAGCTGAAGGCGATCCTCGACGGCAAGGTCACCGACTCGGACATGGCCGAGGTGCACCAGCTCACCTACACGCTCGAGAACGCGCTCAAGAAGATCAACGAGGAGATGAGCGCACTCGCCGGCACGCTCGAAGAGGTGCACATCGCTTCCGAGAAGCTCGATCGTGATGCGGTGCTCAAGCACGGCCGCGCCTACCTTTCGGTCTCCGGCCAGGTCGTCAAGTAAGAACTCCCCCCGGGCGCATGCGGGCACGTCCGAGGCGCGAGCGTCCGGCGTTCCTGTCGCATCGACGGGCTGCGGGCGGGTGATCGTCTCGCAGCCCCGGTCGCCGGGGATCACTCATCCTTTTCGGGCCGCTCGTGTGGGCGGCCCGTCTTTGTCCACCCCTCCCTGCAAAGGAATCGTCATGTCTCATCGCAAGTCCGGGCTGCGCCCGATCGTGCTGGCCTCGCTGTTCGCCTTCTGCTCCGCTCCGGCCTTCGCCGAGCGCCGATGGCGGTGGATGACGCCGGCACGCTCGAGCGCGGTGGCGCCAAGCTCGAGTTCGGCTGGAGTCGCGACGATGCGGTGCGCGGCTACGAGGGTGCGGCGGGCTTCGGTCCGATCGACAACGTCGAGGTGGAGGTGGGCTTCGGGCGTGCCAAGGATCGCGATGCCGACCCCGACGCGAAGATCCATGCCGTCGGCGCGGCGATCAAGTGGGTGCCGCTGCAGTCCGAGACCGGGCTGTCGGTCGGCCTGAAGTACGAATACGGCCGCGAGCGCGTCAGCGGCGAGGACTCGACCCGTGTCGACGCGCTCGCCGGCCTGGCGACCTGGGCGTTCGAGCAGGGACCGCGGGTGCATGTCAACCTTGGCCGCGAGTGGGCGCGCGACGACGAGGACGTCAATTTCTGGGGTGTCGGTCTCGACCTGCCGCTCACCGAGCAGCTCGACTTCGTCGTCGAGACCTTCGGTGCGGAGCATTCCGGCCCGGACCGCCAGGTCGGCCTGCGCTACACGATCGCCGAGGGCGTGAAGGTCTCGGGCGCGGTCGGGCGCGGCAACGATCGCAACATCGCCAACGTCGGCGTGGCCTGGGAGTTCTGAGCATCCCATCCGCGCGTCCCGCACGCCCGGCGTTCCGGAAGAAACGACTATGGCTTACAAGGAGAACGGCAGCGCCGCGATGACCGACACGTCATTGGTGCGAGCTCGCGGCGTTAGAGGACGCTGTGGAGCGA
>JAEUNQ010000314.1 GCA_016790365.1 Thauera sp. | reverse complement strand
GGAGATGATGTCCAGGGCCTTGGAGGAAACGCTCAGGCCGCTCAAACCTTGCTGGAAAGACATGATCGGGGCTCCGGATCAGAGAATCTGCTTGATGTCGTCGTACTTGAAGATGCCGAGCGAGCCGACCTGGAAGTCGGTGCCCGCGGCGCCGCGGATCACGCTGGTGACCGGACCGAACTCGAGCGTGCGGCCGGTGACCTTCTTGCCTTCGGACAGTGCGCTCAGTTCGAGCGTGTAGGCGCCGTCGGCCGCACGCGAACCATCGCTGGCGGTGCCGTCCCAGATGAAATTCTGGCTGCCCGCCTTGACGTCCGAGAGCTCGATCTGCTTGACCTCGAGGCCGGCGGCGTCCTTGATCGACAGGACCACGCGGTCGGCCGGGGCGTCGAGTTCGAAGCCACCCACCGCGCCGGACTCGGTGAGGGTCAGCTTCTTCCCTTCCACCAGCACGCCGCGCCCGACCAGCGCGGCGGCCTGCATCGAGTCGTAGGCGCTCTGGCCATCGACGAAGCTCTGGAACATCTTGTTGAGGCGCTCGATGCCATCGACCGTGCTCATCTGCGCGAGCTGCGAGGTGACCTCGGCGTTCTCCATCGGGTTGAGCGGATCCTGGTTCCTGAGCTGGGTAGTGAGCAGCGTGAGGAAGCGCGAGTTCATGTCGCCAGAGGCCGAAGCCTTCGACTCCTCGCGCGTGTTGATCTTGGCGAGCACGCTCGCCGCGATGTCCTGGGTGTTCGTTACGCTGCTCATTCCTGTCTCCTGCTGTCGGCGTCTTCCACGTCACGGCGCCTGCGGGATGCTTACTGGCCGATCTGCAAGGTACGCTGAAGCAAGGTCCGTGCCGTGCTCATCACCTCGGCGTTGTTCTGGTACGAACGCGAGGCGGAGATCATGTTCACCATCTCCTCGACCACGTTGACGTTGGGCATCTCGACGTAGCCCTCGGCGTTGGCGGCCGGGTTGTTGGGTTCGAACACCAGGCGCAGCGGCGCGGCGCTCTCGACCACCTGGGTCACCTGCACGCCGACCGCCGCCGGGCCGGCGACCGGGTGCGCGGCGAACACGACCTGCTTGGCGCGGTAGGGCTGACCGTCCTCCGAGGTGACGCTGTCGGCGTTGGCGAGGTTCGAGGCGGTGGTGTTCAGGCGCAGCGACTGCGCGCTGAGCGCCGAGCCGGCAATCTGGAAGACGTTGAGCATGCTCATGGCGATTCCCCTTACTGGCCGGTGATCGCGCTGTTCATCGAGCGCAGCATGCCGCTGATGAAGGTCACGCTGGCCTCGTAGTGCAGCGCGTTCTCGGCAAAGGCGGCACGCTCGACGTCCATGTTCACGGTGTTGCCGTCCACCGCCGACTGCAGTTCGGTGCGATACCCCGTGAGGCTCTCGAGCGAAGGTGTGGGCGCGCTGGCGATGTGACCCACCTGCGTGGCGGTCATCTGCACGCCCCCGCGGGCCGTATTGAGCGCCCCCTGGAGTGCAGCACGGAAATCGACGTCGCGCGCCTTGTAGTGCGGGGTGTCGGCGTTGGCGATATTCGAGGCGATCATCTGCTGGCGATGCGCCTGCAGGTTCAGTGCGGTCTGGTGGAACTGGATCTGCCGATCGAAAAGGGTTTTCATCGCTGTGCTCCCGGGACGGTGCGCCCGGACGTTCCGGACGCAGATTCCATGCCAGCAATGGTAGCCGGCGGCCCGGAAGACCCTGGCGTGGATAAGGGGGGCAAAGCCCGGCCATTTTCGCCGCCGGCCTCCGGCAAGGATTGCCGGCGCTGGCTGCCGGTTGCCAGGCTGGCGGGGGTCGTGGTGCAATCCGCCCATGACGACTCCCCTCCTCCCGCGCCACGCTGCATGGCGGCCTCGCGGCCTGGCCTCGCTGCTGCTTGCGTCGGTCGCACTGCTGCCCTCTCCCTCCGCGATCGCCCAGCAGGCCGAGGGCGGGATCGAGGTCCGGGTGCACGAGTTCCTCCACCGGCAGGTCGCCGGCTTGCCCGGCGAGGTGTCGATCGAGCTCGCCCCGCTCGACCCCAACAGCCAGTTGCCCGCCTGCGCCGCGCTCGAAGTCTTCCTCCCGGCGGGAACCCGCGCCTGGGGGAGGTTCAGCGTGGGAGTGCGCTGCGACTCGCCGGTAACCTGGACCGCCTACCTGCAGGCGCGTGTCGCCGTGGTCGCCGATTATCTCGTTGCGGCACGCCCGCTGCGCGCCGGCCAGGTACTCGGTCCGGCCGACCTCGGGGCGCGCCGGGGCGATCTCACCGCACTCTCGGACAATCTCCTGACCGACCCGACCCAGGCCGTCGGCCACCATACCCGGATCGCGGTTGCCGCCGGCAGCCCCCTGCGCGGCGACATGCTGCGCGTGCCCCACGCGGTGCGCCAGGGCCAGAACGTCACGGTGCTCGGCGTGGGCGCGGGCTTCCGGGTGGCGAGCGAGGGCCGAGCGATGAACAACGCGGCACCCGGCGAAAAGGTCAGGGTGCGCCTGGCGGATGGCCAGGTCGTGACCGGAACCGCGCAGGCCGGCGGCACGGTCGCGCTCGAATTCTGAGCATCCCATCCGCGCGTCCCGCACGCCCGGCGTTCCGGAAGAAACGACTATGGCTTACAAGGAGAACGGCAGCGCCGCGATGACCGACACGTCATTGGTGCGAGCTCGCGGCGTTAGAGGACGCTGTGGAGCGA
>JAEUNQ010000085.1 GCA_016790365.1 Thauera sp. | reverse complement strand
AGCCCGGTGAGCCCGAGCGGGCGCAGCAGCGGCGCCAGGCGGGCGACCACCCAGTCGAGCACACCGCGCGCCTCGAGCAGGCGCATCAGCGACAGCATCACCACCATGATCGGCAGCAGCACGAAGAGGGAGAGCTCGACGCCGGAGCGGCCGGCTTCGAGGATGATGCGGGTGAGTTGGTCCATCGGTGCGAGAGCTGGGATTTGCTGCAGTGCAAAAGCGAAATGATATCGTGTCCGGCGGGATGCCGGCGCGGCTGGCGCAGACTCTGCGGCGATGCGCCGTTCCGTCCCCCGAGCCTTCCCGGACCTGTGCTTTCCCGTCCCTACGCTGCCACGTCCGTCGCGGCGCGCGCGCCACCCTGGCGGAACACCCTCACGCCGCCGAGCACGCCGGCGATCAACAGCGCAATGCCTGCGCTCTCGGCCAGGCCCGGCCAGCGTCCGTACCACAGGAAGGCGTAGAGCAGCGCGGCGAGCGTCTCGAACACGATCAGCTGGCCCACCAGCGCGGCCGGCAGCAGGTGGCTGGCGCGGTTCCACAGCAGGGTGCCGAGCCAGGATGCGGCCAGCCCGAGCAGGATGCACATGCCGACGAAGGCTTCGGGGCGGGGGCCGAGCGGCCACGCGAAACCCGGACCGCCGGGTGCGAGCCGGGTGTCCCACAGCCAGTAGCCGATGCCGGCGACGATCGCCACCGGCAGCGTCGCCAGCCCCTGCGCGGTCGCCCACGCGCGCGACAGCCCGGCGCCGCGGGCGCGCAGCCAGCGGCTGTTGCGGATCGGATACCAGGTCCAGCAGCCGAGTGCGAACAGCCCGAAGCCGATGCCGAGGAGGTAGTCGGCGGAGGCGTCCGCGGGCAGCGCCTGCGCGCTCGCCGAATGCACCGCGAACAGGCCGCCGAGGATCAGCGCCAGCGGTGCCGCCAGGCGCGCCCAGGGCGCGCTGTCCTCGCCGCCGCCGCGACGGCGGTCGAGCAGGTTCGCGGTGATCGCGATCACCACCGGCAGCGTGCCGATGATCAGGGTCGGCACCGGCCCCCCGGCGAGCTGGATCGCGCTCGCCAGCGTTGAGTAGTAGAGCAGATTGCCGATCAGCGCGAGCTTGACCGCCTCGATCCAGTCGGCGCGCGTGAGGCGGGCGAGCGCGGCACGATCGAACCAGGCCAGGCCGAGCGCGAGCACGCCGAAGGCGAGGTAGCGCCCGATCGCGAGCATGAAGGGCGGGTAGTCGGCCAGCAGCAGCGGGGTGAGGAACACCAGGCCCCACAGCAGGCCTGCGCCGAGGGCGGCGGAGAGTCCGGCGAGCATCGGCGCGCTCAGAGCGTCTTGCCGAAGTAGTACACGGTGAGCACGCCACCGACCGCGATGATGAAGCGGCGCAGCCACAGCGCGGGCAGCTTGCGCGCCACCGCCGCACCCCAGTAGCCGCCGATGGTCGCGGTGACCAGCATGACCAGGGTGTGCGGCCACGACACCGCGTCCGCGATCACGAAGGTCGCCACCGCGACGCTGTAGATCACCGCCGAGAGCCAGTTCTTCAGCGCGTTGATCTCGTGCACGTCCTTGAAGCCCTGGATGGCGAGCGCGGCGATCATCAGGATGCCCATGCCGGCGCCGAAGAAGCCGCCGTACACCGACACCGCGAACTGGAACACGAAGCCGCCCGGGCCGATGTGGCGCTCGTCGGTCCCTTCCGGGGCGGGTTTCCATTTCTTCACCAGCGCGGAGATCTGCGCGCTGAAGGCGAACAGCACGGTTGCGAGCAGCAGCAGCCAGGGGATCAGCTGCGCGAACGCGGCGTTCGAGGTGGCCAGCAGCAGCAGGCCGCCGCCGATGCCGCCGACGAAGGCGATCACCGAGAGCATCGGCAGGCTGCGCGAGAAGCGCTTCAGTTCGCGCCGGAACGCCCACGCGCCGGCGAGGCTGCCCGGCCACAGCGAGACCGAGTTGCTCGCATTGGCGACCACGGGCGGCACGCCGATCGCGAGCAGCGCAGGAAAGGAGAAGAAGGTGCCGCCACCGGCGACCGAGTTCACCGCGCCAGCGGCAAAGGCGGCGGCTCCGATCAGGGCGATCTCGAAGAGGGTGAGGCCGAACATGTGGAGGGCGGTGCGTCGGGAGGGGCGGGGAGGGCGGGAGCGACGGGCAGGAACCACGTCGTAGCGCGGCAAGCCCGGAAATGGCACAGCTGCCACGGGAGCGGGCCCCCGCGGCGCTGCGTTCTCGATCGGGCTGGTCTCCTCCGCCCTGAGTTGGCGCGCATTCTAATGGAGTCACATAGTAAAAAGTAGATGCGCGAGAAGATTTTTCTATCGAGTGCGGGTTCCCCCGACTCGTACCACAGGGGGTTCGAGTCGCCGCATGGGACGGTGATCGGCCCGCCATGCCTCCGTGCGATCTCACCGCTGCGGTGTTGCCGCGCCCCTCGCGCTGGGTTAAGATGCGCGCCCTTGGCCGGTGTAGCTCAGTTGGTAGAGCAGCGCATTCGTAATGCGAAGGTCGTAGGTTCGACTCCTATCTCCGGCACCAGTAAAATCAAGGGGTTGCAGCGATGCAGCCCCTTGTTCATTTCAGGCGGGCTATCACGGGGCTAGCACTCGCTCCAGAACATCGGGCGGGCAGCTGCAGGAGCTGCCCGGTGCAGACGTGTTTTTTTCGACCGTCGGCTGTGCAACTACGCGGGAGCTATGTTCTGCAGCACCAGGAACTTCGCGCCCTCTCGTTCCCGGATCTCCTCGACCCTCTGGGCAAAGTACGAGAGCGATAGCTTCTTGTCGGCCAGGAACCCCATATGGGCGTTGAAGCCCTGCAGCACCTCGTTCTTGACCAGCAGTTTGTTCGCGTACTCGATGCAGGCGGGCTCGACGACTGACATCGCGCTGCGGACCAGCGTGGCCTTGTCGAGAGTTCGCCGTAACTCGTCAAACCACTGCACGCCGCGGTTGCTGTCGTTCGTGAAGTCGAGGAAGCGAATCAGGTTTGCGGCCGGCACCGACTGCACGTACCGGGCGTCAAACAGGCGTGCAGGGTCA
>JAEUNQ010000056.1 GCA_016790365.1 Thauera sp. | reverse complement strand
CGGCCCTGCGCCTCGTCGCCGAGCCCGCCGCCCACGGAATACACGCCGACGCCGCCGGCGAGCGCGCCGATGCCGCCGGCGGCACTCACCACGTAGCTCTCGATGTCGGTCTTCGCGAGCGCGTTCACCCCGATGTCGCGCTTGGCGTCCACTTCGGCGCGGTCGCCGATCCACGCAGTGGTGTCGTTGCGGATCACCCCCACATCCACGCCGCCGGCGATGCCGGCCGCGCCGACGCCGAGCGCGCCGGAGACGTTGAAGAGTTCCATCTCGTTGCGCGCACCGACGTTGACGTCCTGCGCCGCGTCGGCAGCGCCGCCGCCCTGATTCACCCTGGCATCGGCGCCGATCCAGGCCGCGGTGTCCGAATCCACCGTCGCCACCGACACCGCGCCGGCAAAGCCGAGGTAGAGCCCGCCTGCTGCGGCGGCGGAGACGGTGAACAGGTCCTCGCTCGACGCCGCCTGCACCTGCACGCCGCGCGCCGTGGTGGTCTCGTCCAGGCTCTCGCCCGAGCGCACCACCAAGTCGGTGGTGTCCTTGCCGAGCGCATCCACCACCGCACCCTCGCCGATCCAGGCGCGGGTGTCCTTGTCGATCAGGGTCACGCCCACGCCGGCACCGACTCCACCGCCGCCGATGCCGAGCGCGATCGTGCCGGCGACCAGGGTGGTGTCGGTGTGGTCGTCCGCCGTCACGCTCAGGTTGCCGCCGGCGGCGACCTGCGCCTCGTCGCCGATCGAGGCCGAGGTTTCGTTGTCGAAGCTCAGCACCGACACGCTGCCCGCCACGCCGACCGTGCCCGAGGCGCCCAGGCTGGCGCTGATCGACACCACCTCCTGGCTGGAGCTGGCGGCGACCTCGACGTCGCGCTTCGCGTTCACCGCGCTCTGGTCGACGATGGCCGCATGAGTGGCGTGCTGCATTGCCGCCACGTCGGCGCCGACGCCCACACCGACCGTGCCCGAGGCCGACAGTGCGCCGGCGATGCCGAGGTGGAAGCTGTCGTTGCCGGCCGCGACCCGCACCGATTGCGCGGCGTTGGCGCCGGTATTGTCGGCATTGACCTGCACCCCGGTGTGGCTGGCGCCCTCGGCGAGTTCGATGCTGCCGATCGAGGCGCGGGTGTCGGTCTGGTGCACCGACACTTCGCCCGACAGGGTCACCGCCGCGGTGCCGGCGGCGGCGCCGGTAACTGCGTAGCCCTTGATGTCATCGCGATTCAGCGCGGTCACCGCGAGCCCGCGATGCGCGCTGGTGCTTGCGCTGCTGGTGCGCGTGGCGTCGAGCGCCGCGCTGCCGCCGGCGAGGTCGTTCTCACCGTCGGAGGGGGTGATGCCGGGCGCGGCGACCTCGCCTTCGCCCGCGGCCGTGGCCACGTAGCCGATGTCGAAGCCGCCGTCCGCCACCTCGGCCGCGGTGGCGTTGCCGAGCGCAGTGACCGCCGCGCCGTCGTCGATCCAGGCGTGGGTGGTCTTGTCCACCACCGCGACCGCCGCACCCGCGCCTACCGCCGCGGTTCCCGCCGCGCCGATCGCGCCGGCGAGCAGGTCGAGGTCGCTGTCGGCGTCGGCCGCGATCACCAGGTTGCCGTCGGAGAAGAGCGTGCTGCCGGTCTTCACCGAGGCGAGCGTGTCGATGTCGAGCACCAGCACCGAGGCCGAGCCCTGCACCCCGGCCGTGCCGCCGGCGCTCAGGCCCACGCCTACCGAACGGATCGCCTCCGCGCTGGTGGCGCCCACCGCGAGGCTGCTGCCGGTGCGGGCGATCACGCCCTCGCCGATCCAGGCCGCGGTCTCCTTGTCCACCACCACCACGTCGGCCGCCCCGCCGACGCCGGCGGTACCGCCGATGCCTACCGTGCCGACGATGGACAGCAGCTCGGTGCTGGCGTCCGCGTGCACCGTCAGGCTGCGCCCGGCCAGCGCCGGGCCGGTCACGCCCTCGTTGATGCGTGCGCCATTGCCGATCCAGGCGTAGGTGACCGGGTTGTAGTCGTTCACTGCCGCGGAGGCGGCCACGCCTGCTTTGCCGCCGCCGGCACCGCCGACGACGACCGAGGTGACATCCTGCATTGCGGTGCTGCGTACCCCGATCGCGCCCGCAGCGGCAAGGTCGGCGGCGGCGCCGATCGAGGCCTTGGTCTGGTTGTCGACCAGGAAGATGCCGGCCGATATGCCAACCCCCGCCGTGCCGCCCACGCCGGCCACGCCGGCGACGCCGATGGCATCGAAAGTGTTGGTGGCGTCGACGTCGACGGCGCCGTCGCTGCGCAGGAAGCTGCGCGTGCCGGTGGTGGCCTCGACCAGGTTCTCGGAGTCGATCAGGCTCAGCACGCCGCCCACGCCGGCCTTGCCCGCGGCGGCCGCGCTCGCGGTGACCGCAGCGAGATCCAGCCTGGCTGCGGCGTCGACGTCGATCGCAGCGGAGCGCTCGATGCGCGCATCGTCGCCGATCGTGGCCCGGGTCTGGCTGCGGTTGACGATGTCGGCGCTGGCCAGGCCCACGCCGACCTTGCCTGCGGCCGAGACACCGCCGGCGAAGGCGGTGGCGGAGGACTGGTTGTCGGCTTCCAGGTCGACCGCGCCGGTGGTGTTCACCCGCGCGCCGTCGCCGATCGTGGCTTCGGTCCGTTCGTCGAACACATTGACCGAGAACGAGCCGGTGACCGCGACCTGCTCGCTGCCCGCGCCGGCGATGGTCTCGGTGTAGTAGTTGCTCTCGCCGAGGAGCACCTGGAGGTTGGCCTCGGTGAAGCGGTTCTCGAGGTCGTCGAGGATCGTCCAGTCGAAGCTCGGCGAGCTGTCGAGCAGATGGTTGCGCCCGGCGAGCTGCAGCCCGGCCGCGGTGACTTCGGCCTGTTCGCCGATCCAGGCGCGCTGGCCGTTGTTGGCGCGCAGGATGGCGATCGAGGCGCCGATGCCGACCTTGCCGGCGAGCGCCGCGCTCCAGGCCTTGGCCGCGAGCTTGCTGGTGTTGTCGGCGGTGATGCTGACTTCGCCGGCGTACTCTCCGGTGGTCCGATCGCCGATGCGGGCGTCCTCGCCCAGCCAGGCGGAGGTGGTGGATTGCGACCATGCCACCGCGAGTGCGCCCGCGATGCCGACCTTCTCCGCCCCGGCGCCCGCCACGCCTTCTGCGGCGAGCTTGTTGGCGAATTCCGTCGAGGTGTTCTGCCAGGATTCTGCAGCGACCTGCACGCCCGCCGCGTCCGCGACCAGCGTGCCGTCGCTGATCGTGGCGGCGGTGTCGTTGCGCGCGATCGCCAACCCGACACCGACACCGATGCCGACCTTGGCGCTGCTCTCGAGCTTGGACACGTCCAGGGTGTTGCCCAGGCCGCGGGCGCTGAAGTCGCTCTGGTTGTGTGCGCCGATCGCGAGTTCGCCGCCGACATCGAGGCGGACGGCAGGGTCGCTGTCCGCCCCCTGCGCACGCCCCGCGTCCGCACGCACGTCGTCGTCCATGACCACCGCGCCCACCGCGGCCGCCACTGCCAGCTTGTTGCTGTTGCCGGTGGTCTGGGTGCCCTCCTGGGCATCCTGATTGTCCTTCAGGGTCGAGCTGGTGCTGGCCTTGTCGCGCTCGGCGGCGGTGGTGTCCTCCTCGGCCTTGCCGCCTGCGGCGCTGGCCTTGGCCACCGCCTCGTAGCTGCGCGTGGCGTCGGCGTCGATGGTGACATTGCCATCCTCGCCGCTGGTGGTCGTCTGCAGCGAGCGCTGCAGGCTGGCGGTGGTGGTGGTCGTGCTGAGCACGATCGCGCCCGAGCCGCCGATGCCGACCTTTTCCGATTCGGTGTCGCCCGTCGCCTCGGCTTCGTGTTCCCCGGTGGACGTGGCGCGGATCTCGACCGCGCCGGTGGCGACGATTTCTGGGCCAGCCTCGACCACGGCGGCGGTGTTCAGCTTGAGGTCGGACAAGGCCACGGCGGCGTCGAGCGCCACGCTGCCCGCGGCGCCTGCCTCGGCGGTGGCGGTGGTGTCGCTGCTGGCGTTGGCGATCACGCGCAGCTTGTCGAGGTCGGTGATCTCGACGCCGCGCCGGATGCGCGCCTGCACCTCGTCCTCGCGGAAGAGGTTGAGGGCGACCGAGGCGCCGACGCCGAAGTCGCCGCCGTCGACCGGCTCGTCGGGCAGGGCGGTGGCGCTGGTCTCCGTGGTGCTGTCGGCTTCGAGCTCGACATCGCCGCCTTCGGCGTCCACGCGCGCGCCTTCGAGCACCTCGGCGCGGGTGTGGGTCGTGAGCAGGTTGAGCGCGAGCGCGCCGGCGATGCCGACCTTGCCCGCGCCGGCGCCAGCCTTTGCGCTCGCGCTGAAGCGGTTCGCCTCGTCGTCGCCGAGGGTTTCCGTGCCGGCGTTCACGGCGATGCCGTTCGCGGTCACCTGCGCGTCGCCGATCCAGGCAAGGGTGTGGGTCTCGATGCTGTTGACCGCAGCGGCGGCGCCGATGCCTACCGTCGCCGTGCTGCCTGCCGTACTGCCCTCGGCCTCGGCTTCGGCGTCGGTGTTGCTCCAGGCTTCGACCGCGAGCAGGCCGCCGGCCTGCAACTCGACGCCACTGGCCACGTAGGCCTCGCTGCGGCTGTCGAGCGTGTTCACCGCGACCGCCGCGGCCACGCTGAGCTTGCCTTCGCTCGATTCGGCCGAACCCGGCTGCTGGGTCTTGCTCGCGCTGCCGTCCTTCTGCTTGTCCTGGGCGAAGCCGGCCTGGCGCTGGACCTCGAGGTCCACGCCGTCCTCGGCGCTGCTG
Source organism: Thauera sp. (assembly GCA_016790365.1). Taxonomy (GTDB): domain Bacteria; phylum Pseudomonadota; class Gammaproteobacteria; order Burkholderiales; family Rhodocyclaceae; genus Thauera. The sequence goes on along the minus strand of JAEUNQ010000056.1, from coordinate 50 downwards.
CCGTCCTCTTCCTCGCCCTTGCCGCCCTTGGCGCTCGCGCTCGCAGTCGC
>JAEUNQ010000054.1 GCA_016790365.1 Thauera sp. | reverse complement strand
TCGCCGGTGGTCGAGGAGATCCTCTACCCGGCGCTGGAGGACTTCCAGATCGACATCATGATCGGCGAAGGCCCGGCGGCACGCTCGGTGAAGCTCGACCTGCCGCCCTTCACGCTGGTCGGCGCCACCACCCGCGCCGGTATGCTCACCAACCCGCTGCGCGACCGCTTCGGCATCGTGTCGCGGCTGGAGTTCTACACCGCGGACGAGCTCGCCTTCATCGTCGGGCGCTCGGCGCGCCTGCTCAACGTCGAGATCGACGACGCCGGCGCGCTCGAGATCGCCCGCCGCGCGCGCGGCACGCCGCGCATCGCCAACCGCCTGCTGCGCCGGGTGCGCGACTATGCCGAGGTGAAGGCCGGCGGCCATATCACCGCCGAGGTGGCCGACGCGGCGCTGAAGATGCTGGACGTCGACAACCTCGGGCTCGACCTCATGGACCGCAAGCTGCTGTCGGCGATGCTGGAGAAGTTCGGCGGCGGCCCGGTCGGGCTGGACAACATCGCGGCGGCGATCGGCGAATCCACCGACACCATCGAGGACGTCATCGAGCCCTACCTGATCCAGCAGGGCTACCTGCAGCGCACGCCGCGCGGGCGCATGGCGACGCACGCGATCTGGCAGCACTTCGGGCTGGCGCCGCCGCGCGCCGGCGGCGACCTCTTCCAGTAGGCGGCGGGGCCGGCGATGCGTTCGCTGCAGGTGGTGATGCTGATGCTGTGCGTGCTGGGCGGGCTGTTCCTGCTCGTACGCGCGCCGGAATTCTTCCTGCCCGCGCAGTGGGACCCCTCGATCGGGCGCAGCTTCGATCCGCTCGCCTCGCGCCTGCTCGGCGCCGGGCTGCTGGCGCTCGCCGCGGCCGGCGCGGGCTACATCCATGCGATGTATTACACGATCCCGCGCCGGCTGCCCGGCCCGGCGGCGCAGCGTCGCCACTTTGCCCTGCTGCTCGCCGCCCTGGTGCTGATCGGCGCCGCGCTGGCGCGCGCGGAGGCGGGGGCGAATCCAGAGTATCGACCGCCGCTGCGCTCGGGGTCCTGAGGGTCGGCCGACCACGCTGCGACAGCCACGACGCGCCCTGCAGGAGCGGCGGCGGCTGCGAAGACGGCGGTCCGGCGAGGGCGTCGCCCATTCTGTGCGCCGCGGTTCGCGCCTTGCGGCGCTCCTACACGAACCATCCTTGCCGAAGCGACGCCCGCCACGACGCGTCCTGCGGTTCGCGCCTTGCGGCGCTCCTGCACGAACCGGCACGGCCGGGGGTGGGCTGTAGGAGCGGCGCAAGCCGCGAACATGGCACACAAAATCCGCGCCCTCGCCCCATCCCCACCGCATTCGCGCCTGGCCGCGCTCGTGCAAGGGCGATGCCGCGCCGCCGGCCTCAGGCGTGCTTTTCTTCGAGCAGGGTGCGGACGTGGTCGGCGGTTTCGAGCAGTTCCGCGAGCGCGCGCGAGCTGAGCATGGAGCCGAACTGCTCGAGCGCGACCTCGGTGATGTAGAGGTGGCCGTTGTCCTCGCGGCAGATCCAGCCGAGCTCGATCAGGCGCCCGATCTTGCGCCGCACGGTCTCGCGCGGCAGTCCGGTGGCCGCGGCGATCGAGTAGGCGTTGCAGGGCTTGAGACCGCAATCGGGGGGGCGACTTTCACGCGGGACCGAGGGCGTCGCGGTGATCGGGCGGGTGCTCTCGCGCCGCGCGACACCGTTCTCCAGGGCGCCGATGTTGTGCAGTGCGATCTCGCCGAGCAGGATGGGCAGCAGGATGTCGCGGTCGAAATCCTCGAACCAGCGTCGCAGGCTGCGGACCTCGTGGCGCGCGAGCACGAGCGCGACGGCCTTGATCGTGCGCCGCGCCGAGCCTGTATCTCTATGGTGGCCGGAATGCGTGAGGGTAGCCGCATTCGGATGTTCCGGGCGAACTGTTGGGCTCATTGGGCTATGAAGGCACGCTTCACCCTCTTTTGTCAGTTCCGGGAGTTAGCGGCGTTTTTTAGAGAATTATTAATTGCACGGACGCCACGAGCATAACTCAAGCCGTACTGCCCGAGCACTCGGGAATACCCATGATGGGGATAGTCATGTCGTGATCGACCGGGAGCCCGTTTGCCGCCGCAGCGCCCCGGATCGGGGCGTGCTCATTTTCGCGCGCGCGGGTGCGCCGCGTCGTACACCGCGGCGAGATGCTGGAAGTCGAGGTGGGTGTAGATCTGGGTGCTGCGGATGCTGGCGTGGCCGAGCAGCTCCTGCACCGCACGCAGATCACCGCTCGATTGCAGCAGATGACTGGCAAAGCTGTGACGCAGCATGTGCGGGTGCACATGCACGCCGAGTCCGAGCGCCTCGGCGCGCACGCTCAGCCGACTGGCGATGCCGCGCGTGCTCAGGCGGCTGCCGTTGCGGGTCACGAACAGGGCGGGCTCGCCTGCGCGGGCAAGCCCGCCGCGGATCTGCAGCCAGCGGTGCAAGGCCTCGATCGCCTTGCCGCCCACCGGGACGGTACGCTGGCGCTGGCGCTTGCCGATGACGGTGACCAGGCCCTCCGCGAGATCGAGCCCGGCACCGATATCGAGTCCGGCGAGCTCGGCGACTCGCAAGCCAGAAGAGTAGAAAAGCTCGAACATCGCAATATCGCGAATTTCGAGAGAATTCTGTGGCTCAGGATCGAGCAAGGCGTTCGCCTGCTCCGGCGACAGCACGCGCGGCAACGTGGAGGGCGACTTGGGCGGGCGAATGCCGAGCGCCGGATTGACGCGCACACCATGCTCGCGCACGAGCCAGCGGTAGAAGCCCCGCCATGCCGACAGATGGCGGGCGATCGAGCGCCCCTGCTGACCCTCGCCGTGCAGCCTGGCGACGAAGCGGCGGATGTCGGCGGGCTGCAGGCTCTCGGGCGGACGTTCCTCGGCCAGGCGCAGCAAGGCCTGCAGGCCGGCACGGTAGGCGGTGAGGGTCAGCGGGGCGACGCGGCGCTGGGTGGCGAGCCAGTCCAGCCAGGCCTGCATGCGTTCCGGCAGCACCGAAGGCGCCTCGGGCGCCGCGCCGGCAGCACGCCGCGCACGCATCGACTCAGCCCGCGCGTGCCACGAGTGCCGCGGCGGCAAGGTCGGCGATGCGCCCCAGGTAGAGCGTGCCCATGCCGGCGTAGAAACGCTCGGCCTCCGCGCTGCCGAGCGCGAGCAGGCCGACGCATTCGCCCTCCACTCGCAGCGGCATCAGCGCAAGCGAACGGATGTGCGGCGCAGCCTCGCCGAACCAGCTCGTCATCTCGATGCTTTCGGGCGCCCCGCACCAAGGATGGCGCAGGTTCTCGACCTGGCGGCGTGCGGTCTCGCTGACGCCGAAGGCCTCGGTGTGCACCACCCCGCCCCCCTCAGCCTCCCCCCACAGCCTCAGGGTCACGTAGGGCACGGAGAAATCGTCGCGCAGGCTGTCGATCAGGCCCTGGCGCACCGCGGCAACCGAACCCGCGTGCAGCAATGCGACCGCGAGCCGGTGCACCTTGGTGCTGATGTCGTCGTTCTCCTCGCCGAAACGGATCAGTTCGGCAAGCTTGAGCTCGAGCGCGCGGATCTTGTCGCGCAGCGCGTGGAGCTGGCGCTCGGCAAGCGAGATCGCCTGGCCGCCGTGCTGCGGATGAGGCACGGTGAGCTCGGTGAAGAGCTCATGGTGCTGGCTGAGGAAATCAGGGTGTTCGCGCAGGTAGCGCGCGACGTCTTCGGCGTTCATCGATGCTGCTCCAGGCGGGACGGCAAGCGCCCCGCGTCGATTGTTCGTGGGTGGCCGCCGCATACAGCGGTCGGCCGGGAGCGAAATCCAGGCTCAGGCGAGTTCCTTCAGGCAAGCTCCATCTCGCCCTCGAAAACCGTCACTGCCGGCCCGGTCATGCGCACCGGCGTGCCGGGTCCGTCCCAGGCGATCTCCAGCTCGCCACCGCGGGTATGCACCCGCACCGGCGTCTCCAGCAGACCGCGCAGGATGCCCGCGACCACCGCTGCGCACGCGCCCGTACCGCAGGCCAGGGTCTCGCCCGCACCACGCTCGAACACGCGCAGGCGCACCTCGTGCGCATCGACCACCTGCAGGAAGCCGGCGTTGACCCGCGCCGGGAAGCGTTCGTGGCGCTCGATCGCCGCGCCCTGCTCGCGTACCGGCGCGGCATCGACGTCGGCCACCACCTGCACCGCATGTGGGTTGCCCATCGACACCACGGTGATCGCCACCGTGTCGTCGCCCACCTGCAGCGGCTGCACCACCGCATCCGAATCGGACACGAAGGGGATCTTCGCCGGCGCCAGCTCGGGCACGCCCATGTCCACCGTGACCAGGCCGTCCGCACGCAGCCGCGGCGCGATGATCCCGGACCGGGTCTCGACGCGGATCTCGGCCTTGTCGGTGAGCCCCCTGTCATGCACGAAGCGCACGAAGCAGCGCGCGCCGTTGCCGCACTGCTCGACCTCGCCGCCGTCGGCGTTGAAGATGCGGTAACGGAAATCGACATCCGGGCGGGACGCAGGCTCGACCACCAGCAGCTGGTCGCAGCCGACGCCGAAGTGGCGGTCGGCGATCGCCTTGACCCGCGCCGGACTCAGATCGACCGGCGCGCGCGTGGCGTCGATGACGACGAAGTCGTTGCCCAGGCCGTGCATCTTGGTGAAGCGCAGTTTCATCTTGCTGTCCCAGTGTTTCAGTAGATCCGCGGCTCGCCCTCGGGCCGGGTCTTGAAGCGGCGGTGCACCCAGTAGTACTGCTCGGGCATGGTGCGCACGACGCCCTCGAGCCAGGCGTTCATGCGCCGGGTGTCGGCCTCGACGTCGTCCGAAGGATAGTCGACCCAGGGCGCGCCGAGTTCGAGCACATAGCCCTCTCCACCGGGCTTCATGCGCACCACACAGGGGACGACTGCCGCACCCGCGAGCCGCGCCAGGCGCGGCAGGCCCGTGATGGTGGCCGCCTGCACGCCGAAGAAGGGCACGAAGATGGATTCCTTGCGGCCGTAGTCGAGGTCGGGCAGGTAATAGAGCGGACGACCGGATTTCATCGCCTTCACCGTCGCGCGCACGCCGTCGTGGCGCGAAAGCAGCTGCTGGTCGTTGAAGCGGCTGCGGCCGTGATGCAGCCAGCGGTCGATCACCTTGTCCTTCTGCGGCGAGTACACGCTGACGAAATCGCCTTCGAGCGACAGCCGCGTGCCCGCCATGTCGAGGCCGACGAAGTGCGGCACCAGCAGCAGCACCGGGCGCCCTGCCGCCTTGAGCGCCTGCAGGTGTTCGAGGCCGTCGATGCGCACCGTGGCGCGCAGGCGCTCGGCGCTCGCCCACCACGCCAGGCCGCGCTCGAGCATGCTGCGCCCGGTCACCGCGAAGTGGCGCTTGGCCAGCGCGCGGCGTTCGGCCTCGGAGAGTTCGGGAAAGCACAGGCGCAGGTTGATCAGCACGACCTTGCGCCGCGGCACGATCACCCAGTACAGCAGGCGACCGAAGCCGCTGCCGATCGGGGCCAGGATCGACAAGGGCAGAAAGTGCAGCAGCCAGATCAGCGCGACGATGATGCGACTCATGCGCGGCGCTCCGCAGCGGCGCCGTCGGCATCGGCACGCACCGCCGCATCACCCGGCATGTCCTCCGGGGCCTCCGGGGCCGCGTCATCGCGCCCGCGCCGCGGCCCCTTGTAGCGGTTGTAGCCCCACAGGTACTGCTGCGGACACTGCAGGATCATGCGCTCGACCTCGCGGTTGATGATCGCCACGTCGGTGTCGAGGTCGCCGCTGAGCGCCTCGGTGGGTGCCTGCAGGCGGAACACGTAGCCCTCGCCGCGCGGCAGACGCTCGGCCCAGGTGTAGATCACGCGCACGCCCTTCACCGCCGCCAGGCGCGCGGCCAGCGTCATGGTCCACGCCGGCTTGCCGAAGAAGGTCGACCACACGCCCTCGCCCGCGCCCGGCACCTGGTCGGGCAGCATGCCCACCGCCTCGTGGCTGCGCAGGGTCTTGACCAGCTTGCGCACCCCGGACAGGTCGGCCGGCGCGGTGCGCATCTGCCCGCGCGCACGCCCGGCCTCCATCAGCGGCTGCAGCTCCTCCTTGCGCGGCGGGCGATAGAGCACGGTGATCGGGATCTTCGCCGCGATGCATTGCGCGGTGATCTCGAAGCAGCCCAGGTGCGGGGTGATGAAGAGGATGCCCGCCCCCTCGGCGCGCGCCGCCTCGACCAGTTCCCAGCCCTCGGTGCGCACCGCGCTGGCCACCACCTCGGCCGCGGGCCGGCCCCAGATGAAGGGCAGCTCCAGCGCCTGGCGACCGGCCTCGACGATGGCCGCGCGCAGCACCGCCTCGTCCTCGCGTCCCAGCGCGTTGAAGAGGTTCTCGCGCAGGCGGCGGGCGTAGGACGACGAGGTCTTGTAGGTCAGCCACCCTGCCCAGCCACCGATGCGGTGCAGCCAGGACAGGGGCAGGCGGGACAGAAGGCGGAATACGCGTTGGGACAGCACCAGGGAGAGATCCGATGGGGATGCCGGAGCCGGCTCGAGCCCTGAATGCTTACACAGCCGGGCGTCCCGGTCTATAATCGCGACCGCACCGCCGAGTTAACTCGACAACTTGCAGGGCGGTGGGGCGGCCACGGAGTCGTCCGCACCAAATACTGCTAAAGCGTCGGCTGCTCGACGAAATCCCCGGAGCTGGCCGCAGACGCAAGGCCAAGGCAACGGGGATTTTTGTTTTCCAAGGAGCAGCACACATGGCTGAATTTCTCTTCACCTCCGAATCCGTCTCCGAAGGTCACCCCGACAAGGTCGCCGACCAGGTCTCCGACGGCGTGCTCGACGCCATCCTCGCCGAGGACCCCAAGGCGCGCGTGGCCTGCGAGACCCTGGTGTCCACCGGCCTGGTGGTGATCTCGGGCGAGATCACCACCACCGCCCACCCCAACTACCGCGAGATCGCGCAGGAAGTCATCCGCCGCATCGGCTACGACAACTCCGACATCGGCTTCGACTACAAGAGCTGCGCGGTGCTGGCGGCGATCAACCGCCAGTCGCCCGACATCGCCCAGGGCGTGGACAACGCCAACGACGACCCACTCGACCAGGGCGCCGGCGACCAGGGCCTGATGTTCGGCTACGCCACCAACGAGACCGACAGCCTGATGCCGCTGCCGATCCACTACGCCCACCGCGTCATGCAGCGCCAGGCCGAGGTGCGCAAGGACGGCCGCCTGCCCTGGCTGCGCCCG
>JAEUNQ010000052.1 GCA_016790365.1 Thauera sp. | reverse complement strand
GGCTCCTCCCGCGACGCGGGTGACGGCCCGCCGTCGCATTCGCGCCTTGCGGCGCTCCTACAGAAACCGCCGCGGTTGCGTCCCGTGTAGGAGCGCCACAAGCCGCGAACAGGGGAGGGCTTCAGGGCCAGCCGCGCACAGTTGAGGCCGCGGGGCCGGGGCGGTGGTCGCAACTTCAGGAGCGCCGAGGCGGAGGGCGTCGCGGGGGAAACAAGGCGACGCATGTCCGAGGAGCGCAGCGACGAGTTTGCGTCGCCGCCCCCGCGGCGACCTCCGCCGAGGGCAGCCCCGAGCGCACGCGAGGGGCCGCGAGTGCAGGCGGCGAGCGCCGCCCCGGCTCCGCGGCCGGATCGTAGCCGCGCCTGAATCGTCGCTGCGCCCGAGCGGACGCCGACACCCCCACCGCCTGCCGCGCCCGCGCCTGGCGGCTGGCGTAAATCACCCGACGCAACCGCCTCAGGTCGCGATGCCGCCGGTGTCGAACACCTCCGCATGGATGCGCGCCGACTCGACCCCCAGCTCGTGCAGCGTGGCAATCTGCGCCTCCAGGAAGCCCACCGGTCCGCACAGGTAGTAATCGGCTCCCTCGCCCAGCACCTCGCCCGCCAGCGCGCGCAGCTCGACGCGCCCGGACTGCACCGGCGCTGCGACCGCACCTTCGTCGTGGAACAGGTGCAGCTTCACCTGCGGATGACGCTCGGCGACCTTGGCCAGGTGCGCACCGAAGGCGAACACCTCCGCGTTACGGCAGGCGTGCACGAACTGCACCGGGCGCGACGGCGCCGCCGACACCAGGCGGTCGATCATCGCCATCATCGGCGTGATGCCCACGCCGCCGCTGATCAGCACCACCGGCCCGTCGTGCGTCTCGTCGAGGAAGAACTCGCCGAAGGGCGGCGCCAGCTCGAGCATGTCGCCCACCTTGTAGAAATCGTGCAGGCGGTTCGACACGCGGCCGGCAGGCGTGGTCGTGCTCGCCGGCTCGCGCTTCACCGAGATGCGGAAGTGCATCGCCCCCGGCGCGATCGACAGCGTGTATTGGCGCAGCTGCATCACGCCAAGCTCTGGCACGAACACGCGTACGGTCGTGTACTGGCCGGCGCGGTAGGAAGGCAGCGGGCCGCCGTCGCAGGGCACGAGGTGGAAGGACGTGATCTCCGCGCTCTCGCGCACCTTGTCGATGATGCGGAAGCTGCGCCAGCCGCTCCAGCCGCCGTCGCTGTTGCAGGCCTCGTTGTAGAGCTTGCTCTCGGCCTCGATGAAGACGTCGGCGAGCGCGCCGTAGGCCACGCCCCAGGCGTGGATCAGCTCGTCGCTCGCGGCGTCGCCCAGCACCTCGCGGATCGAGGCCAGCAGATGCTTGCCGACGATCGGGTAATGCTCGGCGCGGATACCCACGCTGGCGTGCTTGTTGGCGATCAGCGTGATCACCGGCGCCAGCACCGAGGGGTCGTCGATGTTCTCGGCGTAGGCCAGCACCGCCATTGCCAGTGCCACCGGCTGCTTGCCGGTCTCGTTGTGCGACTGGTTGAAGATGTTCTTCAGCTCCGGGTTGTGGCGGAACAGGCGCTGGTAGAAATACGTCGTCAGGGCCACGCCGTGCTCCTTGAGCACCGGGATGGTGGCCTTGACCAGTTCGCGAACGCGGGCGTCCATGTCGTCTCCTTGGGGGGTCGGTCCGCGCGCGGCGGACTTCATGTCGATTTGGCTCGAGCGCGGCGCAAGCGCCACGCAGCCCCGGGATCTTGGACCCCGACGCCCGGCCCCGCTATCCGCTCACAACGTGACATATATCCAGATTGTGCACACCCGCGCTCAGGCGCCCGGCAGCGGCAGCGCCGTCTTGTCGATCACCCGCCGCAGCACGAAGCTCGAATGCACGCCGGTCACGCCGGGGATGCGGGTGATGCGCTCGAGCAGCAGCGCCTGGTAGCCGTCCATGTCGGTCACCACCACCTTCAGCTGGTAGTCGGCATCCTGTCCGGTGATCAGCAGGCACTCCAGCACCTGCGGGATCTTCTCCACCTCGGCCTCGAAGTGCGAGAAGCGCTCGGGGGTGTGGCGGTCCATCGAGATGTGGATCAGCGCCATCAGTGACAGGCCCAGCTTCCTGGCGTCGAGCAGCGCGCGGTAGCCGCGGATCAGGCCGGACTCCTCCAGCGCGCGCAGCCGGCGCAGGCAGGCCGAGGGCGACAGCGCGATGCGGTCGGCGAGCTCCTGGTTGCTGATTCGCCCATCCTGCTGGAGGAGGTCCAGGATCTGGCGGTCGTAGCGGTCGAGTTGCATGATCGGGCGCCTCCTTTGGCCATGAAAGCAGATTCTTTCACTCAATAGAAATTAAGTGAACTTTTATGCACCAAAAAACCCGCTTTCCCTGCAACAACGCAATCGTCTGCGGCAGCCGGCCGCGTAAACTTTCGTCCATCGAATCACGCCATGCCCACGAGGACCGCGCCATGATGTTGCCCAACCCCGCCGCCAAGTACCGCCCCTTCGCCCCGATCGCGCTCACCGACCGCCAGTGGCCGAACAAGGTCATCGACCGCGCGCCGATCTGGATGAGCACCGACCTGCGCGACGGCAACCAGGCGCTGTTCGAGCCGATGAACGTCGAGCGCAAGATGCGCATGTTCCGCACCGTGTGCGAGATCGGCTTCAAGGAGATCGAGGTCGGCTTCCCGTCGGCCTC
>JAEUNQ010000102.1 GCA_016790365.1 Thauera sp. | reverse complement strand
TTCTGAGCACGCGAACGGCCGATCCCATAGATGGCGGTCAGCGCGATCTCGGCATGCTTGTGATTGGGAATGTTTACCCCAGCAATACGGGCCATCCGTATACCCCGAAACGAAAAACGTTAAATTCTAATGCCTGCGGTTGACTAGATCAACCCTGGCGTTGCTTGTGCCGCGGATCGCTGCAAATTACGCGAACCACACCCTTGCGGCGGATGATCTTGCAATTGCGGCAGAGCCGCTTGACTGAGGCCTGGACTCTCATGGTCTTGCTCCTGTTTCTTTAAGCTTCACTTGGTCCGGAAAACGATCCGGCCCTTGGTCAGGTCATAGGGGGTGAGTTGCACGGTCACCTTGTCGCCGGGGAGGATGCGGATGTAGTGCATCCGCATCTTTCCGGAGATGTGCCCAAGGACCATGTGACCGTTTTCGAGCCTGACGCGGAACGTTGCATTGGGAAGGTTCTCTGTGACCTCGCCCTGCATCTCGATGACATCTTCCTTCGACAAGCGCTCACCTGACGGGCAGACCCGCCCCCTTGAAATTCGCCTTCTTCAGCAGACTCTCGTATTGATGCGACATCACGAACGCCTGGACCTGGGCCATGAAGTCCATCGTGACGACCACGAGGATCAGCAGCGACGTACCGCCGAAATAGAACGGCACGTTCCACTTCAGGATCAGGAACTCCGGCAGCAGGCAGACAAGGGTGATGTAGATCGCCCCAGCCAGCGTCAACCGCATGAGAATCTTGTCGATGTATCGCGCGGTCTGGTCACCAGGACGGATCCCGGGTACGAAGGCCCCACTTTTCTTCAGGTTGTCCGCCGTTTCGCGGGCATTGAACACCAGCGCCGTGTAGAAGAAGCAGAAGAACACGATCGCCACCGCGTACAGCATCACGTAGATCGGCTGACCGGGCGAGAGCGTGGATGCGATGTCGCGCAACCAGTACATGCCCTCCGAGGAGCCGAACCACTGCCCCAGCGTCGCCGGGAAGAGGATGATGCTCGACGCAAAGATCGGCGGAATCACGCCCGACATGTTCAGCTTCAAAGGCAGGTGCGAGCTTTGACCCCCGTACACCTTGTTACCCACCTGGCGCTTCGCGTAGTTCACCAGAATCTTGCGCTGGCCACGCTCCACGAACACCACGAAGGCCGTCACCAGCACCACCAGGATGCAGATGAAGAGCGCGGTGAAGGGATGCATCGCGCCGGTTCGCACCAGCTCGAACAGCCCGCCGATCGCACTCGGCAGACCCGCGATGATGCCGGCGAAGATGATCATCGAGATCCCGTTGCCGATGCCGCGTTCGGTGATCTGCTCACCCAGCCACATCAGGAACATGGTTCCAGTCACCAGCGTCGCCACGGTCACGAAACGGAACATCAGCCCCGGCTCGAGAACCAGCCCGGCTTGCCCTTCGAGCGCAATCGCGATGCCCAGGGACTGAGCGAGCGCGAGCACCAGCGTGCCGTACCGCGTGTACTGCGTGATCTTGCGTCGTCCGGCCTCGCCTTCCTTCTTCAAGGCCTCCAGCGTAGGCACCGCCACGGTCATCAACTGCATGATGATGGACGCGGAGATGTAGGGCATGATGCCCAGCGCGAAGATGGTGAAGCGCGACAGGGCGCCACCCGAAAACAGGTTGAACACGCCCAGGATGCCGCCCTGCTGGGACTGGAACAACTCGGCCAGCCCCTGCGGGTCGATTCCCGGAACCGGGATGTGCGCACCGATGCGATAGACGATCAGCGCACCCACCAAGAACAGCAGGCGACGCTTGAGATCGCCGAACCGACCGGGGCTTCCCAGCGTGGCAGCAGGATTCGCCACAACCGTATCCTTCTGTTACTCGGCCGCCACGGAGCCGCCAGCGGCTTCGATCGCCGCCTTCGCACCCTGGGTGGCACCGACACCGCGCAGAATCACCTTGCGGCTGATCGAACCGGACAGCACGACCTTGGCCGACAACGCGTCGGCAGCGATCACACCGGCCTGCTTCAGCGTCAGCAGATCGACCTCATCCACCGGCAACTTGTCGAGCTCGGACAGTCGCACCTCGACGTTGCGGGCACGCGTCAGCGACACGAAACCACGCTTCGGCAGGCGACGCTGCAGCGGCATCTGGCCGCCCTCGAAACCGACCTTGTGGAAGCCGCCGGCGCGGGACTTTTGACCCTTGTGGCCGCGACCGCAGGTCTTGCCCAGGCCGCTACCGATGCCACGACCGACTCGGCGCGCGACCTTCTTCGAACCCTCAGCGGGCTTGATGCTATTCAGGCGCATTTCAACCCTCGCACTTGACCAGGTAGGACACCTTGTTGATCATCCCGCGCACCTCGGGGGTATCCGCCAGTTCGACCGAGTG
>JAEUNQ010000305.1 GCA_016790365.1 Thauera sp. | reverse complement strand
ACGCTGGAGAAGCTGATCCTCGACGTCATCTCGCTCGACTACCACGAGACCCTGTTCGCCGCCGCCGGCCACCAGGTCGAGGCCGCGCGCAAGGCGGCGATGGAGCGCCACAAGGGCAAGTACCTGCTGGTGGTGGAGGGTGCGATCCCCACCCGCGACGGCGGCATCTACTGCAAGGTCGGCAACCAGACCGCGATCGAGCTCACCCGCGAATGCGCCAAGGACGCCGCCGCGGTGATCGCGATCGGCTCCTGTGCGTCCTGGGGCGGCATGCCTGCGACCGACCCCAACCCCACCGGCGCGGTCGGCGTCGGCAAGATCCTCGACAAGCCGGTGGTCACCATCCCGGGCTGCCCGCCCAACCCGTACAACTTCCTCGCCACCGTGGTGCACTTCCTCACCTTCGGCAGCCTGCCGCCGGTGGACGCGCAGGGTCGGCCGCTGTTCGCCTACTCGCGCCTGGTGCACGAGAACTGCGAGCGCCGCGCCCACTACGACGCCGGCCGCTTCGCGCTCGCCTTCGGCGACGACGGCCACCGCAAGGGCTACTGCCTGTACAAGCTCGGCTGCAAGGGCCCGGAGACCTACGCCAACTGCCCGACCGTGCTGTTCGGCGACGCCGGCGCCGGCACCTGGCCGGTGGGCTGCGGCCATCCCTGCATCGGCTGCACCGAGGAGGGGGTCGGCTTCAGCAAGCCGATCCACATGCTCGCCAAGGTGAAGAACGTCGAGCCACCCGCGCTCTACCCCGCCATCCACGAGCCGCAGGGCCAGGGCGCCACGCTCGGCTCGGCCGCGGTGCTGGCCGCGGTCGCCGGCGCGGCGGCCGGCGCCGGTGCGATGTTCGCGCGCAACCTCGGCAAGCAGCACGCCGCCGCCGATACCGCGGCGAAGCCCGCCCAACGCGAGGACGCCTGACATGAATGGCCGGCGCGAATTCCTCCGCCGCGCCCTCGCGGGTGGTGCCGCCGTGGCCGGCACCACCGCATGCCCCTCGGCGCATGCGCGCGGCAATGCCGAGATCCCGCCCGAGGCGATCGGGCTGCTGTTCGACTCCACGCTGTGCATCGGCTGCAAGGCCTGCGTCGCCGCCTGCAAGGCGGCCAACGACCTGCCCCTCGACTACAACAGCCCGGTCGACGCGCTGTGGGACATGCCGCTCGACACCACCGCGCGCACCTACAACGTGATCAAGGCCTGGCAGTCCGGCACCGGCACGCAGCGCAATCAGCAGACCGACGGCTACGCCTTCATGAAGTCGTCCTGCCTGCACTGCATCGACCCGAGCTGCGTCTCGGCCTGTCCGGTGTCGGCGATGACCAAGGACCCGGCGACCGGCATCGTGCAGTACGACGCCGATGCCTGCATCGGCTGCCGCTACTGCGTCGCCGCCTGCCCCTTCGGCATCCCCAAGTACGACTACGACTCGCCCACCGGCAAGATCGGCAAGTGCGAGCTGTGCCGCCACCTGCTGCCCGAGGGCAAGTACGCCGCCTGCGCCGAGGTGTGCCCGACCGGCGCCACGCTGTTCGGCAAGGTCTCCGCGCTGAAGGCCGAGGCGCACCGCCGCCTGGCGCTGCAGGAAGGCGCGCCGACCATCTGGCCGCGCGGCAACCTCGACACCGCCGACCAGCCCGCCTGGGAGGGTCCGGCGCCGCGCTACGTGCAGCACGTCTACGGCGAGAAGGAGGTCGGCGGCACGCAGATGCTCAAGCTCGCCGCGGTGCCCTTCGAGCAGCTCGGCCACAAGCCGCTGCCCGAGCGCTCGTTCTCGTCGCAGTCCGAGACCCTGCAGCACACCCTCTACGGCGGCCTGGTGCTGCCGCTGGCGGTGCTCGGCGTGATGAGCTGGGTCGCCAGGCGCAACGTGAAGCACGACGACGAAACCGACGCACGCGGTGCGCAGGACGCGCACGCCAGGGAGAAGCGCCATGACTGAGCACATCCACGTTGCGCCGGCGCCGGTCGGCGGCCGCCTGCTGACCCCGGTGACCTTCACCTGCGGCGTGCTGATCCTCGCCGCGCTCGCCATCCTCGCGGTGCGCTTCGTCCTCGGCCTGGGCGCGGTGACCCACCTCAACGACGGCTACCCCTGGGGCATCTGGGTGGTGGCCGACGTGGTGATCGGCTCGGCCTTCGCCTGCGGCGGCTTCTCGATCGCGATGCTGGTGTACATCTTCAACAAGGGCGAATACCACCCGCTGGTGCGCCCGGCCCTGCTCGCCAGCCTGTTCGGCTACACCCTGGCCGGCGTCGGCGTGATCTTCGACCTCGGGCGCTGGTGGAACTTCTGGCACATCCTCAGCCCGGCCTACGCCTCGCCCAACTCGGTGATGTTCGAGGTGGCGCTGTGCATCTCGCTCTACATCGTGGTGATG
>JAEUNQ010000300.1 GCA_016790365.1 Thauera sp. | reverse complement strand
AGGTCGGACACCGCGGTGCCGAGCTTGGGGTCCCAGTTCACCAGGCGCTTGCCGCGGTAGATCAGGCCCTCGTTGTAGAGGCGCACGAAGGTCTCGGTGACGGTGCGCGACAGGCCCTCGTCCATCGTGAAGCGCTCGCGTTTCCAGTCCGGGCTGGTGCCCAGGCGGCGCATCTGGCGCGTGATGGTGCCGCCCGAGTACTCCTTCCACTCCCACACCTTCTCGAGGAAGCGCTCGCGGCCGAGGTCGTGGCGGCTGATGCCCTGAGCGTCGAGCTGGCGCTCGACGACGATCTGGGTGGCGATGCCGGCGTGGTCGGTGCCCGGCTGCCACAGCGTGTTGTCGCCGCGCATGCGGTGGTAGCGCGTGAGCGCGTCCATGATGGTCTGGTTGAAGCCGTGCCCCATGTGCAGCGTGCCGGTGACGTTGGGCGGCGGCAGCAGGATGCAGAAGGCGGCGGGGTTCGACTTGTCGAGACCGGCATCGAAGTCGCCGCGGGATTCCCATTCCGGGTACCAGCGACGTTCGATGTCGGCGGGCTCGAAGCTCTTGGCCAGTTCCATGGTGTTGTACGCGCGTGAAGGCAAAGCGCGGATTATAGCGGATGGAGCGCGGACGCCCCGGTGCGTGCGCGCCGCAGGGCCTCGCCTGCGTCCGCTTCCGCGCCTGGGGCTACGGGAGTGCGCAGGTTTCGTGTAGGAGCGCCGCGAGGCGCGAATGGGGCCGCGGGTGTGGGCATGCACAAAGCCCGGGTCGCGCCTCCCGGCGCTCTACAGCGCGGGTGGATCGTCGGGGCTGCGGTCTTCGAACAGGCTGCTGACGCGTGCGGAGATCCCGGGCAGCAGGGTGGCGCGCAAGTGGGCGAGGGCTTCACCCTGGATGCGTTCGCCGAGGCGGTCGAGCTCGCGGGCGATGATCTGCGGCAGCTCGCGCGCGGCCCATTCGTCGATCTCGCGCGCGATCGCCGTGTCGAGCTCGACCAGGCGCTCGGCGAGCTGCTGTTCCGCCGCCGCACTCGATGGTGGCTGGGATGTCGGGCCTGGTTGCGTCGCCGCGGGCAGCACGGCTTCCGTGGGGGGCGTCGGTTGAAGCGGGGTGCGGATGAAGGCCGGCGAGGTCGTGGCGGGCGGATGCGTCACAAAGGCGGAGGGCTCGACCGGCAAAAAGATCTCGGCCGGAAGATCCACGTCCTCGACGACCTCGGTCAGGATCGGCAGGTCGTCGTCGTCGAAGGCCTGTTGCGATGAAGGAAGTGGGGGCGGCATGGCGCGGACGGGCTCAGCGGGGCCGGGACTCCCCGGTGGCGTGCGCGCGGGGGGCGCGGCCGTGTCGCCGCGGTGGCGGCGCAGCAGGGCGTCGGCCTGGCCAAGCAGGTCGTCGGCGCGGTCGAGCTCGTTGTCGTCGGGGAAGTCCTGCCAGTCTTTCACAGCGCCACCCTGCGTTCGGCGTCGAAGGCCTTCAGCTCGCAGCCGCGCTGCCGGTAGGCGGCCCAGCGCAGGCGCGCCGCATGCACCTCGGCGGCATCTCGGCCGACGATCTCGACCACCATGCGGAACCCGTCCGCCTCGGTGGGCAGGTCGTCGGCGAGGTTGAACAGCATGTCGGCGTGCGGCCACGGGCAGGGCTCGTCGGCGGCGCCGAGCACCACCGGGGTCTCCGCGGCCAGCGCGGAGGCGACACCGACGTGGGGCACGAAGTCGAGCGGCACCGCGGTCCACAGCGCCTGGTCGAGCCGGCGCAGCTGCGTCGAGTCGGTGCAGCGCAGGGCGACCTTGCGGCCGCGTGCGCAGGCGCCCGCGACCAGCTCGTGCGCGAGCGCGAGCCGGTCGGCGGTGTTGTGATAGAACTGCACGCGCGGCGCCATGGCGGGCGGCGGCCGGTCTTCAGGCCGCATGGGCGCGGGCGCGCCCGATCAGGAAGCTGCTCAGCAGCGGCACCGGGCGGCCGGTCGCGCCCTTGGCATCGCCCGACACCCAGGCGGTGCCGGCGATGTCGAGGTGGGCCCACTTGTAGGCCTTGGCGA
>JAEUNQ010000297.1 GCA_016790365.1 Thauera sp. | reverse complement strand
TCGATGTTGAGCTTGGCGACCTTGAGCTTGCCCGCGTAGTCCTTGGCGACGTCGTCCAGGATCGGCGCGATCATCTTGCAGGGGCCGCACCACTCGGCCCAGTAATCGACCAGGACAGGGGTCTGGGACTGCAGCACTTCGCTGTCGAAGTTGCCGTCGGTCACATGGTGGATGTGCTCGCTCATGATTCCTCACTAAGGCTGGCAGGGGGTGGTGACGAAGACGGAAGCCCTCGTTGCCGGGTAACGGGTGCTGCGTGCGGGAAGGATTGGATCGCCTGCGATCTCGCCGCGCGCGGAAAACGCTGCGGCGATGCACGACGAACCAGCGGAAGGAGAGCCCTTCCGTAAAGAAATTTTTCCGAAACTTATGCGAAGCCGGGAGCGACGTCAAGGAAATCGCGGACGGAGAGGGCATGCTTTGGTGCCTGCCGTGGCAAAAAAGCAAACGGCTGGTCTATATTGTGCGACCTTCGGCCAGCCGCAGCGGGCGGCGGCCGGCCCTGCCTGGAGAGTCGAAATGACCTACGTCGTTACCGAGCGCTGCATACGCTGCAAATACACCGACTGCGTGGACGTCTGTCCGGTCGACTGTTTCCGCGAAGGGCCCAACTTCCTCGTCATCGATCCGGAGGAGTGCATCGACTGTACCTTGTGCGTGGCCGAATGCCCGGTGGAGGCGATCTACTCCGAGGACGACGTGCCGGACGACCAGAAGGGCTACATCGCGCTCAATGCCGAACTGGCGAAGCAATGGAAGCCGATCGTCGAGCGCAAGGACCCGCTGCCGGACGCCGATCACTGGGCCCGCATCAAGGGCAAGCTCGGCGAGCTGAAGCGCTGAACGCCCGCCGTGGCCGGCTTTGCGCGCACACGGGGATGCACTAAGATGGTGAGCGTCATCAAATCTGTTAGCGAAACGGCACGGAGACCGACATGCTGGTGAGCGAGATTCTCGCGATCAAGGGCAAGGTGTTATTCACCATCGGCCCAAATCGACCCATCGCCGAGGCGGTCGAGATCATGAACGAGCAGGACGTCGGCTCGCTGGTCGTGTTCTCGCGCGGCGAGATGGTCGGCATGCTCACCTTCCGGCAGGTGCTGCAGGCGGTGCAGAAGGGCGGGGCGGACTGGCAGTCGCTGCAGGTCGAAGGCGTCATGCTGCGCGAACCGCGGGTCGCCGCGCCCGACATGGAGATGGACGAGCTGCGCCGACTGATGGTCGAGCACCACCAGCGTTACCTGCCGGTGATGGACGGCAGCACCTTGCTCGGCGTGGTCAGCTTCCACGACGTCGCCAAGGCGGTGCTCGAGGAGCAGAGCTTCGAGAACCGCATGCTCAAGAACTATATTCGCAACTGGCCCGCGGGCGAGGGCGAAGAGTAAGCAGCAGGGCCGGGCCTCGTGCCCGGCCGCGGCGGGCAGACCGCTGCACCTCCAGGAGCGGGCAATGCCCGTTCCGCCGACACCCCCACCAAGATCGGGTGCGGCATGGTTGGAATGAACGGACGGGCCGTTTGCGCGTCCGACGCCTCGGGAGGGCGGAGCCGGAGCGCCATGGCGGCGCCCCGGCAGTATTTCCAGCAAAAGGAGGAGAGACATGGAAAAAATCTGGCTGAAGAGCTACCCCCCGGGCATTCCGGCGGAAATCGACGTCAACGAGTTCCGTTCCCTGGGCGACCTGTTCGAGCGCAGCGTCAAGCGCTTCGCGGACAAGCCTGCCTATCACTGCATGGGGAAGTCGGTCACCTATGCCGAGCTGGATGTGCTCAGCGCGCGCTTCGGTGCATGGCTGCAGAGCGAGCTGAAGCTTCCCGCGGGCGGCCGCGTGGCGCTGATGATGCCCAATGTGCTGCAGTACCCGATCGCGCTGTTCGGGACGTTGCGCGCCGGCTACACGGTGGTCAATGTCAACCCGCTCTACACGGCGCGCGAGCTCGAACACCAGCTCAAGGATTCCGGCGCCGAAGCGATCGTGATCCTGGAGAACTTCGCCCACACCCTCGAACACGTTCGTGCGCAGGTGCCGGTGCGCCACATCGTGGTCACCAGCCTGGGCGAGATGCTCGGCCTGGTGAAGGGGACGATCGTCGACTTCGTCGTGCGCAAGGTGCGCAAGCTGGTGCCGGCGTGGCGGCTCGACGGCCACCTGCGCTTCTCTGCGGTCCTGCAGCGTGGCGGTGCCCACGAGTTGCAGCCGGCGACGGTCGGCCATGACGACATCGCCTTCCTGCAGTACACCGGTGGCACGACCGGGGTCGCCAAGGGTGCGATGCTCACCCACCGCAACATCATCGCCAACCTGCAGCAGGCGCACGCGTGGATCGCCCCCTATGTGGGCGAAGGCAGGGAAATCATCATCACCGCGCTGCCGCTGTACCACATCTTCTCGCTCACTGCGAACTGCCTCACCTTCCTGAAGATCGGCGCCAAGAACGTGCTGATCCCCAACCCGCGCGACATCCCGGGCTTCATCAAGGAGCTCGGCCAGCACCGCTTCACCGTGATCACCGGGGTCAATACGCTGTTCAACGCGCTGCTCAACAATCCCGAGTTCGCCAAGCTCGACTTCTCCACCCTGCGCGTGAGTCTGGGTGGCGGCATGGCGGTGCAGCAGGTGGTCGCCGAGAAGTGGAAGAAGGTCACCGGGGTGCCGCTGGTCGAGGCCTACGGCCTCACCGAGACCTCGCCGGCAGTGACGATCAACCCGCTCGACCTCGCCGAGTTCAATCATTCGATCGGCCTGCCGGTTTCCTCCACCGAGATCAGCATCCGCGACGATGCCGGCCATGAGGTGCCGCTCGGCCAGCGCGGCGAGCTGTGCGTGCGCGGCCCGCAGGTCACGCCGGGCTACTGGCAGCGCCCGGAGGAGACCGCGCGCATCTTCACGCACGACGGCTTTCTGCGCACCGGCGACATCGCCACCGTCGACGAGCAGGGTTTCGTCCGCCTCGTCGATCGCAAGAAGGACATGATCCTGGTGTCCGGCTTCAACGTGTATCCGAACGAGGTCGAGGACGTGGTGGCCGGTCACCCCGGCGTGCTCGAGGTCGCCGCGATCGGCGTGCCCGACGAGCGCAGCGGCGAGGCCGTGAAGGTCTTCGTCGTACGCAAGGATCCAGACCTGACGGCCGAGGCCCTGATCGCCTTCTGCCGAGAGAACCTCACCGGCTACAAGGTGCCGCACCACGTCGAGTTCCGCGACGAGCTGCCCAAGAGCAACGTCGGCAAGATCCTGCGCCGCGAGCTGCGGCCGAAGTGAGCGCGCGCGCGGGGAGGGCGCCGGCGTCCTCCCCGCGCGACGCCGGACCCGCATCGGCGCGCGGGAATCGCGCGAGATTCTTCTTGTGCGGTGCAGCTTTTCGTGATTAAACTCCGAGCCACGTCGTTTTCGTTTTCGAGCAGATTCGTTCTGGTGTCACTTTTCCGCCGTTCCTCGCTCCTGTCGCTGGTACTGGTAGTACGCGTAGTAGGCGTAGGCATGCGCGCGACGTAACGGGACCGGACACTCGAGACTCAGGAAACCCCAGACCCCCGTCGGCGCGCAAGCCCGGCGGGGGTCTTGCTTTTGTACCCGCCGGTCCGGCCGTCGAACCCGAAGCCAAGGAGAGCAACATGATGCAAATGACCGGCGCGCAATTGATGGTGCGCCTTCTCGAGCGCCAGGGCGTGCGCACCGTCGCCGGCATTCCCGGTGGCGCGATCCTGCCTTTCTACGATGCCTTGTCGGGCAGCGAGCAGATCCACCACGTGCTCGCCCGTCACGAGCAGGGCGCGGGCTTCATCGCCCAGGGCATGGCGCGCGTCTCGGGCGTGCCGCAGGTGTGCATCGCCTCGAGCGGTCCGGGTGCGACCAACCTGGTCACCGCGATCGCCGACGCCTGCCTCGACTCCATCCCGATGGTCGTCATCACCGGCCAGGTGCCGCAGGCGATGATCGGCACCGACGCCTTCCAGGAGGTCGACATCTACGGCATCACGGTGCCGATCACGAAGCACAACTTCCTCGTGCGTTCTGCGCAGGAACTCCTCGAGGTGGTCCCGGAGGCCTTTCGCATCGCCATGTCCGGCCGCCCCGGCCCGGTGCTGATCGACGTGCCCAAGGACGTGCAGAACCAGCTCGTCACGGTCGCGGAGTTTCCCGCCCCGGCGGTGGCCGACCCCGCCCCGCAGCTCGACCTGGAAGCGGTGGAGCTGGCGGCGAAGATGATCAACGAGGCGGAGCGGCCGGTGCTCTACCTCGGTGGCGGGGTGGTCGCCTCGGGCGCCGCGCCGCTCGCGGTGCAGCTGGCCGAACAGGCCGGGCTTCCCACCACGATGACGCTGATGGCGCTCGGCGCGATGCCGATGGATCACCCGCTGTCGATCGGCATGCTCGGCATGCACGGCGCGCGTTACACCAACTTCGTGCTCGAGGAGGCCGACGTGCTGGTGTGCGTTGGCGCGCGCTTCGACGATCGTGCGATCGGCCGTGCCGCGCAGTTCTGTCCGAATGCGAGGATCGTGCACATCGACATCGACCGCTCGGAGCTGCACAAGATCAAGAACGCCCATGTGGCCATCCACGCCAACGTCAAGTGCGCGCTCGAGGCGCTGCTGCCGCGCTTGCAGGCCACGCTGCGCAAGCGCTGGCTGTCGCATGTCGACAGCCTGAAGACGCGCTTCCCGATGCAGTTTCCGGGCCAGGATGATCCGCGCACCCACTATGGCCTCGTCCACGCAGTGGCCGCAGCCCTCGACGACCGCGCCATCGTCGCGACCGACGTCGGCCAGCACCAGATGTGGGTGGCGCAGGCCTATCCCTTCCGCCGTGCGCGCCAGTGGCTCACCTCGGGGGGGTTGGGCACGATGGGCTTCGGCCTGCCGACCGCGATCGGCGCCGCGCTCGCCGAGCCCGATCGCACCGTCGTCTGCTTCACCGGCGACGGCAGCTTCAAGATGAACATCCAGGAGCTCGCGACGCTGGCGGAGGAGGGGCTCAACGTCAAGATCGTGCTGATGAACAACAACGCGCTCGGCCTGGTGTACCAGCAGCAGACGCTGTTCTACGGCCAGCGCCTGTTCGCCTCGAAGTACCGCACCGAGCCGGACTTCGTGAAGATCGCCGAGGGCTTCGGCGTGGCGGCGGTGGACCTCGACCTCGCCGACAACCCGCGTGCCGCGCTCGCCGAGGCGCTGCATCGTCCCGGTCCGTGCCTGATCCACGCGACGATCGACCGCGAACAATTCGTCTATCCCATGGTGCCGCCGGGTGCCGCCAACACCGAGATGATCGGAGGCTGATGATGATCGAACAGGTTTCCGACCCGCTGCCGCAAGCCGGCTACGCCAAGGTCGTTCTGGAACTGGATGTGAACAACCACCCCGGGGTGATGAGCCACATCTGCAATCTCTTCGCGCGTCGCGCGTTCAACGTCGAGGGCATCCTGTGCATGCCGGTGTCCGACGGCACGCGTTCGCGCATCTGGCTGCTGGTGTTCGACGACCAGCGCCTCGAGCAGATGGTGCGCCAGCTCGAGAAGCTCGAGGACGTGCTCAACGTGCGCCGGCACGGCGCCGAGCACGAGGTCTTCGAGCGCCTGGAGGGCTTCTTCCACTGAGGGCCGGCGCTCCGGCGCCGGCTTAGAAGGGGACGGGACGCGTGCTAGACTCGCGTCCCGTCCCCGTTCCGTCATTGCAGATCAGGCAGGCAACCCATGTCCGGCAACACCCTCGGCACGCTCTTCACCGTCACCTCCTTCGGCGAATCCCACGGGCCGGCGATCGGCTGCATCGTCGATGGCTGCCCGCCGGGACTGGCGCTCTGCGAGGCCGACATCCAGGCCGAGCTCGACCGCCGCAAGCCGGGTACCTCGCGCCATGTCACCCAGCGCCGCGAGCCCGACACCGTCGAGATCCTCTCCGGCGTGTTCGAGGGCGTCACCACCGGCACCCCGATCTCGCTGCTGATCCGCAACCAGGACCAGCGCAGCAAGGACTACGGCAACATCGCCGACACCTTCCGTCCCGGCCACGCCGACTACGCCTACCTGCAGAAGTACGGCCTGCGCGACCACCGCGGCGGCGGGCGCTCTTCGGCGCGCGAGACCGCGGTGCGGGTGGCCGCCGGCGCGATCGCGAAGAAGTGGCTGAAGGAGCGCCACGGCATCGTGATCCGCGCCTGCATGAGCGCGCTCGGCCCCATCCAGATCCCCTTCGCGTCCTGGGACGAGGTCGACGGCAACCCCTTCTTCGCCCCCAACGCCGCGATCGTGCCCGAGCTCGAGGCCTACATGGACGCGCTGCGCAAGTCGGGCGACTCCATCGGCGCGCGCATCGACGTGGTCGCCAGCGGCGTGCCGGTGGGCTGGGGCGAGCCGGTGTATGGCCGCCTGGATGCCGACATCGCCTACGCGATGATGGGCATCAACGCGGTCAAGGGCGTGGAGATCGGCGCCGGCTTCGCTGCGGTCGCGCAGCGCGGCACCGAGCACGGCGACGAGATGACGCCCGCGGGCTTCCTGTCCAACCACGCCGGCGGCGTGCTCGGCGGCATCTCCACCGGGCAGGACATCCTCGCCAGCATCGCGATCAAGCCGACCTCGAGCATCCGCCTCGAGCGCCGCTCGATCGATCGCGCCGGCAACCCGGTCATGGTCGCCACCGAAGGCCGCCACGATCCCTGCGTCGGCATCCGCGCCACGCCGATCGCCGAATCCATGCTGGCGCTGGTGCTGATCGACCATGCGCTGCGCCATCGCGCGCAGTGCGGCGACGTGCGCACCGACACCCCGCGCATCCCCGCGCTCGCGCCCGAAGGGAGCCAGCGCCTGACTGCGCCGCGCTGAGGCGATGCGGGCAGGGTGGGGCGGCGCGGTGCGCCGCCCGGGAGCCGGGGCTGGAGCGGGTTCCTGCCCGGAGCGGACGCGATGATTCCCTATTGGCGCCTGTCGGCCTACTACTTCTTCTACTTCGCCTTCGTCGGCGCGTTCTCGCCCTACTTCACGCTCTACCTGCAGTCGATCGCGCTGTCGGCGACCGACATCGCGCTGCTGATGTCGCTGATGCAGCTGATGCGCGTGCTCGCGCCCAACCTGTGGGGCTGGCTGGCGGAACACCTGGGCATGCGCATCGCGATCGTGCGCCTGTCGGCGCTCGCCAGCCTGGCGGGCTTCTCGGTGTTCTTCCTGACCACCGAGTTCGCCGGGCTGTTCGCCGCGATGGCGCTGATGGCCTTCTTCTGGAGCGCGGTGCTGCCGCTGATCGAGGGCCTGGCCTTCGCCCATCTCGGCGAGCAGGCGCACCGCTACGGCAGCATCCGCGTGTGGGGTTCGGTGGGCTTCATCGTCGCGGTGCTCGCGCTCGGGCATTCGCTCGACCGCCTGCCGATCGAGGCGGTGCTGTGGGTCACCGCGTCCATCCTCGCCGGCATCGTGCTGTGCAGTTTCATCGTTCCCGAGGCGCCGCGTCCGCCGCTGCAGCGCGACGCCGCGAGCTTCGGCGACACCCTGCGCCGCCCCCAGGTGCGGGCGCTGCTCGGCGCCTGTTTCCTGATGTCGGCTGCGCATGGCGCGCTCTACGTGTTCTATTCGATCTACCTGGTCGACATCGGCTACGACAAGGGCGTGGTGGGCTGGATGTGGACGCTGGGCGTGGTCGCCGAAATCGTGGTCTTCATGTGGATGCCGCGCCTCACCAAGCGCTTCTCGCTGCGCGCGATCCTGCTGTTCTCCTTCGCCTGCGCGGTGGCGCGCTTCCTGATGATCGGCTGGGGCGCGCAGAGCCTGGCGATCCTGCTGTTCGCGCAGGTGCTGCACGGCGCTACCTTCGGCGCCTACCACGCGGCGGCGATCGCGGTCATCAACGAATGGTTTCCGGGCCGGCTGCAGTCGCGCGGCCAGGCGCTCTACGGCAGCATCTCCTTCGGCGCGGGCGGCATGCTGGGCGGCTTGCTGAGCGGTTACACCTGGGAGGGCATCGGCCCGGCATGGACCTATACCATCGGCGCCGGCTTCGCGCTTGCCGGCCTGCTCTGGCTGTCGCTGGGCTGGAAAGGGGAACCCGGCGCCGCGCATGCACTCCACGAAGAAAGGAGGTGATCCCCGCATGCAATCCATCCTGAAGATCGCCCTGCCGGTGCTGCTCGCCGGCACCATCACCACCGCCTGCCAGACCGTGCAGACCACGCACGGCGGGGCGGTGGGCGTGCAGCGCTCGCAGCTGATGATGGTGTCGGCGCAGGAGGTCGAGCAGGCCTCGAGCCAGCAGTACCAGCAGATGGTGGCCGAGGCGCGGCGCAAGAACGCGCTCGACCGCGACCCCGCCACCGTGCAGCGCGTGCGCCGCATCGTGTCGCGCCTGACCGCGCAGACCGGCGCCTTCCGGCCCGATGCGCCGTCCTGGGCCTGGGAGGTGCACGTGTTCAGCTCGAACGAGCTCAACGCCTGGTGCATGGCCGGCGGCAAGATGGCGATCTACACCGGGCTGATCGAGCGCCTCGCGCTGACGGACGACGAGATCGCCGCCGTGATGGGCCACGAGATTGCCCACGCGCTGCGCGAGCATGCGCGCGAGCGCGTGTCGAAGTCGATGGCGACCGGGCTGGGAATCTCGGTGGCGGGCGCCCTGCTCGGTGTGGGTCAGCTCGGCCAGGATCTCATGAGCCAGGTCGCCAAGGTGAGCTTCGAGCTGCCGAACTCGCGCGAGCATGAGACCGAGGCCGACCGCATGGGCGTCGAGCTCGCCGCACGCGCCGGCTATGACCCGCGCGCCGCGGTGACGCTGTGGAACAAGATGGCGGGTCAGTCGGCCGGCGCGCCGCCACAGTGGCTGTCCACCCACCCGTCGCACGCGACGCGGCAGAAGGATCTCGCCGAGTACGCCGCGCGCGTGATGCCGCTCTACCAGGGCGTGCGGCGCTGAGGGCCGGGCCCGCCTACACAGTTTTGCAGGCTTTGTGAAATAATCGATTCCTTTTTCAGACGCGGAACACTCCGGGATGCAAGCTCAAACGCTGTACGAAAAGCTCTGGTCCAGCCATGTGGTCCACCAGGAGGCCGACGGCACGGCGCTGATCTACATCGATCGGCACCTGGTGCATGAAGTGACCAGCCCGCAGGCCTTCGAGGGCCTCAAGCTCGCCGGGCGCAAGCCGTGGCGCATCGGCTCCATCGTCGCCACCGCCGACCACAACACGCCGACCGATCACTGGGACCTGGGCATCCAGGACCCGGTGTCGCGCCAGCAGGTCGAGACGCTCGACGCCAACATCCGCGAGGTCGGCTCGCTCGCCTACTTCCCGTTCAAGGATGCGCGCCAGGGCATCGTGCACGTCATCGGCCCGGAGAACGGCGCCACGCTGCCCGGCATGACCGTCGTCTGCGGCGACTCGCATACCTCCACGCACGGCGCCTTCGCCTGCCTGGCGCACGGCATCGGCACCTCCGAGGTCGAGCACGTGCTCGCCACCCAGTGCCTGCTGCAGAAGAAGTCGAAGACCCTGCTGATCAAGGTCGATGGCCAGCTCGGCCGCGGCGTCACCGCCAAGGACGTGGTGCTCGCCATCATCGGCAGGATCGGCACCGCCGGCGGCACCGGCTACGCCATGGAGTTCGGTGGCAGCGCCATCCGCGCGCTGTCGATGGAAGGTCGCATGACCATCTGCAACATGGCGATCGAGGCGGGCGCGCGCGCCGGCCTGGTCGGCGTGGACGAAACCACGATCGAATACCTGAAGGGTCGGCCGTTCTCGCCCAAGGGCGAGCAGTGGGAGCAGGCGGCCGACTACTGGCGCAGCCTGCACAGCGACGAAGGCGCGGAGTTCGACAAGGTCGTCGAGCTCCGGGCCGAGGACATCCTGCCGCAGGTCACCTGGGGCACCTCGCCCGAGATGGTCGCCACGGTCGACGGCCGCGTGCCCGATCCCGCCGCCGTCACCGACCCCGTACGCCGCGAGGGCATCGAGCGCGCGCTCAAGTACATGGGGCTCGCGGCCAACACCCCGATCACCGACATCGCGGTCGACCAGGTCTTCATCGGCTCGTGCACCAACTCCCGCATCGAGGACCTGCGCGAGGCCGCCGCGGTGGCCAAGGGCCGCAGCAAGGCGCCCAGCGTCAAGCGCGTGCTGGTCGTGCCGGGCTCGGGGCTGGTGAAGCGTCAGGCCGAGGAAGAGGGGCTGGACAAGGTCTTCCTCGCCGCCGGCTTCGAGTGGCGCGAGCCGGGCTGTTCGATGTGCCTGGCGATGAACGCCGACCGCCTCGAGCCGGGTGAGCGCTGCGCCTCGACCTCGAACCGCAACTTCGAAGGCCGCCAGGGTGCGGGTGGCCGCACCCACCTCGTCAGCCCGGCGATGGCCGCGGCCGCTGCGGTCACCGGCCGCTTCACCGACGTGCGCGCGCTCTGAGCGGGCATTCCGGACAGAGGAGAAGGCAATGAAGAAATTCGCACTGATCGCCGCCGCGCTCGTCGCCGGCTTCGTCTCCATGGCCTGCAACACCGTGCAGGGCGTCGGCAAGGACATCGAAAGGGGTGGCGAGGCCATCCAGAGGGCAGTGAAATAATGAAGCCGTTTACCCAGCTCGACGGCCTGGTCGCGCCGCTCGACCGCGCCAACGTCGACACCGACGCGATCATCCCCAAGCAGTTCCTGAAGTCGATCAAGCGCAGCGGCTTCGGTCCCAACGCCTTCGACGAG
>JAEUNQ010000295.1 GCA_016790365.1 Thauera sp. | reverse complement strand
GCCGACCTTCCTCCTCAGCCTCTTCGTGTCGATCAGCTTCGCGCTGCTGCTGGTGTTCTTCCGCGCCTCCTACCTGGATTTCTGGGGCGTGGTGCTGTGCGTGGCGATGATGTCGATCTCCAGCCTGTTCTACATCATCGGCGGGCAGTGGCTGGTGTCCAAGCTGTGGGCGCTGGTGCCGATCTCGGGCTATGCGCCGGGGCTGGACGCGGCGCGCTTCCTCGTGCTGCCGGTGCTGATCAGCGTGGTGGCCGGCATCGGCTCGTCGGCGCGCTGGTACCGCACCATCTTCCTCGAGGAGATCTCGAAGGACTACGTGCGCACCGCGCGCGCCAAGGGCCTGTCCGAGCTTGCGGTGCTGTTCCGCCACGTGCTGCGCAACGCGCTGATCCCCATCCTGACCGGCGTCGTGGTGGTGATCCCGCTGCTGTTCATGGGCAGCCTGCTGGTGGAGTCCTTCTTCGCGATTCCGGGCCTGGGCAGCTACACGATCGACGCCATCAACGCGCAGGACTTCGCGGTGGTGCGGGCGATGGTGTTCATCGGCTCGGTGCTCTACATCGTCGGGCTGATCCTCACCGATCTCTCCTACACCCTGGCCGATCCGCGGGTGAGGCTGCAATGAGCGCGCCAATGGGGATCCTGTTGGGCTTCCAGCCCGTCGTGCTGTGGACCGACGCGCTGCTCTTCCTGCTCGTCGCGCTGGCGCTGGTCTCGGCCTTGCGTGCGCGTGCACAGGCGCCGCTGCGCGCGGCCTGGCGCAAGGTGGGGCGGCGGCCGACCGGGATGGCGGCGGCCACCGTGCTGCTCGCCTTCCTCGCGGTGGGCCTGGTCGACAGCCTGCACTACCGGCCGCTGCTGCCTGCGCTGGAGAATGCGGCGGGGGCGGCCGGCGCGGCGGGTGCCGGGCCGGCAAGCGGAGCGGCTCCGCCAGCGCCGCCGGTGTCCACTGAGGTGCTGTCCGCGCTCGACGCGCTGCTCGCGCCGTTGCGCCTGCGCACCGAGAAGACCTATTCCGCCCCCTTCGCGTGGACCCTCTACCAGCGCGAGACCGTGGAGTCCGCCGACGGCGGGCAGGTGCGCGAATACCCGCGCCTCGCGCACGGTGCCGCCCATCTCGGCACCGACCCGGCTGCAGCGCGCGGTGGCGACGTCACGCTGCGGGTGGGCAAGGCGCTCACGCAGGCGGCGCTCGCGTGGCTGCTCGCCTTCCTCGTGCTGGCCAGCCTGGTGTGGCGCGGCAGCGGGCTGCGCTGGGGCGAGGTGGCGCTGGCGATGCTCGCCGGGCGCACCGTGCTCGCCTGGCGAGCGGCGCTGGTGACGCTGGCGGTGTTGCTGGCGGTGGTGGCGGTGTGCGTGGAGCTGGCGCCGCTCTACCACGTGCTCGGCACCGACAAGGTGGGGCAGGACGTGCTCTACCTGGCATTGAAGAGCGTACGCACCGCGCTGGTGATCGGCACCCTCACCACCCTGGTGATGATGCCCTTCGCGGTCGCGCTCGGCATCGCTGCGGGCTACCTCGGCGGCTGGGTGGATGACGCCGTGCAATATGTGTACACCGTGCTCAACGCCATCCCCGGCGTGCTGCTGATCGCCGCCGCGGTGCTGATGATGCAGGTCGTCATCGATACCCACCCGCAGTGGTTCGACACCGCGGCCGAGCGCTCGGACGCGCGCCTGCTGGCGCTGTGCTTCATCCTCGGCATCACCAGCTGGACCGGCCTGGCGCGCCTGCTGCGTGGCGAGACCTTGAAGCTGCGCGAGCTCGAGTACGTGCAGGCGGCGCGCGCCTTCGGGGTGCGCACCCCGGCAATCCTGCGCCGCCACATCCTGCCCAACCTCATGCACATCGTGCTGATCGCGCTGGTGATGGACTTCTCCGGCCTGGTGCTGGCCGAGGCCGTGCTGTCCTACGTCGGCATCGGCGTGGATCCGTCGACGATCAGCTTCGGCACCATGATCAACATGGCGCGCGCCGAACTCGCGCGCGAGCCGATGGTCTGGTGGTCGTTGGCCGCGGCCTTCGTGTTCATGTTCGTGCTCGTGCTGGCGGCCAACCTGTTCGCCGACGTGGTGCGCGACGCCTTCGATCCGCGCCGCGCCTGAGCGCGCCCTGGCCCGCATCCACCGGGCCGACCATGACGAGGATTCCCCGATGAGAGTGCTTCACTTCGACAACCGCTTCGTGCGCGAGCTGCCCGCCGACCCCGAGCCCGACAACCACGTCCGTCCGGTCCATGGCGCATGCTACTCGCGCGTGATGCCGACAACGGTGAAGGCACCGCATGTGCTGGCATGGTCGCGCGAGGTGGCGGAGATCCTCGGCCTGGACGAGGGCGACGTGCGCAGCGCCGAGTTCGCCCGCGTCTTCGGCGGCAATGGCCTGCTGCCCGGCATGGAGCCCTACGCTGCGTGCTACGGCGGCCACCAGTTCGGCAACTGGGCGGGGCAGCTCGGCGACGGGCGCGCGATCACGCTGGGCGAGTCGATCAACGCGCGCGGCGAGCGCTGGGAGCTGCAATTGAAGGGCGCCGGGCCGACGCCCTATTCGCGCTTCGCCGACGGCCGCGCGGTGCTGCGCTCCTCGCTGCGCGAGTTCCTGTGCAGCGAGGCGATGCACCACCTGGGCGTGCCCACGACGCGCGCACTGAGCCTGGTGGGCACCGGCGAGACCGTGGTGCGCGACATGCTCTACGACGGCAATCCCCGACCCGAGCCGGGCGCGGTGGTGTGCCGGGTTGCGCCGTCCTTCATCCGCTTCGGCAACTTCGAGATCTTCGCCTCGCGCGGCGAGGAGGCGCTGCTCGAGCGCCTGATCGACTTCACCATCGCGCGCGATTTCCCCGAACTGGCCTTAGAGCCCGACGCGGCGGCCCGTCGTATCCGCTGGTTCGAAGAGGTCTGCCGGCGCACCGCGGTGCTGGTGGCGCACTGGATGCGGGTGGGCTTTGTGCATGGGGTCATGAACACCGACAACATGTCCATTCTCGGCCTCACCATCGACTACGGCCCCTACGGCTGGGTGGACGACTTCGATCCCGAGTGGACGCCCAACACCACCGACGCCGGCGGGCGGCGCTACCGCTTCGGCAACCAGCCCTACATCGCGCACTGGAACCTGTGGCAGCTCGCCAACGCGATCTACCCGGTGGTGCGCGAGGTCGAGCCGCTCGAGCGCGCGCTCGCCATGTACGCCGAGGTCCACGATGCGAGCTACCGCGACATGATGCGCGCCAAACTGGGCCTCGCCGAATGGCGCAAGGGGGAGGAGGGCGACGACGGCCTGCTCGGCCGCTTGCACCGCCTGCTTGCGGCGGGCGAGGTCGACATGAGCCTGTTCTTCCGCCGTCTCGCCGACGTCGATCCCGCGGCACCCTCGCTGGAACCGCTCGCGGAGGCCTTCTACGATCCGTCGCGGCGCGCCGGGATCGAGGTGGAGCTGCTCGCCTGGCTGCGCGAGCATGGCGCGCGCGTGCTCGTCGAGGAGCTGCCGCCCGGAGCGCGGCGGGTGGCGATGAATCGGGTCAATCCGCTCTACGTGCCGCGCAATTATCTCGCCCAGCAGGCGATCGATGCCGCCGAGTCGGGTGACACGGCCGAGCTGGAGACCTTGCTCGAAGTCTTGCGCCGACCCTACGATGAACAGCCCGGCCGCGAGCGTTTTGCCGCACGGCGGCCGGACTGGGCGCGCGATCGCCCGGGCTGCTCGATGCTCTCGTGCAGCTCCTGAGCACCGAGCGCGACGACCCCGTCCGGGAGTGCTCGCACCGCTCGGGGCAGGTTCCGGCGGGTGCTCGGAAAGGCCGGGTTAGTTCTTTCGGTGTAGCGCTCGGTCGATCGGCCAATGGCCATAGACCATGCCAGGGTCTAGGATGCAGTGGGAGGAGATATCGTCGCGACCCATGCCGACGGTCAAAATACACGTGTCCAGCCCCGTCCTGACGCAAGCCGATGAAACGCAGGTTCGTCCTGTGCTCCCGCGCAAGGCCGCTTCGCCCCGCGAGGCCTTGGCGCGGATGCCGATCCTGCTCGGAAGCGGGGCCGGGGTGCTCGACGAACTCGGACGAGGTGCGGAGTTCGTCCGCTTGTCCTCTTCGGCCTCGGTGTTCGAGCGCGGCTCCCAGCCCACCGGCCTGTTCTTCGTGTGCAACGGCGCCGTGCGCCTGATGGTGAGCGGTCCCGAAGGCAGGGACAAGGTGGTGGAGCTCTTCGAGCCGGGCGGCATGTTCGGCGAGATCGGGGTGTTCACCGGCGAGCGCTACCGCACCTGGACGCAGGCGGTCGGGGCGGTCGTGCTGGTGCATGTGCCGCGCGAGCGCGTGCTGGCGGCGGTGGCGATGGACAATTCGCTCTCCAACCGCATGCTCGTCGCAGTGTGCGCCCGCATCCAGCGCCTGATCGATGCGATCGGCAGCACCGTCGGTGGGCCGGCTGCGGTGCGTGTGGCGAGCTATCTCCTCGAGCAGCTCGAACGCGGTGCGCGCGGTGACGGCTGCATTGTCCTGCCAGCCCCCAAGAAGACCATCGCCTCCCTGCTCAACCTGACCCCCGAGACGCTCTCGCGGGTGTTGCGCAACCTGGTCGAGGAGGGCGTGCTCACGGTCAGCGGTCGCCGCATCCGGGTGCGCAACCGTGCGCAGCTCGCCCGCCTGCTGACGCACGACGAGGCGGCCCTACCCCTCTGAGCTCGTCCGGGCTAGTCCTTAGGTACTAGTCCGGCTTTCGCCGTCTGTCTGTCATACCGTGCTTTTGGCGAATGGTGCGGGGCGCCGCCCGAGCCTATCCTCACTCCGGAAAAATCGTGAACGTCGGACCTTTCCGGAGCGCAGTGGGAAATGGCTACTCGCAAGTTTCAGCAGATGTCCGTGCTCGTGATGAGCACCACCGCTTTCACCGTCTGTTTCGCTGTCTGGATGCTGTTCGCGGTGATCGGCATCCCGATCAAGGAAGTCCTCGCCCTCAACGAGACCCAGTTCGGCCTGCTCGCGGCCACGCCGGTGCTGACCGGCTCGCTGATCCGGCTGCCGCTCGGCATGCTCACCGACAAGTACGGCGGCCGCATCGTCTTCTTCGTGCTGATGCTGTGCACGGTGCTGCCGATCTACCTCATCGGTCACGCCACCGAATACTGGCAGTTCCTCGTCGCCGGCCTCTTCGTCGGCTTCGCGGGCGGCTCCTTCTCGGTCGGCATCGCCTACTGCGCACGCTGGTTCGAGCGTCAGAACCAGGGCTTCGCCATGGGCGTGTTCGGCGCCGGCAACTCCGGCGCCGCCGTCACCAAGTTCGTCGCCCCCACGCTGGTGGTGATGTTCGGCTGGGAGATGGTGCCGCAGGTCTATGCCGTGGCGATGCTGATCACCGCGATCGCGTTCTGGTTCTTCACCTATGACGACCCCGAGCACCGGGTGCACTCCTCGGTGACCTTCCGCGACCAGCTGCGCGTGCTCAAGGATCCGCGAGTCTGGAAGTACTGCCAGTACTACTCGATCGTGTTCGGCGGGTATGTCGGCCTGTCGCTGTGGCTCACCAAGTACTACGTCAACGAGTTCGGCATGGGCATCCAGACGGCGGCCCTGCTCGCGGCCTGCTTCTCGCTGCCCGGCGGCGTTCTGCGCGCGGTGGGCGGCTGGCTGTCCGACCGCTACGGCGCACACAAGGTCACCTGGTGGGTGATGTGGGCGTCGTGGATCTGCCTGTTCCTGCTCTCCTACCCGAACACCGAATTCACCGTGCAGACGGTGGAGGGACCGCGCACCTTCAGCATCCACCTCAACGTCTGGGTGTTCACCTTCCTGCTCTTCATCGTCGGCATCGCCTTCGCGTTCGGCAAGGCCTCGGTGTTCAAGTACATCTCCAACGAGTTCCCCAAGGAGATCGGCGCGGTCTCCGGCATCGTCGGCCTGGTGGGCGGCATGGGCGGCTTCCTGCTGCCGATCATGTTCGGCGCCCTGGTCGACCTCACCGGCGTGCGCTCGAGCGCCTTCATGCTGCTGTACGGCGTGACCTGGGTTTCCCTGATCTGGATGTACCTGACGGAAGTCCGTCGTGTCGACATGTTCGACGGTCACGAGACCGCGGTCGACTCGTCCAAGGCCTGATTCGCAAGACAACGAGGAGTGGGTTTCATGCAAGCAACGAAGACCGCGGCGCCCAGCCCGGCGAACACCGGCAGCGTCGCCATCACCAGCAGCGTCGACCTGGTCGATTGGCGCCCGGAAGACGAAGCCTTCTGGAAGGAAAAGGGCTCCCGGATCGCCAACCGCAACCTGTGGATCTCGATCCCCAGCCTGCTGTGCGGCTTTGCCGTGTGGCTGATGTGGGGGATCATCACGGTGCAGATGGCCAACGCGGGCTTCCCCTTCGCCCCCGACCAGCTCTTCTCGCTCGCCGCGATCGCCGGCCTGTCGGGCGCCACCACGCGCATCCCGGCGTCCTTCTTCATCCGCATCTGCGGCGGCCGCAACACGGTCTGGCTGACCACCGCCCTGCTGATGATTCCGGCCGTGGGCACCGGCATCGCGCTGCAGAGCCTCGACACGCCGCTGTGGGTGTTCCAGCTCATGGCGCTGCTGTCGGGCATCGGTGGCGGCAACTTCGCCTGCTCGATGGCCAACATCTCGACCTTCTTCCCGAAGCGCCTGCAAGGTACCGCACTCGGCCTGAACGCCGGCCTGGGCAACTTTGGTGTGACCACCTCGCAGCTGCTGATTCCGGCGGTCATGACCATGGGCGTGTTCGGCGCGCTCGGCGGCGACGCGATCCCGCTGGTCAAGGATTCCGCCACGCTGATCGGCAAGATCGCCGCCGGCACGCCGACCTATGTGCAGAACGCCGGCTTCGTGTGGCTGCTGCTGCTGGTGCCGCTGGCGGTGGTGGGCTGGTTCGGCATGAACAACCTGCTCACCGTGTCACCGAGCATTGGCTCCACCGGCGCTGCGCTGCGCAAGATCGTCCTGTTCTACGGCATCGCCCTCGTGGTCTCCGCGGTCGGCCTCTACCTCTACCTGCCGAGCGGGCTCGGCGTGCTCGCGGGCGGCGGGATGTGGATCATGCTGCCGCTGGTCATCCTCGGCACCCTGTACGGCATGAAGTTCGCCGCCAGCGGCGAGATGAAGACCAACCTCGACAAGCAGTTCGCGATCTTCCGCAACAAGCACACGTGGTCGATGACCGCGCTCTACGTGGTGACCTTCGGCTCCTTCATCGGCTTCTCGATGGCGCTGCCGCTGTCGATCACGGTGATCTTCGGCAACACCCACGTGCTCGACCCGGCCACCCAGGCCTGGGTGCATGCGAAGAAC
>JAEUNQ010000266.1 GCA_016790365.1 Thauera sp. | reverse complement strand
GCCCTCGGCATCGAGCGCCACCGACACCGGCATCAGCTTCTCGGTGACCTCCTTGGCTGCGGCCTCGGCAGCCACCTGTGCCACCGTCACCGCCAGCCGGCGCGGGCTGGCGAAGGTGCGGAAAGGCGCGTCGGCCGGCGCCAGGCCCCGGGCCTTGAGGCCTTCGGCGATCTTGGTGGCGAAGGTCTCGCCCAGGCGCGGCAGGGCCTTGGGCGGCAGTTCTTCGGTGAGCAGTTCGACGAGCAGGGTCGCGGCGGTCATCACGCGGCCTCCTTGATGGCGTTCAGCATCGGGAAGCCGAGGGCTTCGCGGGATTCGAAATAGGCCTGGGCGACCGCGCGCGACAGGTTGCGGATGCGGCCGATGTAGGCGGCGCGCTCGGTCACCGAGATGGCGCCGCGGGCGTCGAGCAGGTTGAAGGTGTGGGCGGCCTTCAGCACCATCTCGTAGGCCGGCAGCGGCAGGCCGACTTCCATCACGCGCTTGGCCTCGGACTCGTAGTTGTTGAACAGCGAGAACAGGAAGTCGACGTTGCTGTGCTCGAAGTTGAAGGTCGACTGCTCGACCTCGTTCTGGTGATAGACGTCGCCATAGGTGACCTTGCGCCCGTCGGGGGCGATCGACCACACCAGGTCATAGACGTTTTCCACGCCCTGCAGGTACATCGCCAGGCGCTCGATGCCGTAGGTGATCTCGCCCAGCACCGGCTTGCAGTCAAGGCCGCCGACCTGCTGGAAGTAGGTGAACTGGGTGACCTCCATGCCGTCCAGCCACACTTCCCAGCCCAGGCCCCATGCGCCCAGCGTCGGGTTCTCCCAGTCGTCCTCGACGAAGCGGATGTCGTGCACCATCGGATCGATGCCGAGCGCGCGCAGGCTGTCGAGGTAGAGCTCCTGGATGTTCAGCGGCGAGGGCTTCAGCACCACCTGGAACTGGTAGTAGTGCT
This sequence comes from Thauera sp., assembly GCA_016790365.1. Lineage (GTDB taxonomy): Bacteria > Pseudomonadota > Gammaproteobacteria > Burkholderiales > Rhodocyclaceae > Thauera. Next base: position 3,980 of record JAEUNQ010000266.1, on the reverse strand, counting down.
GCAGGCGGTTGGGGTTCTCGCCGTAGCGACCATCCTTGGGGCGGCGCGAGGGCTGCACGTAGGCGGCATTCCACGGCTCGGGGCCGATCGCGCGCAGGAAGGTGGCGGTATGGCTGGTGCCGGCGCCGACCTCGAGGTCGTAGGGCTGCAGCAGCACGCAGCCGCGCTCGCCCCAGAAGTGCTGGAGCGTGAGGATGACTTGCTGGAAGGTCGGTTTCACGAGTCGGGATTCGGTGGTCATGGTCTCGGGCAGCCTCCGGGCTGCACAGCGCACGCAAAAGCTGCGATTTTACCGGGCTTCGGCCCGGCGCGGGCGTGCTGCGGCGGCGGCGAGGGCCGCGAGAAGGATCGCGATCGCGGCGGCGAGGAGCGCGGGGCGGTCGCCCCAGCGCGCGTAGGGGGTCGTGCCCTGGTGGCCCTGCACCTCGGCATGCAGCACGCCACGCTCGAAGGCGGGCAGCGCGGCGACGACGCTGCCGTCCGGCTGCACCACCGCCGTCATGCCGGTGTTGGTCGAGCGCAGCATCGGGCGCCCGGTCTCGAGCGCGCGCACGCGGGCGATCTGCAAGTGCTGCGGCTGGGCGAGGGAGTCGCCATACCAGGCCAGGTTGGAGAGGTTCAGCATCAGCGTGGCCTCGGGCAGCGCGCGGATCAGCTCGGCGCCGAAGAGGTCCTCGTAGCAGATGTTGAGCGCGACGCGCTGGTCGCCGAAGCGCATCGGCGCCTGGTCGGGCGCGCCGCGGGTCTGATCGGACATCGGAATCTGCGCGAGCTGGTAGAACCAGCCGAAAAGCGGCGGCGAGTATTCGCCGAAGGGCACCAGGTGCTGCTTGGCGTAGAGCTGGACCGGCGCGCTGCCGAGGCTGATCGCAGCGTTGTAGATACGCTCCTCGGCGTCGCGGCGGAAGGCCCCCATCACCAGGTCGCCTCCCGCCCCGCTGGCGAGGCCGGCGAAGGCTTCGAGGTAGCCCTCGGGGAGGCGGTCGAGCAGGGTCGGCACGGTGGTCTCGGGCAGCACCACCAGCGCGGGGGGCTGCGGCTGCGCGAAGGCGTCGCGCGCAAGTGCGAAGTTGACCCGCAGCACCTCCTCGAAGCGCGCCGGATCCCACTTGAGGCTCTGCGCGAAGTCGGTCTGCACCAGCGCCACCTTCAGCGGCGCACCGGCCGGCTGGGTCCACGCGTGGCCGAACAGCGCGAAGCCGGCGACGAAGGGCGCGACCAGCGCCAGTGCCGTGCGCCACCCGAGCAAGGTGCGCGCGCAGCCCGCCCGCAGCGCGATGGCGCACAGCGCGGCGACGAAGGCGCTCAGTCCGCCGACGCCATACACGCCGACCACCGGCAGCAGGCCGGCGAGCGGGCTGGGCGGGGTCTGCGCATAGCCGATGGCGAGCCAGGGGAAGCCGGTGAAGAGCACGCCGCGCAGCCATTCGGAACCCAGCCAGAGCGCAGCGAAGAGCGCCGCCGCGCGCACCGGCGCGTGTGCGACGCCGCGCCCGCGCAGCGCGGCGAAGGCCGCCCCGGCGAGCGCCGGATAGAGCGCGAGGTAGGCGCAGAACAGCGCGATCGCCAGCGCGGCGACGGGTGCCGGTACGCCGCCGTAGCGCTCGAGCGCGATGTAGAGCCAGGACACCCCGGCGGCGAAGGCGCCGAAGCCCCAGGCGAAGCCGAGCGCGAAGCCGGCGCGCGCGCGCGTCACGTCGGCGAGCAGCCAGGCGAGTCCGCCCAGGCCGAGGAAGGCGAGCGGAAACAGCCCGAAGGGCGCGAAGGCGAACACCGTCGCGCCGCCCGCGAGCAGCGCGACGAGCCAGGCGCGCCGCATCACGCCTGTTCGGGCAGCGGCTGCGGCAGGCGCTCGACGATCAGGGTGTACACCCGCCGGCTGTCGGCGCGCAGCACCTGGATCTTCAGGCCTTCGAGCTCCACCGCCTCGCCGCGCTTGGGCAGGCGGCCGAAGTGGCGGATCACCAGGCCGCCGACGGTGTCGTATTCCTCGTCGCTGAAGTGGGTGGCGAAGGCCTCGTTAAAGTCCTCGATCTCGGTCGTGGCCTTCACGCGGTAGCGCCCGCTGTGGTCGAGGCGGATGCTGTCGCCGACCTCGTCGAAGTCGTATTCGTCCTCGATATCGCCGACGATCTGCTCGAGCACGTCCTCGATGGTGACCAGGCCTGCGACACCGCCGTACTCGTCGACCACGATCGCCATGTGGTTGCGCGACACGCGGAACTCGCGCAGCAGCACGTTGAGGCGCTTGGATTCGGGCACGAAGACCGCGGGGCGCAGCATGTCGCGCAGGTCGAACTCACGCCCGGCGAAATAGCGCAGCAAGTCCTTGGCAAGCAGGATGCCGACGACGTCGTCCTTGCCGTCGCCGATCGCGGGGAAGCGCGAGTGGGCGGTGTCGATCGCGAAGTTGGCGATCGTGTCGATCGGGTCGTCCAGGTGCACGCAGTCCATCTGGGCGCGCGGGACCATCACGTCGCGCACCTGCATGTCGGACATCTGCAGGGCGCCTTCGATGATGGTGAGGGCGTCGGCGTCGATCAGGTTGCGATCGAAGGCCGAGTGAAGCAGCGCGAGGAGTTCATCGCGATCTTCCGGTTCGCGCGAGAGAAGGGCCGAAAGTCGCTCGAGTAACGACGGTTTAGGGGAACTGTCCATTTTGGGGGTCGGTGTCTCCGCGTCAGGTGTAGGGATTGGCGTAGCCGAGCTCGCGCAGGATGCTGGTCTCCAGCGCCTCCATCTCGGACGCCTCGGTCTCGTTTTCGTGATCGTAACCCTGCAGGTGCAGCATGCCATGCACGACGAGGTGGGCGAAGTGCGCCTCCAGGGTCTTGCCCTGGGCTGCGGCCTCGCGCACCACCACCGGCACGCACAGCACCAGGTCGCCGGCGAGCGGCACGTCGCCCCCCTCCTCCGGCAGGCCGGGCAGCGCCTCGCCCTCGGCGTAGGCGAAGGTCAGCACGTTGGTGGCGTAGTCCTTGCCGCGGTAGTCGCGGTTGAGCGCGCGCCCCTCGGCCTCGCCCACCAGGCGCACGGTGACCTGGGCGCTGGCGCGCAGCGCCGCGGTGGCCCAGCGCCGGATGTGGTTCTTCTTCGGGCAGTTGGCCTTGTCCTCGCCCTCGACCGCCTTCTGCACCTGCAGCTTGAGCACCGGCGGGTGCTCGCCCGCGGGCAGCGCGAGCGGCTCGACGAAGCTCATGTCGTGGAGCACATCCACGCGCAGCGTCATCAGGTTACAGGCGCCGGGCTGCAGCGACAGCATCGGCACCGCATTGTCGTCGTCGGTCTCGGCCGCGCTCTCGAGGTCGCCCCAGGCCTTCTGAGGGAAGGCGAGCAGCAGCTTGCGGCCGTCGCCGAGCTCGATCTCCAGGCGCTCGGCGCGGATGCGCGCGGACTTGCCGTCGGCATCGACGGCGATGATCCTGGGGTAGGCTCCGGCGGGCTTGTCCGCGGCCGTCTTGTTCGTCTTGTCGGTCTTGTGGGTCTTATTCGCCATCTTCGGCTTCCTGCTCCTGCGGCCCCGGCTGCTGGCGCGCTGCGCGGGCTGCGGCCTTCTCGCGCTCGAGGCGCGCAGCCTCGAGGTCGTAAGCTTCGACGATGCGTGCGACAAGCGGATGACGCACCACGTCTTCCTTGTTGAACTCGGTGAAGGCGATGCCGCGCACCCCGGCCAGCACCGCGCGCGCCTCCTTGAGGCCGCTGCGCTGGCCGCGCGCCAGGTCGATCTGGGTGAGGTCGCCGGTGACCACCGCCTTGGCGCCGAAGCCGATGCGGGTGAGGAACATCTTCATCTGCTCGGGCGTGGTGTTCTGCGCCTCGTCGAGGATGATGAAGGCGTTGTTGAGCGTGCGCCCGCGCATGAAGGCGAGCGGCGCGATCTCGATGCTGCCGCGCTCGAAGAGCTTGCCGACGCGGTCGAAGCCCATCAGGTCGTAGAGCGCGTCGTAGAGCGGGCGCAGGTAGGGATCGACCTTCTGCGC
>JAEUNQ010000201.1 GCA_016790365.1 Thauera sp. | reverse complement strand
AGACCGCCGGCGTGGGCCAGATCAACAACGCCATGGGGCAGTTGAACAAGGCCACCCAGCAGAACGCCTCGGCTTCCGAGGAGCTCGCCGCCACCGCCGAGGAGCTCGGCGGACAGGCCGGCCAGCTCCAGGAGCTGATGGACTTCTTCAGCGTCGATAGCGCGAGCGGCGCGCGCCGCCGCTGAGTCGCCCACGGCCCGATTCACCTGGATCCCGATGAACGGACGCGCGCCATGATCGACTGGCACACCCTGTCTCCACAGGAGATCGAACGCCGGGCGCAGAGCATCTCGCCGGGCGAGTGGGCGGTCGACATGCAGCGTCCGATCTCCACCCTGCTCGGCAGCTGCGTCGCGGTGTGCATGTACGATCCCGCAGTCGGTGTGGGCGGCATGAACCACTTCATGCTGCCCAACATGCGCAAGCGCGCAGGCGGGGTGGATGTCGACTCGCTGCTTTCGGGCGACTACGCGATGGAGGTGCTGCTCAACGGCATCCTCGGCCGCGGCGGTGCGCGCCACCGGCTCAAGGCCAAGGCCTTCGGCGGAGGCACCATCATCAGCGGCATCGCGGCGTCGGGCATCGGCAAGCGCAACGCCGACTTCGCCTGCGAATGGCTCGCACGCGAGGGGATCGAGCTGGTCGCCTCCGACTTCCTCGGCGCCTGCTCGCGCAAGGTCCTCTTCGTGCCGGCGACCGGCGATGCATACTGCCGGCGCATGACGACGACGATGGCGAGCGTGCAGGAAGTGGCGAAGGCCGAGCAGGCCTACGCAGAAACCCTGAAGCGTCCGCCGCCGAAATCGAATGTCGAACTCTTCTGAGCGCGGAGTCTACGCAAGACATGGATAACAACGGCCTCACCGACCAGGAATTCGCCCTGTTCCAGAAGCTCATCTACCGACTGGCCGGCATCAACATGGCCGACAGCAAGAAGCCGCTGGTCGCCGGGCGCCTGGCGCGACGGCTGCGTCACTACGGGCTGGACAGCTTCGGGGCCTATTACAGGCTCGTCACCGGCGGCGAACAGCCGAGCGAACGACAGTTGATGGTGGACCTGCTCACCACCAACGAGACCTACTTCTTCCGCGAGGCGGCGCATTTCGACTTCCTGCGGGATTTCGCCGCCAGCCGGCGCGGCAGCCCCTTCCGGGTGTGGAGCGGCGCCTCCTCCAGCGGCGAGGAGCCCTACACGATCGCCATGGTGCTCGCGGAGACGCTGGGCATGTCGGCCAACTGGGAGGTCGTCGCCTCGGACATCAGCATGACCGTGCTCGAACGCGCGCAGACCGGGCTCTATCCGATGGAGCGCGGCCGCGGCATCCCGCCCGAGCTGATGAAGAAGTACTGCCTGAAGGGCGTACGCAGCCAGGACGGCAATTTCCTCGTCGTGCCGAAGCTGCGCGAGCGGGTGGATTTCCGCCACATCAACCTGATCGCGCCCGAGACCCGCGAGCTCGGCAAGTTCGATGTCATCTTCCTGCGCAACGTGATGATCTATTTCGACAACGAAACCAAGCGCAAGGTGATCGGCAACATGGTCCCGCACCTGCGCGCGGACGGCACCTTCATCGTCGGCCACTCCGAGACCCTGACCGGCATCACCGATGAACTGAGCGCACTGCGTCCGACCCTCTACTGCCGGCCGAGCGCGAACGCGCTGCTCGAGCGCCATCGCCTCAACCGTGCCGCACCGCGCGCCCTCCACCCCAACCGCAGCGAGCACGGCCGATGAGCGACCGCATCAAGGTGATGATCGTCGACGACTCGGCGGTGGTGCGCCAGACCGTGCGCCAGGCGCTCGAGCGCGACAAGGGCATCGAGGTGATCGCAGCGGCCTCCGACCCGCTGTTCGCGATCAGCCACATGCAGCGCCAGTGGCCGGACGTGATCGTGCTCGATATCGAGATGCCGCGCATGGACGGGCTGACCTTCCTGAAGAAGATCATGACCGAGCGCCCCACTCCGGTGGTGATCTGCTCCTCGCTCGCCGAAACCGGGGCCGCCGCCACCATGCAGGCGCTGTCGGCGGGCGCCGCCGCGATCATCACCAAGCCGAAGATGGGGGTGAAGCAGTTCCTCGAGGGCAGCGCCAACGACGTGGTGCAGGCGGTCAAGGCCGCCGCGCGCGCCAACGCCAGCCGGCTGGTGCCGCGCGCCGCCGCCCCGCTCGCCCCCGCGCCCAAGCTCAGCGCCGACGCCATCCTCGGCGCCGGCCTCGGCAGCGGCTCGAACATGGTGCGGACCACCGAGCGCATCGTCGCCATCGGCACGTCCACCGGCGGCACGCAGGCCCTGGAGGCGGTGCTGACGCAATTGCCGGCGGTGTGCCCCGGCATCGTCATCGTCCAGCACATGCCCGAGCGCTTCACCGCGATGTTCGCCGAACGTCTCCACAACCTGTGCGCGATCGAGGTGCGCGAAGCACGCCACGGCGACCGCGTGATGCCGGGCCGGGCGCTGATCGCCCCTGGAGGCAAGCACATGATGCTGGCGCGCAGCGGCGCGCAATACACCGTGGAAGTGGTCGACGGCCCGCTGATCAACCGCCACCGCCCCTCGGTGGACGTGCTGTTCCGCTCGTGCGCGAAATTTGCAGGCAGGAACGCGGTCGGCGTGATCATGACCGGCATGGGCGACGACGGCGCCCGCGGGCTCAAGGAGATGCACGACGCCGGCGCCAGCACCCTGGCCGAGGACGAATCGACCTGCGTCGTCTTCGGCATGCCCAAGGAGGCGATCCGGCTAGGGGGCGTCGACCGGGTCGTACCGCTGACGCAGATTCCCGAAGCGATCCTGGGCCTCGTGAAGTGATGCCGCCTTCACACTCCGGCCGTCTATCATCATGCTATGGGCCTGACCGGCACCGTGGTCGAATCCCGACAAAGGAAGGGCAAGCATGGACGAACACATCGATCCGCTGATCATCGGGGACGACCTGCGCACCCGTGAGGCCCACCTGCACATCTGGAGCGAGGTGGTCGACGGCCTGAACGAGGGCATCGTGGTGACCGGGCTGGACGGCACGATCCTCGACTGCAATCCGGCTTTCGAACGCATCACCGGCTACAGCCGCGCCGAGGTGCTCGGGCTGAACCCCCGCATCCTCAAGTCCGGCCGTCACGATGCGGTCTTCTACGCGGCACTGTGGGACGCACTGGTCACCCGCGGCTCCTGGGTCGGCGAGCTCTGGAACCGCCGCAAGGACGGCGAGATCTACCCCGAACGCCTCGCACTGCGTGCGGTACGCGGGGCAGACGGCCTGCCCTCGCACTACGTCGGCATGTTCAGCGACATCAGCCGCGAGAAGCAGGACCAGGCCCGGCTCGACTACCTCACCCACCACGACGCCCTGACCGGCTTCGCCAACCGCAAGCTCTTCATGGAGCGCCTGGAGCAGGCCATCGAGTGCGCCGACGCCGGCGAGGGCAAGGCCGCGGTACTGCTGCTCGACCTCGACCGCTTCCGGCGGGTGAACGAGAGCCTCGGCCAGGGCGCCGGCGACCGCCTGCTGCAGGTGATGGCCGAGCGCATCGCGGGCTGCCTGAAACGGCGCAGCAGCCTCGCCCGCCTGGGCAGCGACGAGTTCCTCGTACAGATCACCGAGTTCACCGATACCGACGCGCTCGCCGCGCTCGCGCAGCGCATCCTCGACGAGATCGCCCGTCCGGTGCCCCTCGACGGCCAGACCCTGCACATGAGCGCCAGCCTGGGCATCAGCGTCCACCCCCAGGATGGTGGCGACGCCCAGCACCTGCTGCAGGCGGCGGCGGCGGCGCGCGCGCAGATCCGCCATGGCCTGGGCAACCGCCTGCACTTCTTCACCGCCGGCATGGACACCCGGGCGCGGCGCTGGATCGCGGTGGAGAGCGAGCTTCGCCACGCGCTGGCGCGCGGCGAACTGCAGCTCTACTACCAGCCGATGGTGTGCGTACGCGACGGCCGCGTGCGCACCGTGGAGGCGCTGCTGCGCTGGAACAGCCCGATCCTGGGCTGGGTCTCGCCGGCGGAGTTCATCCCGGTGGCGGAGGAGAGCGAGCTGATCGTCACAATCGGCGACTGGGTGCTCGAGACTGCCTGTCGGCAGGTCCGCCACTGGCAGGACACCGGGCTGCCGCCGGTGCGCGTGGCGGTGAATGTGTCCGCCCACCAGCTTGCCAGCGGCCGTCTGCCGGAGCGCGTGCGCGAGGTCCTCGAGCGCACCGGCATCGACCCCGGCCAGCTCGAGATCGAGCTCACCGAGAGTGCGATGATGACCGACAGCGAGCACAGCGCCCGCCAGGTCGAGACCATCAGCCGCTTGGGCGTGAGCATCTCGCTCGACGACTTCGGCACCGGCTACTCGTCACTCGCCTACCTGAGCCGCTTCGCCCTCACCAAGCTGAAGATCGACCGCAGCTTCGTCGATGGACTGGCCCGCGACCCGAAGAGCTCGATCATCGTGGACGCCACCCTGGGCCTGGCGCGCGGGCTAGGGCTGCGCGTGGTCGCCGAGGGCGTGGAGACGGAGGAGCAGCGCGCACTGCTCGCCGCCGCGGGCTGCGACGCGCTGCAGGGCTATCTGTTCAGTCCGCCTGTGGCGCCCGCCGCGCTCGGCGCGCTGATCAACCGCTTCGCGCCCGCCGAGCGCTATGCCATACCGCGCGTGGTCTCGATCGGCGCATGATCCCGGCGCCCTCGCCGCTCAGCGCGGCGGCGCGCTCCTGGCCTGGCGCAGCGACCACAGGCTGACCAGCGCGAGCGCGCCGACGATCAGCGCCATGCCGGCGAACTCCGCCGGCGTCGGGCGCTCACCGAGTTCGATCCAGCCCGCGAGCGCGCCCACCATCGGGATGCCGAGCGCGGACAGCCCGGCCACGCCGGTGGACAAGCGCTGCAGCACGAACAGCCACAGCAGCCAGGCCAGGCCGGTGGCGAAGACGGCGTTGAACACCAGCGCCCCCCAGAAATAGGGCGTCGGGTCGATCGGCCGCGACGGATGCAGCAGCGCCAGCACGCACAGCGCGATCGCGCCGAACAGCATCTGCCAGGCGGTGAGCGAGAGCAGGTCGAAGTCGTGCGTGCGGCGCATGCGCTTGGCCTGCACCGAGGCCGCCGCCCAGGTCACCCCGCCGGCGACCGCGAGCAGGTTGCTGAAGGCGCTGCCGCCCATCGCCCAGGGCTCGAGCACCAGCAC
>JAEUNQ010000282.1 GCA_016790365.1 Thauera sp. | reverse complement strand
CTTTTTGCATGATGTTGACACGACGCGCGGCGCCCACTTGCGCCGCGCGTCGCTTTCTCTCCCGGAAACATGAACGAAATCAGACTGACCGAATTCTCCCACGGCGGCGGCTGCGGCTGCAAAATCGCCCCCGCCGTGCTCTCCGAGCTTCTCGCCACGATGCCCGCCGGCCTCGTCCCGCCCGAGCTGCTGGTGGGTACCGATACCGCCGACGACGCCGCGGTGTACAAGCTCAACGATCGCCAGGCCATCGTTGCCACCACCGACTTCTTTACGCCGATCGTCGACAACGCGCGCGACTTCGGCCGCATCGCCGCCACCAACGCGCTCTCCGACGTGTATGCGATGGGTGCCACGCCGATCCTGGCGCTCGCGATCGTCGGCATGCCGCTCGACAAGCTGCCGCCGGAGGTGATCGGCGAGATCCTCAAGGGCGGCGCCGAGGTCTGCCGCGACGCGGGCATCCCGATCGCCGGCGGACACTCGATCGACGTGCTCGAGCCGATCTACGGCCTGGTCGGGCTCGGTGTGGTCGACCCCGCGCGGGTGCGCACCAACGCGGGTGCCAAGGCGGGTGACGTGCTCATCCTCACCAAGCCGCTGGGCATCGGCATCCTGTCGGCGGGGCTAAAGAAGGGGCGGCTGTCGGAAGATGGCTACGCGCAGATGATCCGGTGGACGACCACGCTCAACCGTGTCGGCGCCCAGCTCGCCGACATCGAGGGCGTGCACGCGGTGACCGATGTCACCGGCTTCGGCCTCGCCGGGCATCTGCTGGAGATGTGTCGCGGTGCGTCGCTGACCGGTGCGGTGCGTTTCGATGCGTTGCCGGTCATCGAGGAGGCGCGCGCCCTGGTACAGGACGGCGTCGCCACGGGCGCCTCGACGCGCAACTGGGCGAGCTACGGGGCCAGCGTCGAGCTGGCGGCGGATGCGCCGGAGTGGCAGCGCAAGCTGGTGACCGACCCGCAGACCTCCGGCGGGCTGTTGATCGCCTGCGCGCCTGAGGCCGTCGAGGCCGTGCAGGCCGCGGTGCGCGCCGAACAGGGCGAGGTCGGGACCATTGTCGGCGAGATGAGGTCGGGCCCGGCCCGCGTCGTCTTCGGCTGATGTACTTGTAGGCGCGGCGGCAGCCGCGAACGGGCGGTCCCGCATTCGACGCGCGTGCCGACCATCGCCGCCGAATTCGCGCCTGCCGGCGCTCCTACAAGGCGCGGGGCGCGCTTCATCTGCGTGCCGACTTCCTTCCGTCGCTGGCCAGCAGCGGATGCAGGCCGGCCCAAACGGTGTCGACGATGCGCGGCTGCGCCTCGGCTGCGGGGTGGATGCCATCGGCGAGGAAAAGCTCCGGCCGGTCGGCGAAGCCGTCCATGAGGAAGGGCACGAGCGGCACCTTCTTCGCCTCGGCCACGTCGGCGAAGACCTCCGCGAAGCGCCGCGTGTAGGCTGGGCCGTAGTTCGGTGGCATGCGCATCCCCACGAGCAGCACGCGCGCGCCCGTCTCGTGCGCGGCATCGATCATCGCGCCCAGGTTGTCGGCGAGCAGCTGCGGCTTGAGACCGCGCAGGCCGTCGTTGGCGCCGAGCTCCAGGATCACCAGCGTGGGCGAGTGTTCGGCGAGCGCGGCGGGCAGGCGGGTGCGGCCACCCGACGAGGTCTCGCCGGATACACTCGCGTTGACGACGACATGGCGGAACCCTTCGGCCTGCAGACGCGTCTGCAACAGGGCGGGCCACTCCTGGCCCTGCTCGAGGCCGTAGCCGGCCGACAGGCTGTCGCCCCAGACGAGGATCGTGTCGGCGCGGGCGAGCGCGGACAAGAAGAACATGAAGACGAAGGGAATGATGAAACGCAAGGGCATCGAGCTCTCCAATCCGGTCATCGAGGTCGATGACCTGTGCAAGCAGGTCACGCTGGCCGACGGCCAGGGCGACCTGCAGATTCTGCAGGACATCCGCTTTGCCGTGGGCGCGGGCGAGTCGGTGGCGATCGTCGGCGCGTCCGGCTCCGGCAAATCGACCCTGCTGGGATTGCTCGCCGGGCTGGACGTTCCCGCGAGTGGCACGGTGCGGGTGCAGGGGCGCGACCTCTTCGCGCTCGATGAGGACGCGCGCGCGGCGCTGCGCGGCGAGTCGATCGGCTTCGTGTTCCAGTCCTTCCAGCTGCTGCCGGCGCTCACCGCGCTGGAGAACGTGATGCTGCCGCTGGAGCTCGCCGGCGTGGACGACGCGCGCGCGATCGCCACGCAGTGGCTGCAGCGCGTGGGGCTGGGCAGTCGGCTCACGCATTATCCCAAGCATCTGTCGGGCGGTGAGCAGCAGCGCGTCGCGCTCGCGCGCGCCTTCGCGCCCGACCCGCGGGTTCTGCTCGCCGACGAGCCCACCGGCAACCTCGACGCCGAGACGGGCCGGGCGATCATCGAGCTGATGTTCGCCCTCAACCGCGAGCAGGGCACCACGCTGATCCTGGTAACCCACGACGAGTCGCTCGCGCGCCGCTGCAGCCGCGTGCTGAGGATGGAGGCAGGGCGCTTGAGCGAGGCGGAGAGCACCGGAAACGCCACCCTCTAGGAGCGGCTCAAGCCGCGAATGGAGCGGTGCGGCGATCGACGTGGTCGATGGGGACGACGGCTGTGTTCGCGCCTTGCGGCGCTCCTACAGGGGGAGAGCCTTCATGTAGGAGCGCCGCCAGGCGCGAATGGAGGCTGAGATGCGGCTTACTCTCCGCCCGGGCCGAACACGTCGAGGATGCCGTCGAGGCCCGTGTGGTCGAGGCAGCAGTGGGCGACGTCGCGCAGCACCGGCTTGGCGTGGAAGGCGACGCCGAAGCCGGCGGCGCGCAGCATGGGGATGTCGTTGGCGCCGTCACCGGCAGCGATCACCTGCTCGGGCTTGAGGCCCAACTCGTCGCGCGCGCGCTCGAGGTGCGCGGCCTTGGCCTCGCCGTCCACGATGTCGCCGAGCACCTTGCCGGTGAGTTTCCCGTCATACACCTCGAGCTGGTTCGCCCAGGCATAGTCGAAACCCAGCCGCGACTTGAGCCGCTCGGTGAAATACGTGAAGCCGCCCGACACCAGCATCGTGCGGATCCCTGCGCGCTGCAGGCCCTGCAGCAGACGTTCGGCGCCCGGGTTGAGCTGCAGGCGGTGATCGAACACCTCGGCGAGCGCGCTCTCGGGCAGGCCGGCGAGCAAGGCCACCCGCCGCGTCAGCGACTCGCGGAAGTCGATCTCGCCCTGCATTGCCGCCTCGGTGATCGCCGCCACCTCGCCCTTGAGGCCCTGCATGTCGGCGATCTCGTCGATGCACTCGATGTTGATCAGCGTCGAGTCCATGTCGGTCACGAAGAGCCCGAAGTCGCGCAGCTGGCGACCTTCGGGCAGCCACACGTGATCGAGTCCGCCGGCCGTGCACGCCGCCACCAGGCCTTCGGCAGGCTTCGCGCCGACGAGGCGGAAGGAGCGCGTGGTGATCTGCTCGATCGCGCTCGCCTCGGCGACCTTGGCGACGTTCTTGAGCGCGACGCTGTCGACGTCCTCGGCCAGCACGACCAGGTTCATGCGCGCCGCTCCTGCTTGGGCAGCACTTCGCGCAGCACCGCGGCCGACTTGCGGATCATCTCCTCGGTCGTCGCCCAGTCGACGCAGGCGTCGGTGACCGAGCAGCCGTACTTAAGCTGCGACAGGTCGGCCGGGATCGGCTGGTTGCCGGCCTCGAGGTTGCTCTCGATCATCAGGCCGACGATCGACTGGTTGCCCTCGCGGATCTGGTGCATGACGTCCTTCATCACCAGCGGCTGGTATTCGGGCTTCTTCCACGAGTTGGCGTGCGAGCAGTCGACCACGATGTTCTTCGCCAGCTTGGCCTTTGCGAGCGCCTGCTCGGCCAGCGACACCGACACCGTGTCGTAGTTGGGACGGCCGCCGCCGCCGCGCAGCACCACGTGGCCGTAGCGGTTGCCGCGCGTGCGGGTGACCGCCGACTGGCCCTGGCTGTTGATGCCGAGAAAACTGTGCGGGCTGCCCGCCGAGATGATCGCGTTGATCGCCACGTCCATGTCGCCGTCGGTGGCGTTCTTGAACCCAACCGGCGTCGACAGGCCCGAGGCCATCTCGCGGTGGGTCTGGGATTCGGAGGTGCGCGCGCCGATCGCGGTCCAGGCGATGAGGTCGCCGTAGTACTGCGGCGCGATCGGGTCGAGCGCCTCGGTGGCGGTGGGCAGGCCGAGCTCGCACACGTCGAGGAGGAACTTGCGCGCGCGCTCCATGCCGACGTCGATGCGGAAGGAGTCGTCCATGAACGGGTCGTTGATGTAGCCCTTCCAGCCCGTGGAGGTGCGCGGCTTCTCGAAATACACCCGCATCACCAGCAGCAGCACGTCGGAGACCTCGTCGGCGAGCGCCTTCAGCCGCCGCGCATAGTCCAGCCCGGCCACCGGGTCATGGATCGAGCACGGCCCGACCACCACGAACACGCGCGGATCCTTGCGGTCGAGGATGTCCATCACCGCCTTGCGCCCGGCGACCACCGCGGCCGCGGCACGCTCGGTCAGCGGCACGCGCGCCTTCACCTCGTCCGGCGAGGGCATGTGGTCGAAGGCGAGGACGTTGAGGTTTTCGGTCTGGGTGGGCATTGCAGGCGACTCCGGTTGCTGCCTTGAAAGCCTGCAATTGTAACGCCCGTGTCGGGGTGTGTCCGCGGAGATTTGCGCCGCGGCCGGGTGAAGGCCCAGGGCCGCGGCGTGCAGGCTCAGTATCGGATGGCGATGCTGATGGAGGCCGGATCGGCCCCTACGTCGAAGGCGCTGTCCTCGAAGGCCGGAGGGCCGGAGACGGTCGGGTCGTTGGACAAGCCGTAGCCTTCGGTCGGGAACATGCCGAAGCGGCGGTTGAGTTCGCCGTTTCCGTCTTCGTCGTGATAAGCCATGATCGCGTAGCGACCTGGCGGAAGCGCCCCGAAGCTCACCGTAACGGTGCCCGAGGTGGCCGCCAGCTCCCGTATCGCAAAGGCTTTTGCTTCCTGGCGGAAGGTCTTCGGGTCCTGGTAAAGCCCGACGCGCACCGTACCGTTCGCATGCCGGATGCCGGTGAGATCGACATCGAGGGTGGTTTGCTGCGCGAGCACGGGGCCGACGGCGGTGGCGGTAATCAGGAATGCGAGCAAATGGGAGATCATGGCTGTAGCCTTGGGCAAGATGGTTGAGAATATAAGAAAACGCTAAATTGACGTCCAATTGCTTTTGGCCGCGGCTTGAATAGGCTGCATCGATGCAAGGCCGACGGGGCGCCCGCTCCGGCGACGGTGGACCGCGGGCGCCAGGGTCGATCAGAACGAGAGCCGGACGCCTACACTCAGATTGCGGCCTTCGAGCGGGGCGGCGTTCTTGATGAACGAGGTGTGCGCGTAGGCCAGTTGGTCGCCGAGGTTGTTGCCCTTGACGTAGGCCTGCCAGGGCACGCCGTTGTAGCGGCCGCTGTAGCTGACACCAACATTGACCATGTTGTAGCCCGGCGTCTCGCGCTCGAACTCGGCGACGTCGTCCTGGCGACCGACGCGATAGACCTCGGCTTCGGCACGCCAGGCGTTCCACTTCGCATCCAGCCGCAGGCCGACGCGATGCGCCGGGATGCGCGGCAGGTCGCGGTCTCCGTCGCCGGCCTCGAGCCGGGCGCGAACGTAGTCGCCGAACAGGGTCAGGCCGAAGGTGGCGTCGAGTTGCTGGCGGATGGCACCCTCGATGCCGGTGAACGTGGCGTCGCGCTGGGTGTACTCGATGAGCTGGAAGTCCCCATGGGCGTCGAGCGTGCGGGCGTGGATGTAGTCGTCGATGCGGTTGCGGAACACGCTGGCGGAGAAGGTGGTCGGGCCGGCGAGCTTGCGCAACGTCAGGTCGACGTTGTTGGCCGTCTCCGCCTTCAGGTCGGGGTTGCCGCGCTCCCAGGTGCTGGTCGCCATGTGCAGGCCGCGTGCGTAGAGCTCCTCGGCCGTCGGCAGGCGCTGGGTGCGCGACAGCGTCATGCCCAGGCTGTACTGCGGGGCCAAGCTCCACACCGCGCCCAGCGACACCGAGTTGCCGCGGTGGCTGCGGTCGCGCTGGGTGCTGTCTACCTCGATGTCCTGCCATTCGTGACGCAGGCCGGCTTCGAAGCGCCAGTCGGCCAGCGTGTATTCCTCGATCAGGAAAGCCGCGTGCCGGGTCGTCACGGTGGGCGGCACGTAGGCTTCGTCGCCGTCGGCGCGGAAGTCACGGCGGCCGGTCTGCAGGCCGAGCACACCGCGCCAGCCACCGAGCGGCGCGTGCTCGAGTTCGACGCGGGCATCGCTCGCCTTGCTACGGAAGCGGGTGCCGACGCTGTCGATCCCCTCGTCTTGCTCGATCTCGTCGTGGCCGTAGTCGGTGTAGGACGCACGCAGGCGGGCGCGGGTGAAACCGGCGAAGGGCTCGAGCAGCTCGCCGCGCAGGTCCCAGCGCTCGCTGTCGAGCTTCACATAGGGCGTGCCGGCGTGTTCGTCGTGCTCATGCTCGTGCTCGTCTTCCTCGCCGTGGTGGCCGCAGTGCAGATGCTTGCCGTGCGGGTGGCACGCTTCGTATTCATGGCTGTGGCCGGGCAGCCCGTATTCGTTCTGCTGACGGGTGAAGGCCAGACCCAGATAACCGCGCGCGCCGACCAGCGAAACGCCGAGGCTGCCGGTTTCGGTCTGGTTGTAGCTGCCGTCGACCCGGCTGTGGTCCCAGCCGCTGCCGACACGGTAGTCGCGCGCATCGCGCTTGAGCCCCTCTGCATGGAAGGCGAGGTTGCCGCTGCCCGCGGTGACTTCGAACGCGCCGGCGACGCCGCTGGCGACACTGTCGGCGCGCAGCTCGACGCTGCCTTCGGCCCCGCGCTCGGGGACCGCGGTGGGGACACGCTTGTCGAGCACGTTCACCACGCCGCCGATTGCGCCGCCGCCATAGGCCAGTGCGGACGGGCCGCGCAGCACCTCGATCTGTTCGCTCAGCATCGGTTCGATCGCCACGGCATGGTCGGGGCTGATCGTGGATGCGTCCATGATCTCGCTGCCGTCCGACAGCAGCTTGACGCGCGGACCATCCATGCCGCGGATGATGGGGCGGCTGGCGCCGGCGCCGAAGTGGCTGGCGGCTATGCCGGGTTCGCCGGACAGTGTCTCGCCGAGCGTCGCGGCACGGTGGCGGACGAGTTCGTCGCCTGCGAGCACGCTGGCCGGGGTGCTCATCTGATCGCTGCCGAGCGCGAGCGCGCTGGCCGAGACCGTGACCGGAGCGAGCGACGTGTCGTCGGCGGACGCGGCGGCGGGCGCGAAGGCAAGGGCGAGGCTCAGCATGAGCGGGGTGGGTACGGTTTGAAGCCTGGACATCGGTGTTCTTCCTTCGTGTTTGGTTTGCGCAAGGCAAAGAGGGCCCTTCGTCCTGGCGAGCGCACCGGACGGAGAGGCGTCATGCATGCCGGGTGACGGACCCGGCCGATTCAGCGGGGAAGGTGGCGAAGGGCCGATGGCGGCGGCGCTCGACAGCGCGGCCGCAGGGGGCGCCAGGCCGCCGCGGCCTGGGGGGCGGCGGCCGGCGGGGACGTGGCGCCGTGATCGTCGAAGGTGAGGGACTTCAGCGCAGCCGGAGGAAGATCGAGCGCGGCGAGCGCCAGGCATTCAAGGCAGACCACGTCGGCGTGGCGTTCTTCTTCCTCGTCCGGCGATGCGCCGTCTGCAAGGGCTTTCGTGGCGGCGTGGGTCGACGCTGACAGATGGGACAGTGCATGCGCATGCACCTCGACCTGCAGGGCGAGCAGCGCGAGCACCCATACGAGCAGCAGCGCCCTGGCGGCGTGCGTGCTTCCGTCGCCGACGCGGCGCGCGAGTCGGCGGGGGAGTGGAAGCGACAGGATGAAAGCACGCAGCCCGGCGCGGGGCCGGGCTGCGGATGCGGCGCAGGACATCGCCGCATTCTAGGGGGCGGGCCTCCCTAAGGCAACAAAGTTGCAATAGAAAGGGCGGTCATTCAGAAGCCGATGACCTTGCGGTTCGGCTCCAGCAGCGCAGCGCCCATGTCCGCCGGCTTGGCGGGCTTGATGCCGTCCTTCAGGTCCTCGGGCTTCTTGCCGCTGTTGGGCAGGTAGAGCGCGCACACCGAAGCGGTGGCGCCCTTCTTCATCGCGCCATCCAGCAGTTGCGCCGGCGTCACGTTGTTCGGCTTGAGCGCTTCGCCGCCCGCGCCCTTGAGCGCGAGGTCGCCGGCGTGGTCGCACAGCAGGATGTCGACCTGCGCGCCCTGTTCCTGCATCTGGTTGGCCAGCACCATGGCCATGCCCTGGGTCATCGGGCTCTGGGCGTTGAGGACGACGGTGACGGCCTGCTTGTCGGCGAAGGCCGTGGTGGAGCCAAGGGCGATGGCGAGGGCGACGAGGGTTTTCTTCATGGCAATGCTCCTGAGGGCAGAGAAGGGAGGACGAACGGGAATCAGGCTTGCAATTCCGGGTAGGCCTGGCGCAGCTTGTAGTCGGCGAGGAAGGCGCCCAGCGGCAGGAAGGCTCCGACGATCAGCATCATTGCCAGCCCGGGCCGCAGCAGCCCGCGTCCGAGCGCAGCCAGCGTGGTGACTGCCAGCGACAGGAAGAGCGTTCCGTGCAGCGGGCCCAGTACCTTGACGCCGAGCGGCTGGTCGAGCAGGTACTTGAACGGCACCGCGACGAAGACGAGGGCGAGCAGCGCGAGGCCGTCGGAGAAGGCGAGCCAGTAGAGGATCTTGCGGTGGGTCATCGGGCTTGGTTCCGGTTGCCTTGCGAGGGGTGGCCGCCCGCCTGCGGAAGGTGGTTGAAACTGGGCGCTGGCATTGCGCACGGGCAAGTGCGGTGCGCTCGGCGGCATTTATATTCTTCAGAAGATAAACAAATACTAATATTTAAGCCAGCAATTTTCCCGCTACGAGCAGGAAGAGCCCGCCAGCCCTCGCCGGCGGGGGCGCGCTGCGAACGGATACAAGCAAACAGCGCGCCAAGTAAGTCAGGCTACGCAGCAGGCGGGCAAGTGCGGCTCGATGTCGCAGCGGATGGCCACATCACTGCTGCCAATGGCTGCCACGTACTGCCACCTCTGGCGGGTCGTTGCGACCCGCGCCTTGGCGCTGGCGGAAGAGAATGGGAGTCGAACCCACCTGGGACCGGCTGACGGCCCCACCTGGTTTTGAAGACCAGTCGCCCCACCGGGGAACGCCTCTCTTCCTATGGAGGCGCGATTGTAACTCGCTCCTCCTGGTTTTCGCCCGAAACGGGCGCTTCGCCTCGAAGGGTGTGGGCCAGCCCATGGCCTGCGCCGATGCGACGCGTAAAGCCGACGCGGTCGAAGAACTCGAGGATCTGGATGGAGCGCTTGCGTCCGCCGCCGATGAGGTCGCGGAAATCCGCCGCCCGCACGCGGCCCTCGTTGCGCTCGGCCAGCTCCGCGACGATGCCGACCAGGCGGGCCACCGTGGCGCGCGGATAGAAGAGGTCGCGCACGACCTGGAACACCTCGCCGCACATCGCGACGCGGCGCAGCAGGCTGCGCACCTCGGCCTCGGGGATCTCGCAGGCTTCGGCCAGGTCGCGAACCCAGGGCGGGTCGTAGGCGCCCTCGGCGAGCCGCGCGAGCAGCGCATCGGCGCGCCGACGGTCTGCGGGGTCCAGCTCCACCGTGTGCGAGGGCAAGTGCCAGGCCGCACCGGCGCGGGCGATGCGGCCCTCCGCCAGCAGCGCCTCGAGGCGGGCGAGGAAGGCCGGCGCGGGCAGCCGGGGGGCGCACATGCGGCGCAGGCGCTCGCGCTCGACGCCGGGTTCGTCGGCAAAGGCCTCGTGGTGCGCGGCCAGCCGTGCCAGCACGGCCTCACCGAGCGCAGCCCATGCGGCCGCCGAGAACACGCGTCCGCCGGTCTTGCCTTGCAGGTGGTGCGCCTGCGGCAGCAAGACCTGCCAGCGGCCCTCGGGCAGGTTGTGCGCGGCGGCGAGCTCGTCGAGCTCGAGCCCGAGCGGCGCGCTCGCAACCAGGCCCGCAAGGCGCTCGGCCGGGTCGGGTCGTTCGAGGACGGCGAGCAGCGCGAGGCGGTCCGGGCGCCGACGGTGGCGCGAGGGCGGGAAAGGGTCGAGGACGCGGCCGCCGCCCAGGGTCTCGCGGCCGGCGGCGTCGCGGATGACGATGCGGTCACCGCAGCAGGCGAACACCGGGCGGTCGAGCACCGCCTGCACCAGCGCCGAAGCGCCCGGGGCGAGCCCGCCGGCCTCCAGTGCGTCGTCCAGCAGCACCAGGCGTGCCATCGCATGCCCGCCGGCGTGGTGCAGGGTGACGCTGGCCCACTGGCCGAGCTTGCGTGGCGCATCCGCCAGCAGCTCCAGGCGCAGATCGAGGCGCTCGGTCGGGCGCGCGAGGGCGGGGTGGAGCAGCCAGTCGCCGCGCTCGATCTCGCCGAAGTCGATGCCACCGAGGTTGACCGCGCAGCGGCTGCCCGCGCCGGCGGTGTCTGCCTTGCGGTTGTTTGCGCGCAGGCCGCGCACGCGCACCTCGCGGCGAAAACCCTCGGGGCGCGCCAGCAGCAGGGTGTCGCCCACCCCGACCACGCCCGAGCGCACCGTGCCCGTGACGATCGTGCCGGCGCCGGCGAGCGCGAAGCGGCGGTCGGCGACGAGCCGGAAGCCGGCGTCGGGTGGGCAGGCGTCTTCGTCCCGCGCGATCGCCAGCAGGTGGGCGCGCAGCGCATCGATGCCGTCGCCGGTGATCGCCGAGATCGGAAAGACCGGGCTGCCGGCGAGGGCGGTCGATGCCAGCAGTTCCGCGATGTCTGCCTGCACCTCGGCAATACGAGCCGGCTCGACGCGGTCGCACTTGGTCAGCGCCACCGCGCCGCGTGCGATGCCGAGCAGGTGAAGGATGGCGAGGTGCTCGCGGGTCTGTGGCATCACGCCGTCGTCGGCGGCAACCACGAGCAGGGCGTAGTCGATGCCCGCGGCGCCCATCAGCATGGTCGGCACGAAGCGCTCATGACCAGGCACGTCGATGAAGCCGAGGGTGCGCGCGGCGGCGGCCGGGTCGCCACGGGTCACATCGCCGTCGATCGCCGCAAACGCATAGCCGAGCTCGATGGTGATGCCGCGCGCCTTCTCCTCGGGCAGGTGGGTCGTGTCCACGCCGGTGAGCGCGCGGATCAGCGTGGTCTTGCCATGGTCGATGTGGCCGGCGGTGCCGATCAGCATGCTGGTGCGCTCTCCTGGTTCATCGGGCGGCGGTGCGCGCCGCGGGAGCGAGCTGCACGAGCTGGGTCGCGAGGCGGGCCTCGTCCTCGCTGCGCAGGCAGCGCAGGTCGAGCCACAGCGCGTTGTCGGCGATGCGGCCGATCACCGGCACCGGCAGATCGCGCAGCGCCTTCTCGAGCCGGTTGAGCACGCCGCCCTTCTTTTGCGGACGGCACACCAGCCCGGCGGAGGGCTGGCGGTCGACCGGCAGGCTGCCCGAGCCGATCTGCGAGCGCATCGGCTCGACGCCGACCGTCAGCGGCCAGTCGGCGAGCGCACGCGCCAGCGCCGGCTGCAGACGCTCGGCCTGGGCGAGGATCTCGGCCTGTGGCCGGGTGAGCAGGCGCAGGGTCTCGAGGCGCTCGGGCAGGCGGTCGGGGTCGCGGTACAGGCGCAGCACCGCCTCCAGGCCGGCGAGCGTGATCTTGCCCACGCGCAGCACGCGCTGGAGCGGGTTCTTCTTGATCTTCGCGATCAGCTCGCGGTGGCCGGCGAGGATGCCGGCCTGCGGGCCGCCGAGCAGCTTGTCGCCGGAGAAGGTGACGAGGTCGGCGCCGGCGACGATCGCCTCGCGCGGGGTGGGCTCGTGCGGCAGGCCCCAGGCCTCCAGCCCGGTGAGCGTGCCTGAGCCGAGGTCCTCGACGAAGGGCAGGCCGCGGGCGTGGGCGATGGCGGCGATCTCGGCCTGCGGCACGACCTTGGTGAAGCCCTCGACCGCGTAGTTGCTCGTGTGCACCTTCATCAGCATCGCGGTGCGCGGGCCGATCGCGTCCTCGTAGTCGCGGGCGTGGGTGCGGTTGGTGCAGCCCACCTCGACGAGCTTCGCGCCGGCGCGCTTCATGATGTCGGGCACGCGGAAGGCGCCACCGATCTCGACCAGCTCCCCGCGCGAGACGACGACCTCCTTGCGCTGTGCCAGCGTGTTGAGCAGCAGGAAGACCGCTGCCGCGTTGTTGTTCACCACGGTCGCGGCCTCGGCGCCGGTCAGCTCGGCGACGAGCTCGGAGACCAGGTCGTCGCGGTCGCCGCGTCCGCCCGATTCGAGGTCGTATTCGAGCGCGCAGGGGTGGCGCGCGGCCTCGACCATCGCGGCGATCGCCTCTTCGGGCAGCGTCGCACGGCCGAGGTTGGTGTGCAGCACGGTGCCGGTGAGGTTGAACACCGGACGCAGCTTCGGCCGGCAGACGCTGTCGATGCGAGCTTCGATCGCGGCGAGCAGCGCGTTGCGCTCGGGCAGCGGGGCGCCGTTGCGCACGGCCCCACGGGTGGCCGCGAGCTCGTCGCGGACGGCGTCGGTGACGACGCGACGCCCGTGCAGGGCGGTGTGCGAGACCAGCGCCGGCTCGGCGAGCAGGCGATCGACTGCGGGGAGGGAGGCCAGGTTCGTGCTTGTCATGAAATCGTGCGGCGTCGGATCGGGTGCAAGCCGTGAAGCTTGAATACGCTGGAAACGGATTGAGCCAGGACAGCGGGGCCTGAAAGCAGAACCCCGCCACGCGGGCGGGGTTCTCGGGCTTTCCCGCGACGGATCACTCCATCGACGGGTTCCACACCTTCCACACCTTGCCGACCAGATCCGGCCCCGGCTTGAGCGTCGGTTTCCCGGGCTCCCAGCCGGCCGGTGTCGCCTCCTTGCCGCCCGTCGCGCGGACGTGCTGGAAGGCCTGCACCTGCCTGACCGTCTCGGCGAGCTTGCGTCCGACGGGCGGGGTCATCACCTCCATGGCCTGCACCACACCATCGGGGTCGATGATGAAGCGGCCACGCAGTTCGATACCCTGCTGATCGTCATAGACGCCGTAGGCGCGCCCGATGTTGCCTGCCTGATCGGACAGCATGTGGAAACGCACGCCGCCGTCGACCATCTTCGACAGCTCCTCGTCGTTCCAGATCTTGTGGACGAAGTGGCTGTCCACGCTGACCGAGAAAACCTCTACACCCAATGCCTGGAGAGCATCATATTGCGCTGCGACCGCAGACACTTCTGTTGCTCAGACAAAGGTGAAATCACCGGGGTAGAAGCACAGCATCACCCACTTGCCGGCATAGTCGGACAGCTTCACGTTGGTGAAGCCGCCGCGGTAGTAGGCCGGTGCCGCGAAATCCGGCGCCTTCTGTCCCACGCGTGCGACCATTCTGGGTACCTCCTTGTGAGCGGCGGACTCCGGTGGAGCCTGCTGCGATTCGACGGGCGCTTCGGGTACTGCCCCCGAGACGCGCGAGCATGATGCTTCCTGCTCTTCCATGTTGGCCTCCGTGTCTTGTGGAAGAGGGACATGGCTCCATGTGCTTGCGCGGTGGAGCAATGACGGGACTTCCACGGTTGGAATGGTGCTTTATCAGTCACCGCTTATACCGTATGCCCGCGCAGCGCAGAGGTCAATCCAAAAATATGTGTGCAAATGGACGGACTGCCTGCACGGGCGTACGGATTCGTCATGCATCGATGCTGGCAGTGCCTGTCTCCTGTCAGGCGCCGCGAGCCAGGAGAACGGGCTGCAAGGCGAAGCCGGTTTCGTCTTCCACATCAGTCCTCCTCTAACTGCCACGGCTGCCGCTCGTGGCAGCAATGCGGCGCATTTTGTGCCAGAGGGACTGACATTTTCGGCGCCGCCGGCGGAAGTGATCCTCGACGTGGCCGTTTGCGGGCGACGACCCGCGGTTCTCGTTGCAGTGCGACCGTTGGCGTCAAGGGCCGGAACCGGTACATCGTCGCGTCTGGGCACGTGGTTTGCATCGGCGATCGACGAAACTACAGTGAAAAGCCTAAGCAGGTTCCGTTCCATTCGAACCGCTACGATCAGGAGCCCGATCATGGATATCGCCTTCGGCCCC
This sequence comes from Thauera sp., assembly GCA_016790365.1. GTDB lineage: Bacteria > Pseudomonadota > Gammaproteobacteria > Burkholderiales > Rhodocyclaceae > Thauera. The sequence goes on along the minus strand of JAEUNQ010000282.1, from coordinate 3,817 downwards.
GTACCGTCGCGCCGGCTCGGCCGCAGCCTCGGCATCAACAACATCCCGCCGAAGCACTGCAGCTATGCGTGCGTGTACTGTCAGGTCGGCCCGACCCCGGAGCAGGAGATCACGCCACGCCCGTTCTACCTGCCCGAGGAGATTCTTCGCCAGGTGCGATGCGAGGATATCGCGGCGCTCGGCTGCTTCATCGCGGCGACACGCATCGGGCGCGCCTATCTCGCGATCCCGCATCGGCTTCCTGCGGTCGCTGGGGTTCGCGCCCCGGATGAAGCGCTCGTCCTGCGGGCGTTCCGGACGCTCACGGAGCAGGGGATCGAGGTCGAGCTGCTGACTGCCTACGAGGGCGACGTGTTCGCCTTCGGCGGCGACCTGCGCGCCGAGATCCTCGCGATCAGCGCCGTGCATCCGCTGCGCACCTCCGCGGTCCAGGCCTTGCTTCAGAAGGGCGGCGGCAGCATGGCGCTGGTGGATGAGCTGCTCGCCGCGGGCGAGCTGCACCGGCTCGAGCACGCTGGAGAGGTCTTCTACCTGCGGCGGCTGCGTCGTGAGGGCTGTGGGAGTTCGCCTGGCATGAGCGCCTGCGGCTGACACGCTGGACGTCGTGCAACGCGGCCATCGGCGACGACCGATCGAGTGTCTTGACCCGGATCAATCCATCAACAAGTGCTAATAAGCGAAAATGCGAACTGTTCGCATTATGAAATAGCCCAACTCGGGGAGCCCATCATGGATCATCAGGTCGTCGTCCTCTTTCACCTGCTTTGCGCAATCCTCTTCGTCGGCGCGGTCGCGATGGAGGTCCTCATCCTCGAGCCGGTTCGCAAGCTGATCGGCGACGAGGTGTTCCAGCGCGTCGAGTTCTACCTCTTCCGCCGCATCCGCCGCACCTATCCGCTCGCCGTGATCCCGCTCTACGTCACCGGCTTCTACATGTATTTCGGCTACGTGGAGAGCTTCGGCGGTTTCGGGGCCTTCATCTCCACGAGCTTCGGCATGCTGCTGACGGCAAAGATGACGATGGCGCTCGGCTTGCTGACCATCTTCGCGACCTCGCCGTTCCTGTTCATGCAGCCGCGCAGCCGCAGCGCGGCCGGCCACTTCAGGCACTTCCTGATCGTTACCGGCGGCCCGGAGGACTTCCGCATCGACCGCTTCGAGGTGGTGCATTATCTCGCGCTCGGATTCGGCCTCGGGATCGTGTTGCTCGCGAAGCTGATGTTCATGCTCTGACCTGACCGCGGGGGCTCCGCCCGGGCGAGGATGCCGTCCGGGTGCCCGCGGCGACCTCCGCGTGCGTCGGCTCCGCGGCGGTCAGCGCGCAGGCTTGTCGCTGACCGCCTGGACGACCACGAAGGCTCCTTCGTCCCGACCGGGGCGCGCCGGCTCGATGTGCCCGTTCTCTGAGGGCGGCCGGGCCAGCGTCTGCGCCCACGACCGTATGGAAAAGCCCCTGTCGAGCACCAGCCGCTCGACTTCGGCCGCCGAATGGAAGCGCGCATCGCGATAGAACACGCTGGCCTCGCGGTGCAAGTCGTAGTCGCGGCCGATGGGGCTGTCCCGGTCGATGAAGCCGATCACCAGGGTGCCGCCCGGCTTCAGCACCCGCCGCGCCTCGGCCAGCATCGCCGCGGGCGAGTCGACGAAGCACAAGGTGGTGACGACGAGCGCATGGTCGAAGCTGTCGTCGGCGAAAGGCAGATGCTCGGCCGTGCCCTCGACGACCTCGACGCCGCGCGCATGGGCGCGCGCCAGCATCGACGCCGACGGATCGATCCCTGCCTGCACCCCCAGCGGCGCGGCGAAGCGCCCGCCGCCGACGCCGATCTCCACGCCGCGCCCGCTCAGCGGGACAAAGGGTCGCAAGGTCAGCAGTTCGGAGACATAAGCAGCCTGGTGGCGCTCGAACCACGCGTCGTAGCGCGCTGCATGCGCTTCAAACGGCTCGATCCTGGGCATCGTGCAGAACCTCGTCCGGAGTGTCGAAGAAGTGGCCGGTGTCGTGAGCCTGTGCGAAATCGATCCCTGCCGATGCAGTTTAGACGTCTTCATCCTACGATGGGATGCAGGGGCGCCACGATCGAGGAGACGCGACATGCATGCCATTTCATTGACCGGCCGCAGGGTGCTGGTCACCCAAGCCGACGATTTCATGGGCCCGGCACTGTGCGCGGCCTTCGCCGCGGCGGGCGCCGAGCTCATCGCGGATCGAAGCGCACCACGGGAGCCGGGGAGCGGGCGTACCGTCATCGAGTCGGCCGGCCGCATCGACGCCCTCGTCCTCAACCTTGCCATCGCGGCGCCGAGCACGCTCGCCCAACAGGTGTCGGACGACGAGTGGGAGGCCACCTTCGCCGCCCTGGTCCACCCCATGCGGGAGATGGTCGCCGCCGTCCTGCCGCAGATGATCGAGCGCAAGGCGGGCAAGATCCTGCTGATGGGCAGCGCCTCCGCATTGCGCGGCATGGCCCTGCGCTCGAGCTACGCCGCCGCGCGCGGCGCGCAGCTGGCCTACATCCAGGCCGTGGGGGTCGAGGTGGCACCGCATGGCATCCAGGTCAACGCCATCGCGCAGAACTTCGTGGAGAACCCCACCTACTTCCCGCCCGAGGTCCAGGCCACGCAGGCGTTCAAGGACCGCTTGAAGTGGCAGGTGCCGCTGGGACGGCTGGTCTCGGCGGAGGAGGACGCGGGCTTCGCCGTCTATCTGTGCAGCGAGGCTGCGAACTGCTTCGTGGGGCAGGTGTTTCCGCTGTGCGGGGGGTGGGTGAATCGGTGAGGAGGGCGGTTGTTTGTATCGGTGTATGCGCTCGGTCGAGCGCGCGGAGAACGTGGGGAGCCTGGTGGAGTCGCCATGAGGGAAAGGGCGGGGTGGGCGCGGACAGCCGCATTGGATGCCCAAGCCGGCCGCCAGTGAACGGGCAGCCAGCCGGATGCAGCTTACGATCGCGGCACGCGACACCCAGCATTCACGCCTCCTGCCGTCCCAGCCTTGGTTCGCATCCGTAGGCCGCGACGCTTCGATTCCCTGTGAATTTTGTTGCAATTGCTCAAAAATAGTATTTTTAGATAGATGCTAAGAAATTTATTATGAGGTCCTTGCTGAGGACGGCGTGTCGAGGTTGGAGCTTCCAGGCTCATCGGGCACTCGCCTTGGAGGAAGGGATGGTTTCGGTGCGTACGTTTTTTCTTGGAAGAAGTCTTGCCCGGTTGCTCGCCGTGGCGCTCGCGACGTGGTCGTTCGGCGTCCTCGCTGACGGTGGCAAGCTGCGGGTGGTCACCGACAACAACTATCCCCCATACGTGTTTCCCGGTCCGGACGGAAACCCGCAGGGGTATGTCGTCGATCTGTGGAAGTTGTGGGAGGAGAAGACCGGCGCCTCGGTCGATTTCCGGGCCATGCAGTGGGCGGACGCGCAGCGGGCCATCCTCGACGGCCGTGCCGACGTGATCGACATGATCTTCCGCACACCGGTCCGCGAGCAGCTCTACGACTTCTCCCAGCCCTACGCCACGCTGCCGGTGTCGATCTTTGTCGATCCTTCGATCAACGGGATTGTCGACGCCGAATCCATGCATGGCTTCGCTGTTGCGGTGCAAAGGGGGGATGCCTGCATCGACAGGCTGACCACGCTCGGTGTCACCAATCTGGTTCCCTATGCGAGCTACGAGGCGCTCCTGGCTGCGGCGCGGGACGGCGACATCAAGATGTTCTGCATGGATGAGAAGCCGGCCAACTACTACCTCTACCTGTACCGCGATCAGGTGAAGTTCACCCGCGCATTCACCCTGTACGAAGGCCAGTTCCATTGGGCGG